>NZ_OY284433.1:2100000-2221995 GCF_958304185.1 uncultured Erythrobacter sp.
GTGGCCTGCATTGACCTCAAACTCTGGAGATACCCGATTGCCGATGACCGAGGCCCTTGTCGCTTCCCTTCCGCTTGGCGCAGTGCAAGCTGCCGCCACCACAGCCACGTCGCTGGGCAAGCCTGAAATGGCTACTGATGCCCTGCACCAGCTGGTGCTCGCGCAGCTTGACGATGATCAGGCGCAGGAGATCGTCACCATCCCGCTTGAGGGCAAAAGCTCGATTGCCGATCACATGGTGATCGCCAGCGGCCGCTCGACCCGGCAAGTGGCGTCGATGGCGCAGAAGCTGGCCGAAGAGATCAAGAAAGCCGGTTTCGGCCATGCGCGCATCGAAGGCCTCCCGGCTGCCGACTGGGTGCTGATCGACGCGGGCGACGTGGTCGTCCACCTGTTCCGCCCCGAAGTGCGCACCTTCTACAACCTTGAACGCATGTGGTCGTTCGAGGGTGGTGAGCCGACGCAGGGAAGAGCGTGATTTGAGTTCCGCAGCCCATCCGGGCTGCGAAATCCTCGCTCATGCGACCTGAAGGTCGCGTCGCTGCGGGCGGGCGGTCGCCCTTGCGGTCGCTACGCGGCCGTTTGGCTCCGCTTCTTTTGGGGGCGTGTCATCCTTTTGCACATCATCGCGCGTGGGAAGATTGGCCGCTCGCCTGAGGGTGAGCTGGTGGATCGCTATGCCAAGCGCATGACTTGGCCGTTCAAGCTCACCGAGTGGCCCGATACCGGCGCGGGCAAGGTGGCTGATGCGCTCACCCCTTGCCGCACCGTGTTGCTGGATGAGCGCGGCAAGGCGATGACGTCGGAGGATTTCGCCCAACTTCTGGGGCGCTGGCGGGACGAGGGCGTGCGCGAGACGCGTTTCATGCTCGGCGCGGCGGATGGGCATTCTGACGCCGAACGCGCCTCTGCCGACCTGCTACTCGCCTTTGGCCCGGCAACCTGGCCGCATATGCTCGCCCGGGCGATGCTGATCGAACAGCTCTACCGGGCCACCACGATCCTTGCAGGGCATCCCTATCATCGGGCATGACACCGCCATGCCGCGGCCGATCATCCTCACCCTGCTTGCCATGCTTGGCGTCGGCGGAGCGCTGGCGCTGGCTTTGCCTGAAACACAGGCCGCGCCATCGATCGCCTTGCTCGCGCCAGACGAGGCCGAAGCCGCGCTCGCCCGCGCGACCCGCGAAAGCCGACTTGCCAAGGGCCGCGCCGCGCGCCTGACCCGCGAGGCCGAGGCCGCGACCGAAGCTGCCACCCGCACCGCGAGTGAGGCTGCCGCGCTCGCCGCCCGCATCCAGCAGGCCGAGGCCGACATCGAAATCGCCCGCGCGCGGCTCACCATCGCGCGGCAAGCCCGCGCTACGCTGACGGCGCGGCTGGCCAAGAAGCAGGAGCCGACCGCCCGCCTTGCCGCCGCACTTCAGACCGCCGCTCGCCGCCCGCTGGCGCTCGCCGCGTTGCAGCCGGGCTCGCTAAAGGACGTGGTTCATGTCCGCGCCGTGCTGGACAGTGCCGTGCCGCAGATCCGCGCCCGCACCACCGCGCTGCGCAGCGAACTTGATCGCGGCCGCGCGCTCGAAGCGCAGGCGGCACGCGCGCTCGATCAGATGCGCAGCGGCGAAAGCGCCCTGCGCCAGCGCCGCAGCGAACTGGCCACGCTCGAAAACCAGCAGCGCCTCGCCTCCCGCAATGCGCGCGGAGCCGCGTTGCGTGAAGGCGAGCGCGCGTTGGCGCTGGCCGAGGAAGCGCGCGATCTTGATGGCTTGGTAGACAAATTGGACGAGGTCGCGGCGCTGCGTCAGGAACTCGCCGCGCTGCCCGGACCAGTACTGCGCCCTGCTGATCTCGCCGCCGCGCTCCCCGCGGCACCTGCCCCCGCTCCCAGTGCGAGCATCCCGCCGCCGCGCGATTTCCAGCTTCCCGTGCAGGGCCGCACGCTGACCGGCTTCGGAGCCAAGCGCGCCAGCGGCATCGCCAGCACCGGATTGAGCCTCGCCCCGGCGAAGGATGCACAGGTGGTGGCCCCAGCCCGCGGGCGGATCGCCTTTGCCGGGGCCTATCGCGGGTTCGGACGAATCGTCATCATTGAGCATGACGGCGGCTGGACGAGCCTTGTCACCGGGCTTGAGCAGGTCGAGGTCGCGGTGGGTGATCTGGTCATCGGCGGCAGCCCGATGGGCCGGGCGAGCGGCGGAGCGGAGCCGGTGACGATTGAGCTGCGGCGCGAGGGAATTCCGGTTAACCCTCTGCAATACCTCAAATAAGTCTTGCCATCCGAAGGGGGCATCGGTCCGCTCCGTCCCGCGCGGGCACGCTTGGCGCGGCGCAATCGCTCTCATCTGGCGTTCAGACCGGCAATCCTATACCTTAGGCCTTCAAAGGAGCCTTGCAACGTCCATGAAAATCGCCGCTCTCCTGCGCAGCGCCGCGCTCGTCACAGCCGTCGCGCTGATCCCCGCCACCACCGCAACCATGGCCCAGGTCGATGGCCGCGCCGGCCCCGAATTCGCCAAGCTCTTCGCGGTGTTCCAGCGGGTGAAGTCCAGCTATGTCGAGCCGGTCGAGGATGACGTGCTGATCCGCGGCGCGATTGACGGGATGCTGGCGGCGCTCGATCCGCATTCGGCCTATCTTGATGGCGGCGATCTCCAACGGCTGGAGACGATGATCGACGGGCAATATTCGGGCCTTGGCCTGTCGGTGGTGATGGAGGACGGTGCGGTGAAGGTCGTCTCGCCGTTCCGTGGCAGCCCCGCCGAAACCGCCGGGGTCAAGGCAGGCGATTTCATTACGCACCTCAATGGCAAGCTGATCGTCGACACCAAGCTTGACGATGCGGTCGCGCAGATGCGCGGGCCGAAGGGAACTTCAATCCAGCTGACGATCTTCCGTCCGGGCCGCGAAGAACCGCTGGAAGTTAATGTGACCCGCGGTGTGATCGAGCTTGAGCCGGTCACGCACGAAGTCGCGGCCGGCAATATCGGCATCATCACCGTCAACGAATTCTCCGCCAATGTCGGCGCGGACGTTTTTGCCGCGTGGCAGGACATCAAGAAGAAGGCGCCGGGCGGACGCGTGAGCGGGCTGGTGCTCGATCTGCGCAACAATCCTGGCGGGAGCCTGGACGAATCGGTGGCGCTGTCGGACCTGTTCCTCAGCGATGGCCGGATCGTCAGCCAGCGCGGCCGCGCGCGGGGCGAAACGATGCTCTACGATGCCGAAACCGTCTATCGCGGCGACATGGCCGAGGGCGTGCCGATGATCGTGCTGATCAACGCCGGTTCGGCCTCGGCGAGCGAGATCGTCGCGGGGGCGTTGCAGGATCATCGCCGGGCGCTTGTCATGGGTGAGCGCAGCTTCGGCAAGGGGAGCGTGCAATCCCTCCTCCCGCTCGGCAATGATGCTGCGCTCAAGCTCACCACTGCGCGGTATTTCACCCCGGCGGGCAAATCGGTGCAGGAGGGCGGTATCCGTCCCGACATCACCGTGCCGCAGATCTCTGACCCGGATTACGTGCTGCGCATGAAGTACCAGACCCGCGAGAGCGATTTGCGCGGCCACCTGATCAACGAACTCGCAGTCAAGGACGAGGAGATGGAGGCGGACAAGATCGCCGATCCGCGCTTCCAGCTCACCGCCGCGCAGCTCGAACAGCAGGGCGTGAAGGACTTCCAGCTGCATTACGCGATGGAAACCCTGCGCCGCACCACCAAGAGCACCGTGGCGCTTCGCCCGGCACCCCGACCGGCGAAACCGTAAGGGCGACGCGTGATGGACAATCTGGGTAAGGCCCGCGCGCTTGCCGTGCTGGTCCCGGCGGCGTTGCTGGCCGGGGCCTATATCTCGCAATATGGCTTCGGCCTGCCGCCGTGCGAGATGTGCTGGTGGCAGCGCTATCCCCATTTTGCCGCAGTCGGTATCGGGCTGCTCGCCTATGTGATGAAGCCGCCGCAGGTGTGGACCGCGCTTGCGGGCCTCGCGATCCTGACCTCCGGGCTGATCGGCGGCTTTCATGCCGGGGTCGAATACGGCTGGTGGGAAGGGATCACCGCCTGCACCGCGCCAATGGCGGGGGCCGACGTGCTGGACTTCGATGCCGCGCCTCTAATCCGCTGCGATTTGGCCCCGTGGACCTTGTGGGGCATCTCGCTTGCCGGGTTCAATTTCCTGATTTCCAGCGTCAGCGGTGCGGCCATTGTGGCGCTCGCGGCGTATAGGAAGTAGGGATGCAAACGAAGGAGCCGACAATGCAGCGCGATGAACTCCACCGTATGATCCGGGTCGATCAGGCCGGCGAATTCGGCGCGACCCGCATCTATGAAGGTCAGCTTGCTGTCATGGGCGATCGCGGCCCGCATTCGGCCGAAATCCGTCACATGGCCGCGCAAGAGGCCGAGCATCGCGCCAAGTTTGACGCGCTGCTGACCCGGCGCGGTGTGCGTCCGACGGCGCTGCATCCGTTCTGGTCGGCGGCAGGTTACGGCTTGGGTGCCTTCACCGCGCTGCTCGGCCCGGAAGCGGCGATGGCCTGCACGGCGGCGGTCGAAACCGAGATCGACAAGCATTACACCGAACAGCTCGAAAAGCTCGAAGCCTCCGGGGCTGACCCGGAACTCGCCGAAATGATCGAAGCCTTCCGCGCTGACGAGCGCGATCACCTGGACGCGGCGATGGCCAACGGCGCAGAGCGTGCACCGGCCTATCCGTTGCTGGCGGGGGCGATTCGGCTCGGGTGCCGGTTTGCGATCAAGGTGAGTGAGAGGTTATAAATCGCGGGAGAAAGAAGTTCCGTTCGTGCTGAGCTTGTCGAAGCACCGTTCTTCTTTCCTGATGTCCCGACAAAAAGGAAATGCAGCCCTTCGACAAGCTCAGGGCGAACGGGGGAGAGCCTAACCCTCCCTCATAAACTCCAGTAAACCAGATCTTCCGGCAGGCCTTCACGGTCCAACGCGCTCTTCACATCAACCAGCACGCCGCCGCTACGCACGCGGGCGATCAGGTCGGCGGGGTTGGCGATGTAGTCCGCGTGGTTCACCGCCAGCACCAGCGCGTCCAGTTGTACCATCTCGTCCGCCGGGCTGAGCGTGATGCCATATTCATGGGCCGCCGCCGCGGGATCGGCGAGTGGATCGCTCACCAACGCTTCGATCCCATATTCGCGCAGTTCGGCGAGGATATCGGGCACCTTGGAATTGCGGATATCGGGCACGTCCTGCTTGAAGGTGAGCCCCATGACGCCCACCCGCGCGCGGCAGGGCGACACGCCGCCCGCGATCAGCAGCTTCACGACCTTCTGCGCGATCGCCTGCCCCATCGCATCATTGATCCGCCGCCCTGCGAGAATCACCTCGGGCCGATAGCCGAGCTTTTCCGCCGCTGCCGTCAGATAGAAGGGATCGACTCCGATGCAGTGCCCACCGACCAGCCCGGGGGTGAAGGGCAGGAAGTTCCACTTGGTCCCCGCCGCCGCCAGCACATCGCGCGTGGCAAGGCCCATGCGGTCGAAGATCAGCGCAATTTCGTTCATCAACGCGATGTTGAGATCGCGCTGGGTGTTCTCGATCACCTTCGCCGCCTCGGCCACTTTGATCGAGGGCGCTTCGTGTAGCCCTGCATCGACCACCGCGCCATAAACCGCCCGCATCCGCGCCAGCGCGGGCGCGCTGTCGGCGGCGATGATCTTGGTGATGGTCTCCAACCGATGGACGGTATCGCCGGGGTTGATGCGTTCAGGGCTGTACCCGAGCGCGAAGTCCTTGCCCTGCGTGAGGCCCGAATGCGCGGCGAGCCAGGGGCCGCAGATATCTTCGGTCACGCCGGGGAAGACGGTCGATTCGAAAACCACCAGCGTGCCCTTGGAAAGGCGCGGGCCAATGGTTTCGCAGGCGCGCTCCAAGGGGGTGAGGTCGGGGCGGCGTTCCTCGGTGATCGGGGTGGGGACGGTGACGATGATCAGGCTCGCGTCTTCCAGCAGCGCCGGATCATCGCTGACGGCAAGACCGCATGACGCCAACCGCGCGTCATCAATCTCGCGGGTCGCGTCATGTCCGGCGCGCAATTGAGCGATGCGCTGGGCGGCGATGTCGAAGCCGGTGACTTCAACGCCGCGCGCGCTAAGCCGCTCGGCCAGCGCTACGGCGACTGGCAGGCCGACATAGCCCAAGCCCACGACTGCGATTTTCCCGTCCATACGGCTGCATAGCTCGAGAGATTTCAATTTTTCGCTAACCACGCAGGCCTTGCGGCTTCACCGCGCGTTCAGTCCTGCCGGACTAGACAAGCAGGCCCGGTCGCGGGCATTGCTAGCCTTCGATATCCCGCGCACCGACAAAGGATCACGCGCCATGAAGCATCTGCTCGCCCCCGCCGCCGTTCTCGCCGCCTTCGCTGCCGCATCGGCCCCCGCCGCTGCGCAGAGCGCGGATGAGAAGATCAACATGGTGATCGCCTATAGCGAGGCCGAATGCCCGGTCGCTCAGCCGGGCGAAGTGGTGGTATGCGAGATTCTGGTCGAGGAAGAGCGGTACCGTATCCCCTCCAACCTGCGCTACAGCGACAATCCCGCCAACCAGTCGCTCGCGCGGCAGGTCGATCAGATCAAGTATGTCGGCGATTTCGGCGCGATGAGCTGTAGCCCGGCCGGCGCGGGCGGGTTCACCGGCTGCACACAGAAGTTCATCGAAGCCGCTTACAAGGACAAGGCCGAGGAAGACGGCGTGCGGTTCGGCCAGCTGATTGAAAAGGCACGGTCCGAACGCCTATCCACCATCGACGCTGATGCTGCTGCCGAGCAGGAGCGGGTCGAGATGATTGAGCGCGAATATATGCAGCGGCTCGAACGCGAACGGCAGGGCGATCTGCCCGGCGAAGGCGCGCTGCCCCCGCCTCCGAAGTAAGCCTCAGACCCGGTAATAATCTCGGTACCACGCGACAAACCGCGCTACCCCTTCGCGGAACGGGGTTTGCGGGGCGTAGCCGGTGAGGGATTTGAGCAGCGATGCATCAGCCCAAGTGGCCGGGACATCGCCCTGCTGCATCGGCATGAAATTCTTCACCGCCGCGCGCCCGCATTCGGCCTCGATCGCTTCGATAAAATCCATCAGCCGCACCTTCTCGCCATTGCCGATATTGACCACCCGGAACGGCGCGACGGGGGAGAGGCTGTCGCCTTGCGCAATGTCCTCCGGCGTCTCAGGCCGCACGGGGGATGCGTCGATCAGCAACCGGATGCCGCGCACCAGATCAGAGACGTAGGTGAAATCGCGGTACATCACCCCATCATTGTAGATGTCGATCGGGGTGCCTTCGAGGATTCCGCGGGTGAACTTGAACAGCGCCATGTCGGGTCGTCCCCACGGGCCATAGACCGTGAAGAACCGGAACATCGTCGTCGGCAGGTTCCACAGATGGGCATAGGAATGCGCCATGGCCTCGTTCGCCTTCTTGGTCGCGGCGTAGAGGGTCAGGGGGGTGTCGCACTTCTGGTCTTCACCGAAGGGCATCTCGGTATTCGCGCCGTAGACCGATGAGGTGGACGCCATCAGCAGATGATCCACGCCCAGCTCGCGCGCGCATTCCATCACATTGAAGGTGCCGATGAGGTTCGCGTCGATATAGGCGCGCGGGTTTTCAAGCGAATACCGCACCCCCGCCTGCGCGGCGAGGTGCACGATCACATCGGGCTTTTCTGCCAAGGCAAGCGCGTGGAGCGTCTCGAAATCCTCCAGCATCCCCTCAAGGCAGGTGAAGTGCGCGTGTTGCAGCAGCATCTGGTGCCGCCGCTGCTTGATCCGCACGTCGTAGTAATCGGTCATCCCGTCAAAGCCGACGACGCGGAAGCCCTCCTCCAGCAGCAATTGCGAGAGGTGGAAGCCGATGAACCCGGCAGACCCGGTGACAAGAACGGTGCGCATGGGGGCGCCTTACGCCGAAGCCCTTAAGAAAGGGCGATATCCGGCGCGTCTTCCTGCTTCATGCCGACCACATGGTAGCCTGCATCGACATGATGCGTCTCGCCCGTGACGCCCGATGACAGGTCGGACAAGAGATACAGCCCCGCCCCGCCAACATCGTCGATGGTGACATTGCGGCGCAGCGGCGCGTTCAACTCGTTCCACTTGAGGATGTAGCGGAAATCGCCGATCCCGCTCGCCGCCAGCGTCTTGATCGGCCCGGCGCTGATTGCGTTCACGCGGATGTTCCTCGGGCCGAGGTCGTTGGCGAGATACTTGACGCTGGTCTCCAGCGCCGCCTTGGCCACGCCCATGACGTTGTAATGCGGCACGACCTTTTCCGCCCCATAATAGCTCAGCGTCAGGATCGCGCCGCCACTTTCCGGCATCATCGCAGCCGCGCGCTGGGTAATCGCCACCAGCGAATAGGCCGAGATGTTCATCGTCATCAGGAAATTGTCGAGGCTGGTATCGACATAGTGGCCGCGCAGCTCGTTCTTGTCGGAATAGCCGATCGCGTGGACCACGAAGTCGAGGCTGTCCCAGCGCTCTTTCAGGGTCGCGAAGGCAGCGTCCAGCGACTCCATCTTCGACACATCGCACTCAAAGGTGAAATCGCTGCCCAGTTCGGCGGCGAGCGGCTTTACCCGCTTGGCCAGCGCATCGCCCTGATAGGAGAACGCCAATTCCGCGCCGTGCTCGGCCAGCTTCTTGGCGATGCCCCACGCGAGCGACTTGTCATTGGCCAGCCCCATGATCAGCCCGCGTTTGCCCGCCATCAGCCCGGATCCAGCGTTACCATTCATCCTGTAGTCTCCTCTGCGGGCCTGCCCGCTAGCTTTTCAGGCTCGGCCAGCGCTGCGTTCAATTGCGCTCCGATAACGAGGCCAAGGCCGACGAGCCAGAAAAAGAACAGCGTCACCATCGTGCCGGCCAGGCTTCCATAAGTAACGTCATAACTGAAAACATTGCGCAGCACGACCGGCAGCGCGGCGGTGACCGAAACCCACCACGCCGTCGTGAACAGCGCGCCGGGCCATTTCGGGAAGGCCTTGCCGCGATAGGAGCGGGGGGTCAGCGTCACGAACAGCACCCAGAGCGACCCGCCAAGGCCCAGCGCGGGGACGATCCGCGAATAGCGCAGCCACGCGATCAGCTCACCCAGTTGCGGCAAGCGCGCTTCAATCACCTGCTGGGCCGCGCCGATCACCACCTGCGAGAACAGCGAGATCATCAACAGCACCACCGCGCCCAGGATCAGCCCCGCCGACAGCAGGCGATACCGCCAGAACGCGAGCCGCGCCTTGGTGCCATAGGCGCGGCGCAGGATGTCGCGGATCGTTTCGATCAGGCTCGATACCGTCCACAGCGCGACCAATGCGCCGATGCCCAAGAGCCAGCCCGAGCGCGCGTTCATCACGGTTTCGGCAACCGGGCCGATGACCTCGGCAACGGTGGGCGGCAGGGCGAGCCCGATTGCCGCGATCATGCCCTGCGCGCTCTCGCGCCCGCCGATCAGTTCAAACAGCGCTGCACCCAGCACAAAGAACGGGAAGATCGCCACCATCGACAGATAGGCGAGGTTTCCGGCGTGGATGAAGCCTTCATTATACGTGCCCGCGAGCACGCGGCCTGCCACTTCAAATACGCGGCTGCCCGGCCCGAGCACCTGTTTGAGGCGCGCCATGATCCCGCTGCGGGGTTCGCGTTCGCCATGGCGGGCACGCTGCTTGCGCGCTTCGGGGGAGAGCGAGCGGACTTCGCGTTCTTGGGGCTGCGCGCGGCTGTCTGCGCTCATATCAGGCTCCTTGCGCGCCCGGCCTACAGGCCGAACTTCTCGCGCGGGCGGGCCGTGTCTACCCAGCCTTCAAGCCGTTGTTCCAGTGCCTCCAGATCGGCAGGCAACTGGATTTCGACTGTCACCAATTGATCGCCGCGCTCGGGATTGCCGTCGACCGTCTTGCCATTCTTGCGCGTCCAGCCCTTGCCGGCCAGCCGCAGCACGGTTCCGGACGAAGAGCCCGGCTTGATCGTCAGCATCACCGCGCCATCGACGGTGGGGCATTTGACCTTGGCCCCGCGCACCGCTTCATCGAGGGTGATCGGCAGGTCCATGCGGATATTGTCGCCTTCCCGCCGGAAGAACGGGTGGCTGCCGACTTCGACCATGACGATCCCGTCGCCATGGCCGCCGGTGCCGGGTTGGCCCTTGTCCTTGAGGCGCATCATCGTGCCGTCTTCGACGCCGGCGGGTAGCTTCAGGTTGATCGCCTTGCCATCGGCCAGCGTGATACGCTGATCGCGTCCGGCGGCGGCTTCGACGAACGGAACGGCGAGCCGGTAATGGATGTCCGCGCCGCGCTTGGGCGGGGGGGGCGGGGGCTGGCGGCCAAAGCCGCGCTTGGGCGGAGGCTGCTGCTGGCGAGCGCGTCCGCCGAACAGGCCTTCGAACAAATCGCCGAGATCGACATCATCCGCGCCGAAGCCCGCAAAGTCGGCCGCGCCTGGCCCAGCGGCGCCATAGGTGCCGCCCCGGCCATAGCCCGGCCGCGCGCCCATCCCGGCGAAGGGATTGGCGGGATTGCCCTCACCGTCGATCTCGCCGCGGTCATATTGCGCGCGCTTCGCCTTGTCCGACAGCAGATCATAGGCGCGGGTGGCATCGGAAAACTTCTCCGACGCCTGGGGATTGTCCTTGTTCCGGTCGGGGTGCAGCTCCTTGGCGAGCTTGCGATAGGCGCTCTTGATGTCCGCCTCCGACGCCGTGCGGGCAATGCCAAGAGTGCTGTAGGGGTCGCGCATGGCGTATTAGCTAGGTGAGACAGTCGCGGTGTGCAAGCTTGCGGGTGATGCCCGGGCAACGGGAAATTTACGATACGCGCCTTTTCCGGCTGCGCGCGCGTAGCTATGTGCTGCTCCAGTCACCAAGGAACTCAGCGCCCATGTCCGATGCAACCCCTCTCGACGATGCCCAGTTGGCGGATAGCGTGCTGCCTGCGGGCGGCGATCCGTTTGATCTGTTCGAAGAGTGGTTTGCGGCAGCCCAGGTGGGCGAAATCAACGATCCCAATGCTATGGCACTCGCCACGGCGACTGCGGATGCGGCGCCGTCTGTTCGGATGGTGCTGCTGAAGGGCCACGGTGCGGGCGAGAACCCCGACGGCATGGGCGGCGGGGGCTTCACCTTCTTCACCAATGCCGAAAGCCGCAAAGGCCAGCACATCCGCGCCAATATGCAGGCCGCGCTGCTGTTCCATTGGAAAAGCCTGCGCCGCCAGATCCGCATTGAAGGCCCGCTGATCGAGGTCTCTCCGGCCCGCGCCGACGCCTATTTCCATTCGCGCCCCTACAAAAGCCAGGTTGGCAGCGCAGCGAGTGACCAGTCGCGTCCGCTGCCCGAGCGCCAGACCTATCTCGACCGGGTGCAGGAGTTGTGGGCCGCGCACGAAGCCGAAGGCAAGGTGCCGCGCCCGCCGCATTGGACGGGCTTCACCCTGAGCCCGCGCCGGATCGAATTCTGGATCGACCGCGACAACCGGCTGCATGACCGGCGCGAATTCATCCGCACTGCGCCGGACGCGCCTTGGTCCGACACGCTGCTTTACCCCTGAGGATCACCCCGATGACGCAGACAATCCCCTACTGGCACGTCGATGCCTTCGCCGCGCGGCCATTTGGCGGGAACCAGGCGGCGGTGATGGTGCTCGATGAGTGGCTGCCGGATGATGTGCTGGTCGCCATTGGGGCCGAGAACCTGTTTGCCGAAACCGCCTTCGTGGTGCGTGACGCCACGGGCGCGGCCGATTGGGAGCTGCGCTGGTGCACGCCGACCTATGAAATCGCGCTGTGCGGCCATGCGACGCTGGCTAGCGGGCACATCCTTCTGACGCGCGACGGCGGCGAACGGGTTACATTCCGCACCCGCAAATCCGGCATTCTTGAAGTGCGGCGTGATGGCGCAGGCTACGCGCTGGCGCTGCCCGCGATTCCGACCGCGCCGCGCGCCTATCCTGAGGCCGTGGCGCTGCTCGGTGCGGAGCCGATCGAGGTGTGGCGCAACGACACCCGCTACAACATCTTCCTGTTCGAAGACGAAGCGGCAATCCGCGCGCTCGATCCCGATATTCGCGGGCTCGGGGCTTTGGGCATCGACCAGTTCATCTGCACCGCGCCAGGAACTCGCACCGACATCGTCAGCCGCGTCTTCGTCCCCGGCGGCGGGGTGGACGAGGATAGCGTGACCGGCTCGGCCCATGCGGTGCTGACGCCCTATTGGGCCAAGCGGCTGGGGCGTGACAGCTTCACCGCCCATCAGGCCAGCACGCGCGGCGGCGATCTGATGCTGCGGCTTGACGGCGACAAGGCATGGCTCGGCGGGCCGTGCGTCACTGTGGTCGAAGGTATGTTCCATCTGTGATCCCCCGCGCAGGCGGGGGTCTCAGGCGGTTTGCGCCAATCATCGGGCGCGGGAGCGCACGAGGAATTAGCGAGCTGGATACAGCTCCAGCACATCCGCTGCCTGCTGCAACATCGGCGGGCGCTCGGCACTATCCGAATGGCCGAGCCGCACCAGCGTCACGCGCTGGCTGGGCGAGACCAGCACATATTGCCCCATATGCCCAATCAGCGAGAACAGGCTTTGCGGCGCGCGGTCGGGGAATAGCGGGTGTTCGCTCGCCGGTGTGCCGGGGATCGGACGGTTGAGCCAGGTCTGGAACCCGTAATGTGGGCTGCGGGGCGAGGGGGTGACCATTGCCTCGACCCAGCGCTGCGGCACCAGTTGCTCGCCGCCGGGCGCGCGGCCTTTCAGACGCAGGAATTCGCCCAGCTTCGCCCAGTCGCGCGCACTGGCGTGCATCAGGCTGCCGCCGATCAACGTTCCGCTCGCATCGAACTCGGGCACCATTGACGTCATGCCGAGCGGGCCGAACAACCGTTCCTGCAAATAACCCGCCACCGCCTTGCGCCGCGCATCGGGCGAGGTGCTGGCCGTCAGCGCGCGCGCGGCGATATCGGCCAGGATCACGCTGGTGTTCGAGGAATATTCGAACTGCTTGCCCGGCTCAGCCTCAAGCGGCTGCTCTTCCGCCCACTTGGCCATATTGTCGCGCCCGTCGAGGAACAGCATCCTGACCTCGGAGGATTCGTAGGGCGGATCGCCCGCTTCGGTGTGGCGCAGCCCGCTGCGCATCTGAAGCAGCTGGCGCAAGGTGATCTCGGCGCGCGGATCGCCGGGGCGCTGCCATAGCGGGACGGGCGCGGGGGCATCCAGGCTGAGCTTGCCGTCAGCGACCAGCATCCCGATCAGCACGCCGGTGACCGTCTTGGCCATCGACCAGCTGATGAAGCGGGTGTCCTTGTCATAACCCGGGCCATAGCGTTCGGCGGCGAGCTTCCCGTTCGCCATCACCACCACGGCGCGGGTTTCGCCAAGGCCCGGCATCGTAAACAGATCGTCGATCGAGCGGGCAAGTTGATCCTTTGGCGCGCCAGCATCCACGGTCACAGCGGCAAGTGCGGCTTCGGACAGGGGAGCTTGTCCCGGCGGCGTCGATCCGCAAGCCGCAAGTATCAGCAGGGCTGGCGCTAGCAGGGCCGCGCGATTATGGGCAGGCGATCCAAGGGTCATGCGGCCCCAATTCCCGATGCGCGAAGGCTTGGCAATGGCGAAATCATCCCCCCGCACAGCGATCCGCCGTCCCCGCTATGGACTGTGGCTGCTGGCGATCATCGCGCTCGGTGTGGGCGGGGCTGCCTGGGCGTTTCGCGAGCCGATCAATGGCTATGGCAGCATCGCGTCAGCCTATTCGGCGCGGGTGGCCTGTTCGTGCCGCTTTGTCGCGGGCCGCAGCCTTGAAGATTGCCGCAAGGACAAGCTCGCCGGGATGGAAGCCGTAACCCTGCGCGACAATCCCGAGGCGAAGAGCGTCACCGCTCGCTTCCCGCTGGTGGCCGAAGCAACCGCGACCTACCGCGAAGGCTATGGCTGCGTGCTCGAGCCTTACGAGGCTTAAGCGGCGACCTTTTCGGTAGAATCGATCCATCCGCCGCCGATCACCCGGTCACCGGCGTAGATCACTGCCGCCTGACCGGGAGCGACGCCGAATTCCGGCTCGGCAAAGCGGATCGTGACCGCCGCGCCATCACCGAGCACACCTTCCAGAGTCACGGGCACCGGCTTGGCGAGGCTGCGGACCTTGGCCGTCAGCGGTTCGTCACCCATCGGCCCGATGCGGTTGGTTTCGGTCACCCTCGCGGCGTTCACCGCCAGCATCCGCTTCGGCCCGACCCGGACTTCGCGCGCTGCCGCATCGAGGCCGATGACATAGAGCGGCTCAGGCTGGCCGCCGATTTCGAGGCCCTTGCGCTGGCCGACCGTGAAGTGGACGATGCCCTTGTGTGTCCCAAGCGTCTCGCCGGTGGCAGCGTGGACGATCGCGCCGGGGGCCGCGCCTTCGGGGCGCACCTTGGTGACGATCTTGGCGTAATTGCCATCGGGCACGAAGCAGATGTCCTGCGAATCCGGCTTGGCCGCGTTGCGCAGCCCCGCCGCCTCAGCCAGCTCGCGCACCTGCGGCTTGGGCATCCCGCCCAAGGGGAAGCGCAGATAATCGAGCTGCGCTTCAGTGGTGCCATAAAGGAAGTAGGACTGATCGCGGGCCGGATCGAAGGCGCGGTGAAGTTCTACGCCGTCCGCGCCCATCACGCGGCGGACATAATGCCCGGTCGCCAGACAATCCGCGCCCAGTTCGCGCGCCATGCGGAACAGGTCAGTGAATTTCGGGCCCATATTGCAGCGAATGCAGGGCACCGGGGTGCGTCCGGCGAGATATTCGTCGGCGAACTGTTCGACCACCTCTTCGCGGAAGGCGCTTTCATGGTCGAACACATAATGCGCGATGCCGAGCCGGTCGGCCACGGCGCGCGCATCGCGGATATCGTCGCCCGCGCAGCACGCGCCCTTGCGGCCTGTGGCGGCGCCATAATCATACAGCTGGAGCGTGATGCCGATCACTTCTGCACCGCTGGCATGGGCCAGCGCGGCGACGACTGAGGAATCGACCCCGCCGCTCATCGCCACAACGATCCGGCAATCGGACGCAGCGCGCGGCAGATCGAACAGCGCGGCAGCGTCGCTGGGGGGCATCAGGCCGGTGTCGAGGAGGGTGGGGGTGTCCATGAGCGGGCCGCGATATAGCGAGCCTTGGCCCGCTTCGCCAGTGGCGCCAATCCAGTCCACGATTGCAGCAAGATAATCTTGCCTGATCCAGCAGCACTATTCCTAAGCCCGGGTAAACGCCCCTTTTACCGGATTTTGACGCACTCTGGGTAAGAGGGGCGATGATGTTTGAGAAAGCCAAGCCTTTCAATGCGCAAATTGGCGCGCTTTCCGGTGGTCGTCCCGCCGAAGAACGCACCCGCGTGCGGGCCACGACCTCCGGTGGGGGTGAGGAGCGATTCGCGCAGCGACCGGCGCGGCGCGCGAGTGAGGCTTTGCGGGCGCTCGAATGGAGCGAGCTGACCGCCCGGCTCAACGCAGCGCGCGATCTGCGGCTGTTGCTGCGAACCGAATCGCACGCGCCGATTGAGCAAGCAGCCGCCAGCTTCGGCGATGCGGCCGCAAGTTACTTTGCGCTTCTCGACGATAGCGAACCGGTTGTTAACCTTGATACTTTAGGGCAACCTAAAGCCTTGGGTGCAAAGGTTGATTTCGACCAAGCCAACCGCCCGGGCGACGCGAAAGGATTACCCTCCGACGCACCCTGCGGTGATGCGAGAGACAAGCAATGATTGAGAACCAGGACATCCGCCCCGCGCAGGTTATCGGCCCACTTGGTGAGCCGCTTACGCTTGCTGACCTGCCTTCTCCCCAGACCAAGCGCTGGGTAGTGCGGCGTAAGGCCGAGGTGGTCGCTGCCGTCAATGGCGGGCTGCTGACGCTTGACGAAGCGCTCGCGCGGTACGGCCTGACGCTGGAGGAGTTCGCTTCATGGCAGCGTGCCGTCGATCGTTCGGGGATGCACGGGCTGCGTGTCACGAAGATCCAGCACTACCGCGACCTCTACGAGCGCCAGCTTAAGTACTGACTTCAGCTTCGATTCGTCGCGCCGGAAGCCCGCTCTGCCCGTAAGGCGTTGCGGGCTGTCGTCGTTTGGCGGCACTCCCCTTGCACCGCAGCGCGCAGTTCTCGCGCACCAGCTGCCGGCATGGGAGACACGTTATGGGATGGATTATCGCGTTGATTGTTGGCGGTGTGGCTGGCTGGCTGGCCAGCCTCCTGATGAAACGTGATGCATCGATGGGCGTCGTCCTTAACATCGTGGTCGGCTGCGTCGGCTCGGTGATTGGCAATTTGATTGCCGGCCCCTTGCTCGGCATCAGTGGCAGCGTGCAGGAATTCTCGATCCGCGGACTGATCGTTGCCGTGATCGGCGCGGTGGTGTTGCTCGGGATCGTCAATCTGATCCAGCGCGGCCGAGTGCGCTGACGCGATAGCCCTTCCCTCGCCCGGAACCGATGAGCCGCGCCTTTCGTCTAGGCTGAAAGTCATCGGTCGATGCAGTCATTGCGGCCCAACGCCCGACAATCTATGAGGCGTTGCAGTTGGTGACTTATGCGAGTAATACACTTCGTGGCCGGAGTGTCCGCTGCGCGGAACCGGTCCGAGTGAGGGAATGGCGATGAATTACGAGACGACGATCAGGGCCGAGGCCGCCGACGGGGTGACCACCGAGTTCTCCGGTGCGCGCACGCTTGCCGCACCCGCGCTCCCGCGCTGGCTGATTGTCGGCGGGCTCGGCGTGTTCGGGCTGCTTTTGGCGGTCGCGGCGTGGTTTGCGCTTGCTGGCGGCGAGCCGGTGGCGGTTGACGATGACAATTCGCAGGCCCCTTCGGTCACTGTTGTCACGCCCGGCATGACAAAGGTCGCAGGCGAGATCGAGGCGCCCGGCACGCTGGCGGCACGCCGTCCGATGCCGGTTGGCGTCGTGGGTGAAGGCGGGCAAGTGCTGCGCGTCACTGTCGATGCGGGTGACTGGGTGCAGCAGGGCCAGGTGCTGGCAGTGATCGACCGTTCGGTGCAGGTCCAGCAGGCCGCCGCACAATCCGCGCAGATCGATGTCGCCAAGGCTGACGCCAATCTGGCGCAGGCCAACCTTGATCGCGCCGCCCAGCTGGTGGCGCGCGGGTTCGTGTCCAAGGCCGATATCGACCGGCTGACCGCCGTGCGCGATTCCGCCGTTGCCCGGGTGAAGGTCGCGCAGGCGCAGTTCGGCGAACAGCGTGCGCGTAACGAGCGGCTCAATATCTATGCGCCCGCTACCGGCTATGTCCTCGCCCGCAATGTCGAGCCCGGTCAGACGGTTGGCGCAGGCTCCCCGGCGCTGTTCACCATCGCCAGCGGCGGCGAGATGGAAATGCTCGCTCAGCTTTCCGAAGAACAGCTGGCGAAGCTTTCGGTCGGCACGATGGCGACCATCACCCCGACCGGATCGGAAACGAGCTTCTCGGGCCAAATTTGGCAGGTCGCCCCGGTGATTGACGCGACGACCCGGCAGGGCACGGCGCGGATCGCGTTGCCCTTTGCGCCTGAACTGCGGCCCGGCGGCTTTGCCACGGCGCGGATCAATGCGGGCAGCTTCAGCGCGACGGTGCTTCCCGAAAGCGCCGTGCTCGCCGATAGCCAGGGCAGCTTCGTCTACGTCATCGGCAAGGACAAAAAGGCGGTGCGTCGCCCGGTCAAGACCGGCGCGGTGACGGCCAATGGCCTCGCCATCACCGAAGGCCTCACCGGCTCGGAGCAGGTGGTGCTGCGCGCCGGCGGGTTCCTCAACCCCGGTGAAACAGTCAACCCCCAGCCCCTCAAGAAGTAATCGCGTCCATCCCCGCGGCGGTTTTCCGCGTAACTGACGGGGAGCGGGCGCAGCACCGGCGAAACACAGGCAGGAATATCATGGCTCTACGCGACATCTCGGCCTGGTCGATCCGCAATCCGGTGATCCCTCTGGTGTTCTTCACCGGCCTGCTGTTTGCCGGGATCGTCAGCTTCCTGCAGATGGACGTGACCAATAACCCGGATGTCGATTTCCCGGCTGTTATCGTCAACATTTCCCAGCCTGGCGCTTCCCCGACCGAGATCGAGAACCAGATCACCCAGCGCGTGGAAAGCGCGCTGCGTTCGATCAGCGGGGTCAATTCGATCCAGTCGACCGCGCGTGAGGGCAGTTCAAATACCTTCGTCGAATTCGAAATCGGCACCAACCTGATCGAAGCGGTGAACGAGGTCGAAACCGCGATCGATTCCGTGCGCGGCAGCCTGCCCGATGGCATCCTCGAACCGCAGGTCTCCAAGGTCGACGTGGTGGGCGAACCGATCGGGTATGTCGGGGTTGAAGCCAATGACATGACGCTGGAACAGCTCAGCTGGTTCGTCGACGACACCGTGGCCAAGCGGCTGCTGAAGATCGAAGGCATGGCCGAAGTTCAGCGCATCGGCGGGGTCGACAGGCAGATTGAGGTTATTCTCGATCCGGCGAAAATGCAGTCCTTCGGGGTCACCGCCTCGCAGATCAACGCGGCGCTGCGTCAAGGCAATCTTGATGCGGCAGGCGGCCTCGCCGAGATTGGCGGCACCCGCCAGTCGCTGCGCGTGCTGGGCAATTCGGACACGGCCTTCGCCCTGTCGCAGACCCAGATCCAGCTCGGCGGCGGGCGCAGCGTGCGGCTGGCTGATATTGCCAAGGTGCGCGACGGTTATTCGGAACGCACCTCGATCTCGGAGGTCAACAACAAGGAAGTCGTCAACTTCCTGATGAACCGCGCGCGCGGCGCGTCCGATCTCTCGGTCTATGATGCCGCGCTGGCAGAGATGGATAAGATTGAGGCGGAGAACGAAGGCGTCAAGTTCATCAAGTTTTCGACCAGCACGACCTATACGCGCGGCCAGTACAAGTCCTCGATGTGGGCGCTGGTTGAAGGCGCGGTACTCGCGGTGGTCGTGGTGTTCCTATTCCTGCGCGATTGGCGCGCGACCTTTATCTCGGCAGTCGCAATCCCGCTGTCGGCGATCCCGACCTTCTGGTTCATGGACTTGCTGGGCTTCAACCTCAACTTCCTGTCGCTGCTGGCGCTGGCGCTGGTGGCGGGGGTGCTGGTCGACGATGCGATCGTGGAGATCGAGAATATCGTGCGTCATATGCGCATGGGCAAATCGGCCTATCAGGCAAGTATCGACGCGGCGGACGAAATCGGCCTCCCGGTGGTGGCCACCAGCTTCTGCATCGTCGCCGTGTTCCTGCCCGTGGGCCTGATGCCGGGCGTGTCGGGCCAGTTCTTCCAGAACTTCGGCATCACCGTGGTGATTGCGGTGCTCATGTCGCTGGCCGTCGCGCGGATGGTCACGCCCTTGATGGCGGCCTATTTCCTCAAGTCCAAGGGCCACGCCGAACATGGCGAAGGGCCAATGATCGACGGCTATATGCGGGTGCTCGCCTGGACGCTCGATACCGGGCGCATGGCAGCGCGCCGCGCTGGGATCGACGGCCCACGCCACCGCGCGGTCTATGTGCTGACGCTGCTGCTGGCCGTAATCGTGCTGCTGATCGTGCCGGCGCTGGCGATGTTCGAACTGGCAAGCGGTTCGATCTCGGCTATGGTCGCAGAAGGCATGGGCGCCGCGCCGCTGTGGAAGGGCCTGATCGGGCTCGACGTGCACAAGCAGATCGCCACGGTCGTCTCCGCGGATCCCAACAGCACCCTGCACAAAATCATCGCCAAGGTGTTCGAAGTGGTGATCGTCCTGCTGGTCTCGCTGCTGTCCTTCTTCGCGGCCTTTGCCGCGTTCAAGGCGATCGAGGCTCCGGCGAACGGCGACAGCAAATTTGCCCGCGGCACCCGCTGGATGACGGCGCGGTTCTACGATCACCGCATCTGGATGCTCGGCATCGGCTGGTTCTCGCTGCTGGTGACGATCCTGCTATTCGGCCAGATCCCCGGCCAGTTCCAGCCCACCATCGATGATGAAAACAGCCGCGTCGAAATCGAGATGGTGCCTGGCACCACGCTCGCCGAAACCAAGCGGGTGGTGAACGCGGTGGCCGATCGCCTGCGCAAGGAGCCGGAGGTCGAACGCCTGCTGGAACGCATCCGGCTTGGTGACAGCTCGTCGATCTTCGTCAAGTTGAAGGAAGATCGCCAGCGCACCTCGGTCGAGTTCGAGCGGGAGCTTGCGCCCGATCTCGCCAAGTTCCCCGATGCCCGTGTGCGGTTCCAGTCGCAGTCCGGCGGGTTCGGCTCGGGCCGCGACATGACCGTGATGCTGGCGGGTTCCGATCCGGTGCTGCTCGATCAGACCGCCGCGCGGCTGGTGGAGGAAATGCGCGGGCTCAAGTCGCTGGTCGCCCCGCGCATCAGTGCTGACCTCAACCGTCCTGAAATCATCATCACCCCGCGTGACAAGATCGCAGCAGAGCTTGGGATCACCACGGTGGCCCTGTCGCAGACGATCCGCATCGCGACATTGGGTGAGATCGAACAGAACGCCGCGCGCTTCTCGCTGTCGGATCGCCAGATCCCGATCGTGGTGCGCCTGTCGGAGGCCGCCCGCGCCGATTTCCGCACGATCGAAAACCTGCCTGTGCCGCTTCCCAATGGCGGCTCCGTGCCCCTGAGCCGGGTTGCCGACATCACCTTCGGTTCCGGCCCGACCGCGATCCAGCGCTACAACCAGAACCGCCGCGTGCTGGTGGGGGCGGACTTGGCCGCAGGGGTGCTGAAGGGCGAAGCGCAGGCGCAGATTGACGCGCTGCCGGTGTTGCAGGAGCTGCCGGTCGGCGTGATCCGCGACGTGGTGGGCGAAGAGGAATGGCAGGCCGAACTGGTCACCAACCTCATCATCGCGATCATCGCGGGCGTGATGCTGGTGTTTGCGGTGCTGGTGCTGCTCTACAAGCGGCTGATGAGCCCGCTGGTCAACATGACCTCGCTCGCGCTGGCACCACTCGGCGGTATCCTGCTGATCTGGCTCTTGGGCCAGCCGCAGTCCATGCCGGTCTATATCGGCATCCTGCTGCTGCTCGGCATCGTTTCGAAGAACTCGATCCTGCTGATCGACTTCGCAATCGAGGAGATGAACAAGGGCGTCGGCAAGCTCGATGCGATCATGGACGCCGGGCACAAGCGGGCGCAGCCGATCGTGATGACCACTGTTGCAATGACCGCAGGGATGGTGCCGGTGGCGCTGTCGCTATCGGGCGACGGGGCGTGGCGTCAGCCGATGGGCATCGTGGTGATCGGCGGGCTGGTGCTCTCGACGCTGCTGACCCTGCTGATCGTGCCGGCTGGCTTCAGCTTGGCGGACAGCTTTGAAAAGCGGGTCGGCCCGTGGCTGCGGTCGCGGATGCTGACCTATAAGCCGGGCGACGAGAACAGCTTCGATCCCGCACAGGATCGGCCGTTTCCCGGCCTCGCCAAGCTGACGCCGCCGGGCGGTGAACCGGCTGAGTGATTGTAAGGGCGTGACGAACGACCCCGAAGCGGGCTAAGGCCACAGCATGGCAACGCGCTCTCTGAGGCCTCTGACGCTCGGCGGCCAACCGCTCACGGTCGATCGTGCCCGGCGGATGCGCTGGACGGCGACCGGCATGTTGGCGGCGATGGCGCTGATCTTCATCGCCACGCATGGCCTTGCTGTCACCGGGCATCCGGCTTGGGCCTATCTCAACGCCTTTGCCGAAGCGGCGATGGTGGGCGGGCTGGCGGACTGGTTCGCGGTGACGGCGCTGTTCCGCCACCCGCTCGGCCTGCCGATCCCGCACACCGCGATCATTCCGGAAAACAAGGACCGCATCGCCGATACTATGGCGCAGTTCCTGCGGGAGAACTTCCTCACCCCCGCCGTGGTCGCGCGGCGGATGGCGGGGATGAACGTCGCCAAGGCAGCGGGCGAGTTTCTCGCGGCCTCGCCCGAACGGGGCGGCACCGATCACCGCTCGCGCATTACCAGCGGCGCGGCGGAGCTGCTCGCCGAGGTGCTCGAATCGCTCGACCCCGACCGGCTCGGCAATCAGGTGCGATCGGGCCTCGCAGGCCAGCTGGCGAAGCTCGACATCGCCCCGCTTGCAGGCCGCATGATCGAGACGACGATGGCCGACAAGCGCCACCAGCCGCTGATCGATGGGTTTGTGCGCTGGGCAGGCCTCACCATCGAGGACAATGAGGAAACCCTGCGCGACATCATCCACCAGCGGGTGGCAGGCGTGTTGCGCTGGGCGGGGATCGACAAGACCATCTCCTCCAGCGTGCTCGACGGGCTCTACAAGCTGCTGGCCGAGGTGCTGGTGAACCCCGATCACCCCCTGCGCGGCAAGATCGAGGAAGGCCTCGCCAAGCTCGGTCAGGACTTGCAGGACGATCCCGAAACCCGCGCCAAGGTCGAAGACATGAAGCGCGATCTGATCGCCAACCCCGCCATCGCGGTGTGGTGGACCGGTGTGTGGGAGCGCATCCGCCGCTCGCTGATTACCCGCGCCCGCGACCCCGAAAGCAGCATGGGCGAGGAAATGCGCAACATGCTCTCCGAACTCGGGCAGGCGTTACAAGCAGACGAGCGGCTGCAACTCCAGATCAACCGTTTTGCCCGCCGCACCATGGTCGGCGTGGCCACCCGCTACGGCGACCAGATCGTCCGGTTGGTGTCAGAAACGGTCAAGCGCTGGGACGCGACCACCATCACCGACCGCGTCGAGGGCGCCGTGGGCCGCGACCTCCAGTTCATCCGCATCAATGGCACGCTGGTGGGCGGGCTGGTGGGGATGACGCTGCATTTTATTACGACGGTGCTCTAACGCCCGCGTGCTACCCTAGGCGGTAGGTGATCGAGGTGGCGTAATAGGATTTGAACGCCGCCCCTGTCGCATCGCGCGCGGGCTCGAAGGTGGCGTTCTTCATCAAGCGGCAGGCGGGGGATTCGAGTTCCTTGGTCTCGGTTGCTTCGATCAAGGTGCAGCTTTCGACCTCGCCCTGCTCCGATACGATCACCCGCATCCGTAGGATCGCCTGCTCGCCCTCACGCGCCGCATCGCTCGGATAATCGGACTGGATGCGACGGACGATCACATCCTGATTGATCCACCGCGGCCCGCTTAGCGCTGTGAGATGCTTGTCGGGATCCAGCCCCCAATCACGCAGCAGATCGAGCGAGCACTGGTTCAGCACCTCGAAGGCAGCATTCAGTGGCCCGGTCCTGAGCCGTACCGTGCGCCCGCCTTGACGCAGCTCGATGAATTGCACTTGCTTGCCCAGCGCCGTGTCCAGCAGGGTCAGGGACGTTGCTGGAGGCGTTTCCTCTTTCGCTGGGCGCTCGGGCATCCCCTGATCGATCGTCACCCCTGAATAGATCACACCGTCGCCGTATCCTTCAACTGTCCCCGTGAAGGGCCTGGTACGGTGCGGGCTCTGCCCTTCGAAGAAGCGCAGATCGGTCACTGCGCGGCTGCGAAACCGCTTGAACGCCGGTCCGGCGACAGTCAGTCCGGCTGCGTTTCCGGGAGAATATTGCTGGAAGCGCAGGAAGTGCTGGTTCTCGCCCTCTCCGAATGTGCGGATGAGCTGGCATTTGTCGCGCGCGAAATCGACGGTCCATTTGCTGCTTGGGGCCAGCTCAGCCGGTGCTTCGGCTGCGGCGAGCGGGGCGGGGAGGGCTAGGAAAGCGAGAGCAAGAACAGCGTAGCGCATGAAAAAACCTCCGACAGTCAGGCGAGACTGCCGGAGGCTCATTTCAAAATAAAGTCTTTTGCGATGAAGCGCTTACAGCGCCGCAGTCAGCTCCGGCACCGCAGTGAAAAGATCGGCGACCAGCCCGATGTCCGCGACCTGGAAGATCGGCGCATCGTCGTCCTTGTTGATGGCGATGATGACCTTCGAGTCCTTCATCCCGGCGAGGTGCTGGATCGCGCCGGAGATGCCGATGGCGAAGTAGAACTCCGGGGCAACGATCTTGCCGGTCTGGCCGACCTGGTAGTCGTTGGGGACGTAGCCCGCATCGACCGCCGCACGGCTCGCGCCGATGGCCGCGCCGAGCTTGTCGGCGAGCGGGGTGATGGTCGCTTCGAAGGTTTCCGCGTCCTTCAGCGCGCGGCCGCCGGACACGATGATCTTGGCGCTGGTCAGTTCCGGACGCTCGCTCTTGGCGATTTCCGAGCTGACGAAGCTGGAGACACCCGCATCGCCTGCGCCGCCGACGGCTTCGATTGTGCCCGAACCGCCTTCAGTCGCGGCCTTTTCGAAGGCGGTGCCGCGCACGGTGATGACCAGCTTGGCGTCGGTCGATTCGACGGTGGCGATGGCGTTGCCAGCGTAGATCGGACGGGTGAAGGTCTTGGGGCCTTCAACCGACAGGATCTCGCTGACCTGCATCACGTCCAAGTGTGCAGCGACGCGCGGCGCGACGTTCTTGCCCTGCGTGGTGGCAGCGGCGAGGAACGCGTCATGGTGGCCCATCAGCTCGGCAGCGAGCGGAGCGACATTCTCGGCCAGCCCGTTGGCATAGGCGGCGTCATCCGCGACGTGGACCTTGCCCACGCCTGCGATCTTGGCCGCCGCTTCGGCCACCGAGCCGCAGTTGTGACCGGCGACCAGCAGGTGCACTTCGCCCAGCTTCGATGCAGCGGTGACGACCGCGAGGGTCGCATCATGCACCTTGGTGTTGTCATGTTCGACGAGAACCAGAGTCTTCATCTCGAATATTCCTTATTCTGAGGGCTGGCGCGCTTACGCGATGCCGAGCGCCTTGACCTTCTCGACCAGCGCGGCGACGTCGGCGACCTTTTCGCCCGCCTGACGCACCGGCGGCTCGGCGACCTTGAGGGTCTTGAGGCGCGGGGTCAGATCGACGCCGTAATCGGCCGCAGTCTTGACGCTAAGCGGCTTCTGCTTGGCCTTCATGATGTTCGGCAGCGAGGCATAGCGCGGCTCGTTCAGGCGAAGATCGGTGGTGACGATCGCGGGCATGGCGAGTTTCACGGTCTGAAGACCGCCATCGACTTCGCGCTTCACGATCACGCTGTCACCATCCACCTCGACGGTGTTGGCGAAGGTACCCTGCGGACGGCCCATGAGGGCTGCGAGCATCTGGCCGGTCTGGTTCGAATCGTCCGAAATCGACTGCTTGCCGAGGATGACGAGGCCGGGGGCTTCTTCATCGGCAATCGCCTTGAGGATCTTTGCGACCGCCAGCGGCTCAACCTCTTCGTCGGTTTCGATCAGGATCGCACGGTCGGCGCCCATCGCGAGCGCGGTGCGGAGCGTTTCCTGCGCCTTGGCCGGGCCGACGCTGACAGCGACGATCTCGGTAGCCGCGCCCTTTTCCTTGAGGCGGATGGCTTCCTCGACCGCGATCTCGTCGAACGGGTTCATGCTCATCTTGACGTTGGCAAGGTCAACGCCCGTGCCATCGGCCTTGACCCGTGGCTTGACGTTGTAATCGATCACCCGCTTGACGGGGACGAGGATCTTCATGGGGCGTTCCTTCCTCTCACACAATCACTGGCCCAGAATCACTGGACTGAAGCCTTGGCCGCTCGCCTAGCTTGCGTTTACGTAAACGTCAAGCGAAGCGACAGCGTGTAGGGCCGGGCGAAATTGATACGCGATCAACCTCGCCCGGGATGTATCAGGCGGCCTTCTTGACCTCGGCCACGATCTTCTGCGCGGCATCGCCAAGGTTGTCGGCGCTGACGATGGCGAGGCCCGAGTTCTCGAGGATCGCCTTGCCTTCGGCCACATTGGTGCCTTCGAGGCGCACCACGAGCGGAACCTGAAGGTTCACGTCCTTGGCTGCCTGCACGATCCCGTTGGCGATCACGTCGCACTTCATGATCCCGCCGAAGATGTTCACCAAGATGCCCTCGACCGCCGGGTCCTTGAGGATGATCTTGAAGGCCGCGGTCACCTTCTCGGTGGTGGCGCCGCCGCCCACATCGAGGAAGTTGGCGGGGAAGGCGCCGTTCAGCTTGATGATGTCCATCGTCGCCATGGCGAGGCCCGCGCCGTTCACCATGCAGCCGATGTTCCCATCAAGCTTGATGTAGGCGAGGTCATATTCGCTGGCTTCGACTTCGGCCGGGTCTTCCTCGGTCTCGTCACGCAGGGCTTCGATATCGGGGTGGCGGTAGAGGGCGTTGCCGTCAATGCTCATCTTGGCGTCGAGCACCAGCAACTTGCCGTCTTCGCTTTCGACCAGCGGGTTGATTTCCAGCATCTCGCAATCGGTGGCGAGGAAGGCGTCATAGAGCTGCTTGGCCAGCTTCTGCGCCTGCTTGTTGAGATCGCCCGTCAGCTTCAGCGCGAAGGCCACCGCGCGGCCGTGGTGCGGCTGGAAGCCCTGTGCGGGATCGACGCTGAATGTGGTGATCAGTTCGGGCGTATCATGCGCCACGGTTTCGATGTCCATCCCGCCCTCGGTCGAAACGACGAAGGCGACGCGGCCGGTGGCGCGGTCGACCAGCAGCGAGAGGTAGTATTCCTTGGCGATATCGACGCCGTCGGTGATGTAGAGGCGGTTTACCTGCTTGCCCGCATCCCCCGTCTGGATGGTGACCAGCGTGTTGCCGAACATTTCCTTGGCGTGGGCTTCCACTTCCTCAAGGCTCTTGGCGAGGCGTACGCCGCCCTTGGCATCAGGGCCGAGTTCCTTGAACTTGCCCTTGCCGCGGCCGCCCGCATGGATCTGCGCCTTCACGACATAAAGCGGCCCGGGCAGCTTCTTGGCAGCTTCCACCGCTTCTTCGACGGTCAGCGCGGCGTGGCCGGCCGGGATGGCAAGCCCGTGCTGGGCGAGCAGTTCCTTGGCCTGATATTCATGGACGTTCATGGCGTATCGATCCCTTCGATGCGTATTCTGGGCGTATCCTGACGAGAGGTCGTCTGGCGGGGGCCTAAGCACGGATCGACCCTCTTGAAAAGTGCTTGCGGCACGGCCAACACGGATGCCTCTCATGATTGACAGGGATCATCTTCTGACCATCGTCCGCGAGGCGGGCCGCATTGCCCACTCGCGCTGGCCGGGGGCGGGCCATGACCTGCACAGCTGGGACAAGACCCCCGGCAATCCGGTGAGCGAGGCTGACCTTGAAGTCGACCGCTTCCTCAAGCGCGAGTTGCACCGTTTGCTGCCATCAGCGGCGTGGCTGTCCGAGGAAACCGCCGACGATAAAGCGCGCACGCAAAGCGGGCTCATCTGGTTGGTCGATCCGATCGATGGCACGCGCGATTTCGTCGCCGGGCGGCCGGGCTGGGCGGTGTCGGTGGCGCTGGTGAGTTCGGGCCGCCCGCTGATCGGGATGCTGGCTGCTCCCGCAAGGCGTGAGGAATGGGTGGCGGTCGCAGGGCAAGGCGCGACATTGAACGGCGTCACGATCCGGGCGAGCCAGCGCACCGAATTCTCCGGCGCGCGGGTGCCGACCCTTAGTCTGCCCAAGGACGACAGCGATCTCGTCATGGTCGATCAGCCCAACTCGATTGCGCTCAGGATCGCGATGGTCGCCGCCGATCAGGCCGATCTGGTCGCGACATTGCGCTGGGGCTACGAGTGGGACATCGCCGCCGCCACCCTCATAGCGCGCGAGGCAGGTGCCGAGGTGACGGACGCTTTCGGCGGCCCACTCGCCTATAACAAACACGATCCGCGCGATTTCGGGGTGCTAGTATGCTCCCCGGCCATTCACGCCGCGGCAGTCGAGCGGTTGGCCGAGCGGGCCGCGGCGCTGCGGTAAAACGCAAACGGGCCGCCCAAAGGGACGGCCCGCCGCTATGCCTGTGTTAGACCATCAATTCCCGCGAGCCGCGTTCACATCGTCCTGGCTGACCGGGATGATCTTGATTTCGACCCGGCGGTTGAGCGCTTCGTTGATGTTGTCGCCGGTCTTGACGCGCAAATAGTCATACTGCTCGCCAAAGCCCTGCGTCGCCATCCGCGAACGTGCCACGCCGCGTGCGGCGAGATAATCGGCAACCGCCTGGGCGCGCTGTTCGGACAGACGCTGGTTGGTGGCCGGCGACCCGGTCGTGTCGGTGAAGCCGTAAACGTCGATCAGGCTATTGGGATACTTGATCAGCGTTTCAGCCACGCTGTTCAGCGTATCGAGGAAGCCCGGATTGATCGCCGCCGAACCGGTTGCGAAGGTCACGCCATCGGGTAGACGCACGAGAATCGCGTCCTGATTGCCGACTTCTTCCACGTCCACACCGCTGCCAGCGGTCTGTTCCTTCAGTTCCTTGATCTGGTCGTCATACTGCTTGCCGAGCACTGCGCCGGCCGAGCCGCCGATGCCCGCGCCGATGATGCGGCCCGTATCGCCGCCGATGGCGCCGCCGAGCAGGTAGCCGAGCGTACCGCCAAGGCCGGTGCCGATGGCCGTGCGCGAGATCTTCTTTTCGCCGGTGTTGGGGTCAGTGACGCAGGCGCTGGTGCCCAGCAAGGCAAGTGCAGCTGTGCCCGACAGCAGGATACGCGAGATAGTCATAAACAATTCCTCCCTCAATTGTGCCGCCAAACGTGCCATGCAACCGGAACGGCAGCAAGGGTTCAGCCCACTGAGACAATAGAGCCCTTGACCTCTCGCACATTGACCCATGTTGAACAGAATGCCGCCAAGCGATGATGTTGCAAGGCTGGCAACACCGCCCGATTGTGCTAGCGCAGACGGCGTGACCCCGTTTCCCTGGACCGATCTTGCCACCATCGTGGTGCTCGTTGTGATCAACGGCGTCTTCGCCATGTCCGAGCTGGCGATTGTCTCAGCCAAGACCAGCACGCTCGAAGCCAAGGCCGAAGCCGGGTCCAAAGCGGCGCGAACGGCGATTGCGCTGGCCGCCCATCCGGGCAAGTTCCTTTCGACCGTGCAGATCGGCATCACGCTGATCGGGATCGTTGCGGGTGCCTATTCCGGGGCGAGCCTTGGCGGGCCGGTGGGTGAGCGGATGGAAGCGCTGGGCCTGCCGCCCGAATATGCCGACGAGGCCGGATTTGCCGTCGTGATTGCGCTGACCACCTATCTCAGCGTTGTCGTGGGCGAACTGGTGCCCAAGCAGTTGGCGCTGCGCAGCGCGGTGCCGCTGGCCTTGGTGATGGCTTTGCCGATGGCGATGCTCTCGCGGATCGGCGCGCCGCTGGTGTGGCTGCTCGATTCGAGCTCGGCGGTCATCTTCAACCTGTTCGGCCTGCGCCGCACCGACGAGGCCACCGTCACCGCCGAAGAATTGCGGATGATCTTTGCCGAAGCCACCCGCTCAGGCGTGATCGAGGCCGAACAGCGCCAGATCCTCACCGGCGTGGTCCGCCTTGCCGAGCGTCCGGTGCGCGAGATGATGACGCCGCGCACGGATATCGACTGGATCGAGGCCGATGCCGACGTCGCCGAAATCCGCGAGACGATCGAGGAAAGCTCGCACTCGCTGCTGCCGGTCGCCGAAGGCTCGCCCGACACGATCCTCGGCGTGGTGAAGGTGCGCGATGTGCTGGCGGCGATGGTCAGCGGCGAGCAGGTCTCGATCCGTGCGATGATGCGCAAGGTCGAGGTCGTGCCGGATCAGCTCGACGCAATGGACGCACTGCGCGTGCTGCAATCGGCCGAAGTGGCGATGGCGGTGGTGCACGACGAATACGGGCATTTCGAAGGGATCGTCACGCCGGTCGACCTGCTCACCGCGATTGTCGGCAATTTCGCCAGCGACAGCGATGATGGCGATCTGCCCTCGGTGGTGGAGCGCGAGGATGGTTCGCTGCTGGTATCGGGCTCGCTATCGGCGGATGCGCTGGCGGACCGGCTCTTGCTCGAATATGGCGAGGACCGCGAGTTTGGCACGGCGGCAGGCTATGCGCTGTCGGTTATGAAGAAGCTGCCGGGCGAGGGTGAGTATTTCACCGATCAGGGTTGGCGCTTCGAAGTGGTCGACATGGATGGTCGCCGGATCGACAAGCTTTTGGTCAGTCGGGTCACGTCGGAAGATTGAGACGCATCGGGCAGAGGCCGTGTTTAAGCACCAAGGCCTTGCTTTTCCAAGAAATTCAGTGCCGCGCAACATTCTTGCGAAGTTGACAATCTTGACAGGGTGTCAAGCGGCTTTCTGTGCTTTTTTCTCAATTATTTCAGGATTTTAGACCTGAAATACGAAGTTGACACTTCGCAGGTTCTGGCCCCCCCTGTGCCCAATACGATTGTTGAGCGCAGACATGGGCGGGTCTGTGCCACGGGGCTGACGATAGGAAAGAGCGGCAACCGTAATAGATCGCCGCAATACTGTAGGAAACCAGCGCGCGCGCCGGTCCTTCGCCCATCACACCCGCGCGCGGCGCGGCGTCAGGCGCTCGGGATCACCGTCGTCGCCGCCTGCCCGTCACCTTCGGGTGCGGCGATGATGTCACGGGTCACGCGGCCCTTGGCGACCGTATTGGTCTCGGTATCGCCGACCTGACTGCGGATGCTCGGCGCGGCGGCGCCGGCGCGGTCGATCACGCTCGCTTCCACGCGGCTGCGCGGGGCGGGGCCGCCGAACAGGGCATCGAGCGCCTGTTCGGACGCGGTGCCTTCGGACGGACGCGGAGCACCGGGAGCGGGCGGGGTGAGGGTGAAATCGGGCGGCACCACCAGCGGTGCCTGACGCTGCACAGCGAATTCGTCGGGCCGCTCGCGGTTGAAAACCCCGCCGCCGCCGCCACAGGCCGCCAGCATCGCCGAAGCGCCGGTCAGCAGGATCAGGGGTGCAAACTTACGCATCTTGGGTCTCTCCACGGGGCGCTTCCCCGGTTTCGGTGTCGTCCTTGTCGCGCACCAACAGGCTGCGGGCAAGGATTATGACGACGCCGATGGTGATGGCGGCGTCGGCAATGTTGAAGATCAGGAACGGGCGGAACGTCCCGATGTGCAGATCGGCATAGTCGATGACATAGCCCAGTTCATAGCGATCGCGGATATTCCCCAGCGCTCCGCCAAGGATAAGCGACAGGCCGAGAATCTCGCCCAGCTTGCGCTCGCGCATCATCCACACCAGCACCACCAGCGCGATCACCCCGGTGAGCAGCACCAGCAGCCAGCGGGTTTCCATGTCATTGGCCTGGAACATCCCGAGCGAGATGCCCTTGTTCTCGGTATAGGTGAGGTCGAAGAACGGCAGCAGATCGATATGCAGCACCTCACGCAGGCGCAGCGGGCCGATCACGTATCCCTTCACCACCTGATCGATGATGGCGACCAGCGCCGCCAGCGCCAGGCCGATCAGCCGGTTGCGGGTGAACAACCCGCTCATGCGGCCGCGTCCATGTGGCCGACCACATCATCGCAGCGCCCGCACAGTGCGCCGTCTTCCGCCACGTCAGGCAGAAGGCGCCAGCAGCGCGAGCATTTATGGTGGGCGGTCTTGGTGACGGTCACGGTGTCGCCCTGCCCGCGCGTCACTGTCGCGGTGATGAACAGCTCGGCGAGTTGTTCGTCCGAAACGCCTTCGGGCACCGCGCTGTCGGGGACGACCACCTCGGCTTCGAGGCTGGAACGAATCGTCTTGTCGCGCCGCAGCGGCTCGATCGCTTCGTTGACCTGATCCCGCAGCGCGCGCAGCATTGCCCAGCGGGCATTGTCGACCACGACGCCCGGCACGGCCGGCCATTCGAGCAGGTGGACAGAACCGCGCTGGCCGTTGTCGTCAGGCTCGCCATCCTCGGGATAGCGGCTCAGCCACACTTCCTCGGCGGTGAACACCAACACCGGCGCGGCATAGCGGATCAGCGCGTGGAACAACAGGTCGAGCACGGTGCGATAGGCGTTGCGCGTGACGTTATCCGGCCCGTCGCAGTAGAGGCTGTCCTTGCGGATATCGAAGTAGAAGGCTGACAGATCCTCGTTGCAGAAATCGACCAGCAACCGCGTGTAGAGGTTGAAGTCGTAAGCTTCCGCCGCGGCCTTCAGCTTGCCGTCGAGTTCGGCCAACAGTGCGAGGACATAGACTTCCAGCTCCGGCAAGGACCCGCCGTCGCTCATGTCGCCGACAAACCCGTCGAGCGCGCCGAGCAGGTAGCGGAAGGTGTTGCGCAGCTTGCGGTACTGATCGCCGACGCCCTTGAGGATTTCATCACCGATGCGGTGATCTTCGGTGAAATCGACGCTCAGCGCCCACAGGCGGATGATGTCGGCGCCATATTCCTCCATCACCTTGATCGGGCTGATGGTGTTGCCTTCGCTCTTGGACATCTTGCGACCCTTGGCGTCCATCGTGAAGCCGTGGGTCAGCACTTGGTCGTAAGGCGCGCGGCCGCGCGTGGCGCAGGATTGCAGCAGCGAGGACTGGAACCAGCCGCGATGCTGGTCTGAGCCTTCGAGGTAGAGGTTGGCGGGCCATTGCAGGTCCGGCCAGCGCCCGCTTTCAAGCACGAAGGCGTGGGTGCAGCCCGAATCGAACCAGACGTCGAGAATGTCGGTGACCATCTCGTAGTCGTCAGGATTGTGCGCGGCGCCGAGATATTCCGCCTTGCGCGCTTCCTCCCACGCATCGACGCCTTCCTCGCGCACAGCGGCGACGATGCGGGCGTTGACTGCGGGGTCTTGCAGGTAGGAGCCATCGGGCCGCACGAACAACGTGATCGGCACGCCCCATGCGCGCTGGCGGGAGAGCACCCAGTCGGGCCGTCCTTCCACCATCGCGCCGATGCGATTGCGGCCCTTTTCGGGGATGAACTCGACGCGGGCGATTTCGGAGAGGGCGCGCTCGCGCAGCGTAGAGCCCCTTCCCTCAAGGGAAGGGGTTGGGGATGGGTGTTCGACGGTTGCGGAGGGCGGACCCCCCACCCCCAACCCCTCCCCCGAGGGGAGGGGAGAATCAAGCACCTTATCCATCGGCACGAACCACTGCGGGGTGCAGCGGAAGATCACCTTGGCCTTGGAGCGCCATGAGTGCGGGTAGGAGTGCTTGTAGTCAGCCGACGCCGCAAGCAGCGCGCCGGCCTCGCGCAGGTCCGAACAGATCGGGCCATCGGGCGCGTTGAACTTGGGGTTGATGACGCTCATGCGGCGCTCGTCGTGAGCGCCCAGCCATTGCCAGTCGTCGCGATAACGCCCGTCGTCCATCACCGCGAAGACGGGGTTGATGCCGTTCGCTTTGCACAGGTCAAAGTCGTCCTCGCCGTGGTCGGGCGCCATGTGGACGAGGCCGGTGCCAGAATCGGTGGTGACGAAATCGCCGGGGAGCAGCGGGCGCGGGGTGGCGTAGAACCCGCCGAGGTGGTGCATCGGGTGGCGGGCGAGGGTGCCAGCGAGGTCTGCGCCTTTGAAAGTCCTGATTACCCCGTCACCCGGCTCAGCTTGCGTCAAAGGCGCTTGGCCGCTCGATGCCACTCTGGACCAGAAATCAAACTGTCGATCAGCCGCAATTACGATGTTCTTTTCATTGGATCGCAGCAAAACATACTCAACCTCCGGCCCATAGGCCAAAGCCTGATTGACCGGGATCGTCCACGGCGTCGTCGTCCAGATCACCGCGTGGGCGCCGACCAGTTCGGGGATCGGCGATTCAACGATCTCGAACGCCACGTCGATCTGGGTCGAGGTGATGTCCTCGTATTCGACCTCCGCCTCGGCCAGCGCGGTCTTTTCGACCGGGGACCACATCACCGGCTTGGCCCCGCGATAGACGTTCCCGGCCTCGGCGAACTTCATCAGCTCGGCGACGATGGTAGCTTCGGCCTGGAAATCCATGGTGAGATAGGGATGGTCCCAATCGCCCATGATGCCGAGGCGCTTCAGCTGCTCGCGCTGCACATCGACCCATTGCTGCGCATAGGCGCGGCATTCGGCGCGGAATTCCTTCGGGGGAACCTCGTCCTTGTTCTTCTTGGCCTTGCGGTAGGCTTCTTCGACCTTCCATTCGATCGGCAGGCCGTGGCAATCCCAGCCCGGAACATAAGGCGCATCGCGGCCCAGCAGGTTCTGGGTGCGGCAGACCATGTCTTTGAGGATGTGGTTCAGCGCATGGCCGATATGCATGTCGCCATTTGCGTAGGGCGGGCCATCGTGGAGGATGAACTTCTCGCGGCCCCGGCGCGCATCGCGCAAGGCGTTGTAGAGCCCGATCTGCTCCCAGCGCGCGGCAATGCCCGGCTCCTTCTGGGGGAGGCCGGCCTTCATGGGGAAATCGGTCTTCGGCAGGAAGACGGTGTCCCGGTAATCGCGCTTGGTGCTTTCGTCAGACATAGGCTCGCGCCGTTAGGGCAATTGCGGCTCGCGATAAAGGGTTTGCGCGCACCACGTCCCAAACTCGTCATGCTGAACTTGTTTCAGCATCCATTCTTCGGCTTCGAGCGGCGGTGCTTGTAGCGCAATGGATCCTGAAACAAGTTCAGGATGACGAAGAGAGAAGGCGCCGCGCCTCGGCGCAATCCTTGTCCATTTGTTCGATCAGCGCCTCGAGGCTATTAAACTTCGCCTCGCCGCGCAGGAAGTGGTGGAAGGCGACCTCGATCTCCTGCCCATAGAGGTCGCCGCTGAAGTCGAAGAAGTAGGGCTCCAGCAATTCCTTGGGCGGTTCGAACTGCGGGCGGATGCCGATATTGGCCGCGCCGTGGAGCACCTGTCCGGTGGCGAGCAAGCGGCCGGTGACGGCGTAGATGCCGTATTTGGGGCGCAGGTAGTTGTCGATTGTGACGTTGGCGGTGGGGTAGCCGATGGTGCGCCCGCGCTTGTCGCCGTGTTCGACGATGCCCCTGATCGCGAACGGCCGGGTCAGCAGGCGCGCGGCCAGCTGCGGATCGCCCTCACGCAAGGCGGTGCGGATGCGGCTGGAGGAGACGACCTCGTCGCCATCTGCCACTGGCTCTACCACCCGCGATTGCAGGCTGAGTTCGCCGCCGAGGGCGCGCAGCAGTTCGACATTGCCCTTCGCCCCCTTGCCGAAAGTGAAATCGCCGCCGGTAACCACCCCATGCGCGCCGAAACGCTCGATCAGGATGGCGCGGATGAAATCCTCCGCGCTCGTGCCCGCCAGATCGGCATCGAAGTGGAACACCAGCATCGCGGTTGCGCCTGCCGCCAGATAAAGCTCCTGCCGTTGCTCCAAGGTCGTCAGCCGGAACGGTGGCACATCGGGCTTGAAGAAGCGCACCGGGTGCGGATCGAAGGTGGCGATGATCGAGGGGCGACCCTCGGCCTGCGCCCAGCGGATCGCCTCGCCCGCCACAGCCTGATGGCCCGAGTGGAACCCGTCAAAATTGCCGAGCGCGATGACCGCACCGCGCAGCGCCTCGGGCATGGAATCGCGGTGATCGAGCCAGCGCATCAAACCGTGCCCGCACGCCGGAAGGTGAGGAACGAGAACGCCGGGTGCGGATCGTTCGCGGCGTGATCCTCGCGCCCCGTCAGCACCCAGTCGCGCCCCGGTTCGGCCATGAAGGTATCGCCGGGGTAGCTCGCGTGGATCTGGGTCAGCTCGATCCGGTGGGCGAGCGGCAGGAACACATCGTAGATCGCCGCCCCGCCGATGATCGCGACTTCGCCGGCCTCGTTACCTTGCTCCGCCAGTGCCAGCGCTTCCTTGACCGATCCGGCCATCTGCACGCCTTCGGCAGTAAAGCTGTCCCGCCGGGAGAGCACGATGTGGCGGCGGCCGGGGAGCAGGCCGGGCAGGCTTTCAAAGGTCTTGCGGCCCATGATCATGGGTTTGCCCATCGTCAACGCCTTGAAGCGCTTGAGGTCAGCGGGCAGGCGCCACGGCAGGTCGCCCTCGTTGCCGATCGCGCCATTGGCGGCGCGGGCGTAAATCAGCACGATTTCGGTGCTCATCGCACCGCGTGTCCGACGCGCGTGACGTGGCCCATCTTGCGCCCCTCGCGCACTTCGCGCTTGCCGTAGAGGTGCAAGTGCGGCTCGCCCGGCTCGGCCAGGATGGCGTTAGCGCGCAGAGCGTCGTCGCCGACGATGTTGCGCATTTCGATGGCTTCGAAGCGGGTCTTGGTCACCCCGAGCGGCAGCCCGCAGATCGCGCGGATGTGGTTTTCGAACTGGCTGGTGGCCGCGCCTTCGATGGTCCAGTGGCCGGAATTGTGCACGCGAGGCGCCATCTCGTTGAACACCGGGCCATCGCGGGTGGCGAAGAATTCCAGCGTCAGCACCCCGACATAGCCCAGCGCATCGGCGACCTTGGCGGCGAGTTCGCGCGCGGCGGGCACCTGCGCTTCGACCAGCGCACCAGCGGGCAGGATCGACTGCGCCAGCATCCCGCCATCATGCAGGTTGGCGGTGGAGTCCCAGAACTTCACGCTGCCATCCTTGCCCCGCACGAGGATCACCGAAAACTCGGTCTCATACGTCACGAAGCCTTCGTAGATGCAGGTCACACCCGGAAAGCGCACGCCGCCCGCTTCCAGAACCGAGCGCACGCGCCACTGGCCCTTCCCGTCATACCCATCGCGTGCGGTCTTGAGGATGCCGGGGGTGCCGACCCGGACAAGCGCGGCAGCAAAGTCATCCTCGGTCTCGACCCGCGCGTAAGGCGCGGGCGTGCCGCCGAGGCTGGCAGCGAAGGCCTTCTCGCTGAGCCGGTCCTGAGCCACCTCCAGCGCGCGCGCAGGGCAGGCGAGCAAGGCCGGGGGGATCGCGGCGACCGTGCTGAGCGGCACGTTCTCGAACTCCCAGGTCACCACATCGCAGCGGCTTGTGAATGCGGCGAGCGCTGCGGCATCGTCCCAATCGGCGGTGATGAAATCGGACGAGGCATCGGCCGCGACATTGTCACCCTCAGGCGCAAAGCCGACCACCTTGTAGCCGAGCTGCAAACCGGTGACGGCCATCATCCGGCCCAGCTGACCGCCGCCCAGAATGCCGATGGTGGAACCGGAGGGAAGCATCAATCCTCCGGCACCTCGGCCACGCCAGCGCTTTTGGCGGCGCGCCAGTCTTGCAGGCGTTCGGACAGATCTTCGTCGCTCAGCGCCAGGATCGCGGCGGCGAGCAGCCCGGCGTTCTTCGCGCCTGCCTCACCAATCGCCAGTGTGCCGACCGGGATGCCGCCGGGCATCTGCACGATCGAGAGCAGGCTATCCATGCCGCTCAAGGCCTTCGACTGCACCGGCACGCCCAGCACCGGCAGATGCGTCATGCTGGCGATCATGCCGGGCAAATGCGCTGCGCCCCCCGCGCCTGCGATAATGACGCTGAAGCCTTCGCCCTCCGCGCCCTTGGCGAAGGCGACCATCCGGTCCGGCGTGCGGTGGGCCGAGGTGATTCGCGCCTCGTAAGCCACTTCCAGCTCGCTCAGCACGTCGGCTGCGGCTTTCATGGTCGGCCAGTCGGACTGGCTTCCCATCACGATCGCGACCTTCCCCCCGGTGGCTTCCATCATGCGTCCTTCAGATAGTACCGCGCGCCGGGCACCATGTCGGCGGCAAAGTCGTAGATGATCGGCTGGCCGGTGGGAATCTCGAGATCGGTGATGTCCGCATCGGAAATGCCCGAGAGATGCTTGACCAGCGCGCGCAAGCTGTTGCCGTGGGCCGCAATGATCACCGTCTCACCGCGCGCCAGCACCGGCAGAATCGCTTCCTCCCAATAGGGCAGCACACGTTCGATGGTCAGCTTGAGGCTTTCGGTCGAGGGGATGGCGATCCCGGCATAGCGCGGGTCGCTGGCGAGATCGTAAGTGCTGTCCGCTTCCAGCACCGGCGGCGGCACGTCAAAGCTGCGGCGCCAGATCAGCACCTGTTCGTCGCCGTGCTTTTCGCGCGTCTCCTGCTTGTCGAGGCCGGTCAGCCCGCCATAGTGGCGTTCGTTGAGGCGCCAGTCCTTCGTCTCGGGGATCCACAAGCGTCCGGCTGCTTCCAGCGCCAGATGCAGCGTCTTGATCGCGCGGGTCTGGAGCGAGGTGAAGGCGTAGGTCGGCAGCACGCCCTTATCCCTGAGCAGCGCGCCCGCCGCAGTCGCCTCGGCCACACCCTGCGGCGTCAGATCGACATCCCACCAGCCGGTGAAGCGGTTTTCGAGGTTCCACTGGCTCTGGCCGTGGCGGACAAGGATGAGCTTGGGCATTCTTACTCCGTGTTACCGCGCCGCGAGCGGCCCGATCCTCTCACTGCGTCAGAGCGCGCGGGGTTAGCTTTCGCGGACGGGATTGGGAAGCGATTCCGTTGCATTTGCCGCATCCGATTCGCGCCCAGGGCTGCCCGCGGCGCGCGCCTGCGCCTTCCTGCGCCGCAGGTTCTCGCGCAGCTTGGCCGCGAGCCGTTCCTCGCGCGACATATTCTTGCGGGAGTCTTCACCCATGCGAAACCCTTTGGCCTGAGTGGCCCGCAGCTTCAAGCCTGCGCACGGCTACCGGAGCGTTAGCGCAATAAGGGCGTTGACAATACGAGGCGGCGCGACAATAGCGCCCGCCCATACCGGCGCTGCTGTAGCTCAGTGGTAGAGCGCACCCTTGGTAAGGGTGAGGTCGGGAGTTCAATCCTCCCCAGCAGCACCATTTCCGCCCATGCGGGGCGGAAATGAGCCCTTGGCGTTTCGCCGGCCCATCCGGGCCGAAGTCCTCGGTGCTATTCCTCCACTTCGCCCGGATCAAGTCCGGGGTACGTTCCGGGCACCTGCGGTCGCTGCGCGACCGATTGGAAAGCAAAGTCCGTTAGCTAGGAAATGGCGTCAAAAGTTGGTGCTTGGGAAGCAATCCCATTCTGTCAATTTCCGTCATCCCAGCGAAAGCTGGGACCTCAGGCGGCAAACGCTGCTCGATCCGGCCCTAGGCCCCAGCTTTCGCTGGGGTGACGGGAGTATGGCGATTCACCCAGCAGCACGCCTCCGCAGGCACGCATTCCGGCCCTGAAAGCGGACCCGCGCCCTAAAGTCAGGCCGCGGTCTTGCGCTTCTCCAGCCACGGACGCAGCGGGAACAGCCATTGCTCCTTGATCGACAGGCGCTTGCGATCATCCTGCCCGACCAGCTCGCTCTCGCCCTCCTTATAGGTGCCGAACACGCGGTCCCAGAAGATCACGCTGTTGCCGTAGTTGCAGCGCGTGTCCTCATAGCTCAGCGCCGTGTGGTGCAGGCTGTGGTTGCGGATGGTGGTGAAGAAGTACCCGTACCAGATCGGCGGATCGGCGCGGACATTGGCGTGGGCGTAGGTCGCAATCGCGCCGCCTGCGGTGATCGCGGCGAACAAGGCGTTGAGGTCGACATCCAGCAGCGCCGTTATGCCGAGGCTGATCAGGAACAGTTCGATCGGATTGCCGATAAAGCCCTTCATCGCGTTCAACTGCGTGATGTGGTGATGCGGCGCATGGGTCAGCCACAGCGGCGTCCAATTATGCATCGCGCGGTGCATCCAGTACTGGCCGAATTCGAACACGAACATCACCACCAGCACCTGCACCAGGAACGGGCTGGCTGCGAGCCACGGGGTGCCGATGCCCCAGGCCTCTTTCAATTCGCCCAGCGGGCCGTTGACCAGCGAGTCGCTGAGGAACCCGATCACGCCGTAACCGAAGGCGACATAGAACACGTCGGTCAAAAGCTCGCGACCGTTGATGCGCCAGCCTTCGTGGCGTTCAAACACCAGCTCGAGCAGCTGGACGAAGGCGAGGGTGCCAAGGCCCACCGCCATGATCGCCCACGGCCCTTGCGTCCACGCGGCGGGCGCCAGGCCCCAGAAAGCCCAGATCGCCGCGACGGTCGCAGGCGGTAGCAGGTTGATAAGCGACTGTTTCACCGGATCGGCCCCATGTTGATCATCGCCGCTCTATGGCGACGCCCCGGGCGGGGAGAATACGCCATTATGCGTAAGCGGTCGAGGGGATCGGTGAACCTGCGTTTTAAGCCCGCGCGGCAATTTCGGCGGCGTCGAAGTAGTGGATGCGCAGTTCCCGCAGCAGGCCGTCCTCGAAGCATCCGGCCTCGCAGATCGTCTGGGTGAAGGGCTCGCTGCCGTCTTTGGGGTGCATGGTCAGGCGGATCACCATCACCGCCCAGGTGTCACCCCCGGTGCAATCGAGCATTTCGAGCTTGGTATCGGCCCAGGTGCCATACATCGCCGCGGCGCAGCGCTGGAGCGCGTCCTTGCCGCGCCACTCCCCCGCGAAGGGGAGCGAGTTCGCCTCGTAGAGCACGAAATCGGGGTGGATCAGCGCCCCGACCGCGTCCCAATCGCGCGTGCCGGCTGTGGCATAGACGTTGGCCAGGAGTTCCCGAGGCGTGCTCACTCGTCAATAGTGCCGATCAGATCGCCCACCTTGTAGACTGCGCCTTCCTCACCGGTAGGATGGATCACCCCGCTCGCCTGGGCTTCGATCTCGGTCGTGCTCTTGTCGGTTTCGACGGTGTAGATGATGTCGCCCTTTTCGACGCGCTCGCCATCGCCGAACATCCATTCGACGAGGGTCATCTCAACAGCGCTCATGCCGAGCTTGGGGATGCGGATTTCTGATGCCATGGCGGATAAGTCCTGAGTGAATTGGTCTGCGCTTAGCCCCTTCCCTTGAGGGAAGGGGTTGGGGATGGGTGTTCGACAGTCGCGGAGGGCAGACCCCCCACCCCCAACCCCTCCCCAAGGGGAGGGGGGTTTAGACCTTACCTACCGATGCTTTGATTTGTGCGATGAGGTCCGACTTCTGCGGAATCCATGCCTGTTCGAGGTGACTGGCGAAAGGCACCGCAGAGAACGTCCCGCCAATCCGCCGCACCGGGCCTTTGAGGCTGTCCCAGCACTTTTCCTGAATGTTGGCGGCAATCTCTGCCCCCGTGCCGAACGGGCGCACCGCTTCGTGCAGGGTGATCGCGCGGCCGGTCTTGCGGACCGATGCCAGGACGGTCGCCTCGTCATAAGGCGCGATGGTGCGCAGGTCGATCACCTCGACACTGATGCCTTCCTTAGCGAGATCATCAGCCACCGCCAACGCGTCCAGCACGGTGCGGCCATAGGTGATGAGGCTGATGTCGGTGCCTTCCCGCGCAATCGCCGCCTTGCCCAATGGCACGCGGTAGCCCGGGCCGGGGTCTTCCGCCTTGAGGCCGTAGCACAGGATGTTCTCGATGAAGATCACCGGGTCGTTCGCGTCAATCGACGCCCGCATCAGCCCCCGCGCATCGGCGGGGTTGGAGGGCGTGACGACATGGATGCCCGCAACGTGCGCGAACCACGCTTCGAGCATGTCCGAGTGCTGGCCGCCGAAGCCGACGCCGACGCCGGTGGTGGTGCGGATCACCATCGGGCACGGCGTCTGCCCGCCCGACATGAAGCGCAGCTTGGCCGCGTGGTTGACGATCTGATCCATGCACACGCCGACGAAGTTCATCAGCATGATCTCGGCAATCGGCCGCTGGCCCGCGAGAGCGGCACCCACGGCCGCACCGATGATCGCGGTTTCCGAGATCGGCGTCGCGCGGATGCGGTGTTCGCCATACTTCTCGGTCAGGCCCGAGGTGACCTTGAACACCCCGCCGCCCTGCTTGGCGGACACATCCTCGCCAAGGCAGAACACGCCCGGATCGTCGGCCATCGCCTCGTCAATTGCGAGGTTCAGCGCCTGGGTCATGGTGATCTGGGCCATCAGGCGGTCTCCTCGAGCACGTCTTTGTAGATTTCATCGGTATCGGGCAGCGGCGCATCAAGCGCGTGCTGCACGGCAGCGTCGATCTGGGCATTGATGTCAGCCACGATCGCGTCCAGCTCCTCTTCGGTGAACTGGTAGTCGAGCATCACCTGCCGCAGCTTGGGCAGCGGGTCTTCGGCCTTCATCTCGGCGATATGTTCGGGCGGCATATAGCTGAAGTCCGAGCCGAAGAAATGGCCCATCATGCGGTAGCACATGGCCTCGACCAGCGTCGGGCCTTCACCGGCACGGGCGCGGGCGACGGCTTCCTGCATCGCGGGGTAGATCTGGTGGACGTCGTTCCCGTCAACCGTGACGCCCTTCATCCCGTAACCCGCTGCGCGGCTGGCGATGTTCGGGCTGTCGGTGTGGTCGGCGTAAGACGTGTGCTCGCCGTAGCGGTTGTTCTGGCACAGGAAGATGACCGGCAGCTTGTAGAGCTGGGCCATGTTCATCGCTTCGTGGAAGCCGCCGATATTGGCCGCGCCGTCACCGAAGCTGACCAGCGTCACGCGGCCATCGCCGTTGTTCTGGCTGGCCATCGCGAGGCCGTTGGCGATGGGGAGGCCCGATCCGACCACCCCGGTCGTCACCATGATCCCGGTCTCGGGATCGGTGATGTGCATGGTGCCGCCCTTGCCCTTGCAGGTGCCGGTCGCCTTGCCGAGGCATTCGCCCCACCACTTCTCCATCGGGATGCCCTTGGCGGTCTGTTCGCCCTGCCCGCGATAGGTGCAGACGACGTAGTCTTCCTTCTCGAGCGCCGCCATCGCCGCGGCCGAGACCAGCTCCTGCCCGCGCACGCAGTAATACATCACCGCGACCTTGCCGCCCATGAGAAGCTCGCGGAACTTCTCGTCGGTGCGGTTCACCTTCATCGTGCGGGTGTAGATGTCGAGCAGCTTGTCGCGGTCGATTTGCGCCATGTTGTCAGCCTCTCAGGGGTAAGCGGGAATTAGAACTGGACGCGCTGGGTGAACCCGCCATCGACGACGATGTTCGCGCCGGTCATGTAGGGCACCGCCGGGCTGGCGACGAAGACGATCGCCTTGGCGACCTCCACTGGCTCACCAAAGCGGCCCGTGGGCATCTTGGCGAGGGTCGCATCGTAGAGGGGCTTCATGTGCTCCTCGATGATCTCCCAATTGCCGCCCTTGTAATAGATCGCGCCCGGCGAGACCGTGTTCACGCGGATTCCCTTGGAGGCATAGGCCTGCGAAAGCTGCGAGGCATAGGTGATCAGCGCGGCCTTCAGCGCGTTGAACGGGTTGGGCGCAATGAAGGTTTCGAGCGCGGCGGTAGACGACAGCATCACGATCGACCCGGTGCCCGAGGCTTCGAGGTAAGGCGTCAACGTCTCGACCGCATAGGCCGCGCCCTTGATGTCCATGTCGAGGCACGCCTGCCAGTCCCCAGCCCCGCCGGTGCCCGAGGCGCTCGCGGTGTGGACGAAGATATCGCAGCCGCCGAGTTCCTGCGCCGCTTTTTCCAGCCACGCCTGATAGGCGTCGGTGCCGGTCGCCATGTCGAACACCTCGGCAAACACCTTGCCTGGTCCGGCCGCGTCGATTTCGGCGGCGGCGGCGGCGATCTTGTCTTCCTTGCGGGAGAAGAACGCGACATCCGCGCCCTCGGCCGCGAACAGCTTGAGCGCTTGCAGGCCAAGGCCGTGCGCCCCGCCGTTCATGATGACTTTCTTGCCCTTGAGTCCCAGATCCATAGCGCACCTCTCCCTGGTCGCGGTTGTGGCCCAAGGGGATAGCCGAGCTAGGGGACGGGGCGTATCGTCAATTTTGTTGGGGTGGGCGGAAAGGTGCGCCTAGCTAGCGTCTGGGCTGCCAAGAATCGCGCAGCGCTGCTGAACGTGGGCGTCGGCGATCAGATCGCCGGTCGGCGCCTCAAGGCGGCGGCGCCAGTTGGGATGCTCGGTGATGGTGCCGGGCAGGTTCGGCTGCTCCTCCAGCCCGAGCAGATCCTCCAGCGCAACCAGCGCGATGGCCGCAGGCGTGCGGGCGATGTGCGCAATGGCGGCATCGACCACCGGCGCGGGGTTATCGGGCGCGGGGCGGGGGGCGGTGTGGTCGAGCGTCGACCATAAGAGCCCGCGGTCCCAATCACGGATCGCCTCGGCCTCGGCGCGGGTGGTGCCTTCGGGCAGGCGCCCGAGTTTTTCCGCCCAATCCAGATCGCGCCCGCGCCACCATCCGGCGACAGTGACGGTATCATGCGTCCCGCTCATCGCGGCACTGAGCGGTTCGTAGTCGGCAGCGCCGATGAAGCCGTGATCGGCGGCGCGTTCGAACCACAGGACGCGCATCCCGAGCATCTGGCGCTCGGTCACGGCCTGGGTGAAGCCGTAAGGCGCCGTGCCGAGGTCTTCGGCGATGACAAAGGCATTGGCGCGGTGCGCTTCCAAGGTGGCGAGGCGGATGAGATCGTCGAAGGGGTAGCTCAGGTAAGCCCCGTCCCGCGTCGCGCCGCCTTCGGGGATGACCCAGAGCCGGGCGAGGCCGAAGGCGTGGTCGATCCTCAGTCCCCCACCTGCGGCGAGGCCCGCGCGGATCATCGCGATCCACGGCTCGTAGGCGCAAGTCCGCAGGCCCTCGGGCGAAAAGCCGGTGATCGACCAGTTTTGCCCCTGCGGCCCGAGCGGATCGGGCGGCGCGCCGATGGTCAGCCCGTCCAGCATCGCATGGCGCAGCGACCACGCATCACTGCCTGAGGGATCGACGCCGACAGCGAGGTCGGCGATGAGTCCGACGGCCATGCCAGCATCCTTGGCGGCGGACTGCGACGCTTGAAGTCCCTGCCGTGCGAGCCATTGCACGAACAGGTGGAAGGCGATCTCGTCCGGGTGCTCGGCGGCAAAGCGCGTCGCGGCTGCGCCTTCAGGATCGTGGAACGCGGCAGGCCAATCGCGCCAGCCATGCGCGCCCGCTGGGCGGAAGTGGCAATCGAGCGCATCGAACAGCGCATGGCGGTGCAGCATCGCATCGTCCGTCGCGGTCATCCCCGCAAGCTGTGCCGGAGTGAGCGCGGCGAACACCTTGCGCAATTCGGCCAAGCGGAGCGGCAAAGCGCCCGCCCAGTCGATCAGCGGTCCGGCCTCGGCCGAAGGTGCCAACGGCGGCAGGCCCACCAACGCAGGATCGCCCATCGCTCCATTCACGAACAACCGGCTGGAGGGCGAATAGGGGCTGTAACCCACCCCATGCCCCGGAAACAGCGCGTGCACCGGATTGATCGCCAGCGCGTCTGCCCCCACCGCGCCGAACTGCCGTGCTGCTTCGGCCAAATCGCCAAAGGTGCCGAAGGGGGAGGGCGGCGCGCCTCTGAGTGCGGGGATTTGTAGCGACACGCCCCACGGGCGGCGACCCGCTGCGTTCGGCAAAGGACATTTGGCCGGAGCGACCGCCAGCTTCACCGCGCGGCCATCCAGCACGAGGTCGTAATAGCCCGGCGCATCGGGAGCCGTCAGTCGGTTGCCCGCGATAACCAGCGGGCGGGTGACGCCGTCATCACCGGTTGCCTCGGCGCGGGCGGGGGTGGAGGGCAGGGGGATGCTCGCCCCGCAATCAGCGACCAGCATCGGCGGGAGCGCGGCGCGGCGTTCCTCGACTGCGGCGAGGCTGCGGGCGATCTGCCGCGCGCTTTCCGCTTCATGGCCGAGCGCCGCCAGCACTGCCGCCAGCGCCTCATCGGCGACCATCTGCTGCCGGCCATCGACGTCGGTCCATTCGCGCGCCACCCCTGCGGCTTGTGCCAGCGCGTGCAGTTGCTCCATCGCCGCCTCCGTCCGATTGGGCCTGTCCTTAGCCCTCGCATCGGGCCGCATCGGCTGCTTGGCAAGCCGGACGCGGCCATCTCATGCGCATGAATACGATTGTGGCGTCACTTCTGCGATTGCTGCACACCGGCGCACCTGATTAGTGTGGTAACCACAGCCGGGGGGCAAACGGGCGCGTGTCATCGTGCAGGCCAGACCATCACCCCAGGCCCGCAATGGGCACCAGAAGGAGTATGCGCCGCGTGACAATTGGCCCGAACGGCAAGGTTCAGGAACTCGAAGCCCGCATCCTTGGCGCCCTGCGCCACCGCGTCGGCAAGAACGAACGCGCGGCCAAGCCCCACGACTGGTACAACGCCGCCGTGCTCGCCTTGCGCGATGACATCATCGACAACTGGTTCGCCTCCACCTCCCGCGCGCATGAAGCAGGCGCCAAGCGGGTCTATTACCTCAGCCTCGAATTCCTGATCGGGCGGCTACTGCGCGATGCCCTGTCCAACCTTGGCGTGACGCGCGAGATGGAGCAGGCGCTGCGCGAACATGGCCTCGATCTGGCGGCGCTGGAGGAGCTGGAGCCTGACGCCGCGCTCGGCAATGGCGGGCTGGGGCGGCTGGCGGCGTGCTTTATGGAAAGCCTCGCCAGTCTCGACATCCCGGCCTTCGGCTATGGCATCCGCTACATCAACGGGATGTTCCGCCAGCGGATCGACGACGGCTGGCAGGTGGAACTGCCCGAAACCTGGCTCGCCCACGGCAATCCGTGGGAGTTCGAGCGGCGCGAAAGCTCCTACCTCGTCGGCTTCGGCGGGGAGGTGACCAGCGATGCGGGCAAGATCCGCTGGACCCCGGGCGAAAAGATCGAAGCAACCGCGGTCGATACCCCGGTGGTCGGCTGGCAGGGCAAGCGGGTCAACACGCTGCGGCTGTGGACCGCCAATGCGATGGACCCGATCCAGCTTGATGCCTTCAATGCCGGCGACCACGCCGGCGCCCTCGCCGGGCAGGTGCGGGCCGATAGTCTGGTGCGGGTGCTCTACCCAGCGGATTCGACCCCGGCCGGGCAGGAATTGCGGCTGCGGCAGGAGTTCTTCTTCTCGTCGGCGAGCATTCAGGACATCGTCCGCCGCCACGTGCAATATTACGGCGACATCCGCACTCTGCCCGACAAGGCGGCGATCCAGCTGAACGACACGCACCCCTCCGTCGCAGTGGCCGAGCTGATGCGGCTGCTGAAGGACGAGCATGGGCTGGACTTCGACGAAGCATGGGACATTACCCGCGCCACGATCGGTTACACCAACCACACTCTGCTGCCCGAAGCGCTGGAAAGCTGGCCGCTGCCCTTGTTCGAACGGCTGCTGCCGCGCCATATGCAGATCGTCTATGCGATCAACGCCAAGGTGCTGCGTGAGGCACGCAAGGCTGGGCTCGACGATGCCGCGATTTCCGCGATTTCGCTGATCGACGAACATGGCGAGCGCCGCGTGCGGATGGCTAATCTCGCCTTCGTCGGCGCGCATTCGGTCAACGGGGTCGCCGCGCTGCACACCGATCTGATGAAGCAGACGGTGTTCGCCAATCTCCACCAGCTCTACCCTGACCGGATCAACAACAAGACCAACGGGGTGACTCCGCGTCGCTGGCTGCACCAGTCGAACCCGCGCCTCACCAGCCTGATCCGCGAAGGCATCGGCAATGGCTTCATGGCGGAGGCCGAGCAGCTTGCCAGCCTGTCGAAATTTGCGGGTGATGCCGCCTTTGGGGAGCGGGTTGACGAGATCAAGCGCGCCAACAAGGTCGATCTGTCGAACACCTTGCGCGAGATCACCGGCATCCGGCTCGATCCCGACGCGCTGTTCGATGTGCAGATCAAGCGCATCCACGAATACAAGCGCCAGCTGCTCAATCTGATCGAGACGGTCGCGCTCTATGACCAGATCCGCAGCCATCCCGAACGTGACTGGGTGCCGCGGGTGAAGATCTTCGGCGGGAAGGCCGCGCCGACCTATCACAACGCCAAGCTGATCATCAAACTCGCCAATGACATCGCCAAGCGGATCAATTGCGATCCTTCGGTGGGTGAGCTTTTGAAGGTGGTGTTCGTCCCCAATTACAACGTCAGCCTGGCTGAACGGATCATTCCGGCAGCGGACCTTTCCGAACAGATTTCGACCGCCGGGATGGAAGCCTCTGGCACGGGCAACATGAAGTTCGCCTTCAACGGCGCGCTCACCATCGGCACGCTCGACGGCGCGAATATCGAGATCATGGATCGGGTCGGGCGCGAGAACATCGTTATCTTCGGCATGACGGCGGAGGAAGTCGCCGCCCAGCGGGCCAATGGCTACAACCCCCGCGCCGTGATCGAAGGCAGCCGCGAATTGGCGCAAGCGGTCAACTCCATCGCCAACGGCGTGTTCAGCCCGGACGAGCCAGACCGCTACAAGGGGCTGATGGACGCGCTTTACAGCTCCGACTGGTTCATGGTCGCGGCCGATTTCGATGCCTATGCCGCTGCCCAGCGCGAGGTCGATGGCCGGTGGCGCGACCGGGCGGCGTGGCGCAAGTCGGCGATCATGAACATCGCCAATGTCGGCTGGTTCTCGTCCGATCGCACGATTGGCGAATATGCGCGCGAGATCTGGGGCGTGCTGTGAAGCCTCCGGCAAGCGCCATCGCTGCACTGCTCGATGGGTCGCACGCCGATCCTTTTGCGCTGCTGGGGCCGCACGAGGGGCCGGAAGGCACCTTCGCCCGCGCGATCCTGCACGGGGCGGAAGAGGCCGAGGCGTTTTCGCTGAAGGGCGGAAAGCTCGGCACAATGACCCGCGTGGAGAGCGCGGTGTTCGAAGGCAAGCTGCGCGGCAAGTCCAAGCCGGTCAAATATCGCTGCCGGGGGTATGGCAACGAATGGTGGGTGACGGACCCCTACAGCTTCGGCCCTGTGCTCGGCCCGATGGACGACTTCCTGATTGCCGAGGGCACACACCTGCGCCTGTTCGACAAGCTCGGCGCCCATGTGATCCACCATCAGGGCGCAGACGGCGTGCACTTTGCCGTCTGGGCACCCAACGCGCGCTGCGTGAACCTTGTGGGCGATTTCAACGGCTGGAACGGCGCGGCGCACATGATGCGCCGCCGCGTCGATATCGGCGTGTGGGAGATTTTCATCCCCGACATCGGCGCGGGCACCGCCTACAAATATCGCATCACCGGCCCCGATGGCACCGTGCAGCCGCTCAAGGCCGATCCCTTCGCCTTCGCCAGCGAGTTGCGCCCCAAGACGGCCAGCATTGTGGCTGTGCCAGGCAAGCGCGAATGGGGCGACGCCGCCCACCGCGCCCACTGGGCCAGCGTTGATCCCCGGCGTGAGGCGATATCGATCTACGAAGTCCACCCCGGATCCTGGCAGCGCGACGACAATGGCTGGTTCCTGACCTGGGACGAAATGGCCGCGCGCCTGATCCCCTATGCGACCCACATGGGCTTCACCCATATCGAGTTCCTGCCGGTCTCCGAACATCCTTATGACCCGAGCTGGGGCTACCAGACCACCGGGCTCTATGCGCCGTCTGCCCGGTTCGGTGATGTCGAGGGCTTCGCTCGCTTCGTCGATGGCGCGCACCGTGCAGGGGTGGGCGTGCTGATCGACTGGGTGCCAGCGCACTTCCCGGTCGATGAACACGGCCTCGCCCGATTTGACGGCACGGCGCTTTACGAACACGAAGACCCGCGCCTCGGCTTCCACCCCGACTGGAACACCGCGATCTACAATTTCGGGCGCAAGGAAGTGCGCTCTTTCCTCGTCAACAACGCGCTGTTCTGGGCCGAGCAATATCATGTCGACGGGCTGCGCGTGGATGCGGTCGCCTCGATGCTGTACCGCGATTACTCGCGCAAAGCTGACGAGTGGATCCCCAATGCCGAAGGCGGGCGCGAGAATTGGGAAGCGGTGGAGTTCATGCGCGCCACCAACCGCGCGCTCTATGGCTCCCATGCGGGCGTGATGACGATTGCCGAGGAATCGACCTCATGGCCCGGCGTCTCCCACCCCGCCTTCGACGAAGGCCCGCGCACGGCGCTCGGCTTCGGGTTCAAGTGGAACATGGGCTTCATGCACGACACGCTCCAGTACATGGCGCGTGATCCGATCCACCGGAAGTATCACCATCACGAGATCACCTTCGGGCTGGTCTATGCCTTCAGCGAAAACTTCGTCCTGCCGCTGAGCCATGACGAGGTGGTGCACGGCAAGGGCACGATCCTCGGCAAGATGAGCGGCGATGATTGGCAGCAATTCGCCAATCTGCGCGCCTACTATGCGATGATGTGGGGCTATCCCGGCAAGAAGCTGCTGTTCATGGGGCAGGAATTCGCCCAGCGCCGCGAATGGAGCGAGGAGCGTAGCCTCGACTGGGATCTGCTGGACTCCCCCGCACATCGGGGCGTGGCCGATCTGATCCGGGACTTGAACCGCCTTTACCGAACCACGCCTGCGCTCCACGCCCGCGATTGCGAGGGTGAGGGGTTCCAATGGCTCCTCTCGGACGATGCCGACAATTCTGTGTTCGCCTGGCTGCGCATGGCGCCGAGCGAGCCGCCAGTCGCGGTGATCGCCAATATGACGCCCGCGTTCCACACCGCCTACCGCCTGCCGCTGCCGCATGACGGCACATGGGCCGAAGTGCTGAACAGCGACGCGGAAATCTACGGCGGCAGCGGCAAGGGCAACATGGGGCAAGTCACAGCCGCTGACGGCGCGGCACATATCGTGCTGCCGCCGCTCGCCACGATAATGCTGCAATTCACAGGATAAGAAGGCGCAAAAGCCAGATCCACGGGGAGAGAATGGGATGATTGAGAGGACTTCGGGCAGACCGCTCGCACGTGATGCAATGGCCTATGTGCTGGCGGGCGGACGCGGCAGCCGGTTGATGGAACTGACCGACCGGCGCGCGAAACCGGCGGTCTATTTCGGCGGCAAGTCGCGGATCATCGACTTCGCCCTGTCGAACGCGATCAACTCCGGCATCCGCCGCATCGGGGTCGCCACGCAATACAAGGCGCACTCGCTGATCCGCCATATGCAGCGCGGCTGGAACTTCATGCGGCCCGAACGCAACGAAAGCTTCGACATCCTCCCCGCCAGCCAGCGCGTGTCGGAAAACCAGTGGTATGAAGGCACCGCCGATGCCGTGTTCCAGAACATCGACATCATCGCCGCCCACGCACCCAAGTATATGGTGATCCTTGCGGGCGATCACATCTACAAGATGGACTACGAATTGATGCTGCAACAGCACGTCAATTCGGGCGCGAATGTCACGGTCGGCTGTCTGGTGGTGCCGCGCATGGAGGCGACCGGCTTCGGCGTGATGCACGTCGACGGCGCGGACAACATCACCGCCTTTGTTGAAAAGCCCAAAGACCCGCCGGGCATTCCGGGGGACGAGGGTATGGCGCTCGCTTCGATGGGGATTTACGTCTTCAACACCGATTTCCTGTTCGAACAGCTTCGCCGCGATGCCGACGATCCCGCGTCCAGCCGCGACTTTGGCGGGGACATCATCCCCTATATCGTCAAGCACGGCAAAGCGGTCGCCCACCGCTTCACCAACAGCTGCATCCGCGCCGCGGAAGAAATCGAGGAATACTGGCGCGATGTCGGCACGCTGGATGCCTATTTCGAGGCGAACCTCGACCTCACCGACACGGTGCCCAAGCTCAACCTCTATGACCGCGACTGGCCGATCTGGACCGACGCCGTCGTCGCCGCGCCCGCGAAGTTCGTGCATGACGAGGACGGACGGCGCGGCTTTGCCGTATCCTCGCTGGTGTCGGGCGATTGCATCATTTCCGGCTCCGAAGTGCGCCGCAGCCTGTTGTTCACCGGGGTCAAGATCGGCAGCTATTCCAACGTCAACGAAGCGGTGATCCTGCCCTATTGCAACATCGGGCGCGGAGCGCGGCTCAGCAAGGTCATCATCGATTCCGGCGTGCGCATCCCCGAAGGCATGGTGATCGGCGAAGACCCGGTGCTGGATGCGCAGCGCTTCCGCGTGTCGGAAAAAGGCGTGGTGCTCGTCACCCGCGACATGATGGCAAAGCTGTAGCAATAGGGGGCTCGAAGCATGGCGATGAAAGTCCTGTCGGTCGCGTCAGAGGCGGTGCCGCTGGTCAAGACCGGCGGGCTTGCCGATGTGGCGGGCGCGCTGCCAGCCGCCTTGGCGGCGCAGGGCGTGGAGGTGACGACTTTCATCCCCGGCTATCCGGCGGTGCTCAAGGCGCTCGGCAAGGCGAAGGCGGTCCATTCGTGGGATGCGCTGCTGGGCGAGAAAGCGCGGCTGCTGGTGGGCAAGATCGGCGGCTATCCGCTGCTGGTGCTCGATGCACCCGCGCTGTTCGCGAGGCCGGGTGGGCCATACTCGGATGCTGCGGGCCGGGATTGGGACGACAACTGGCGCCGCTTCGCCGCCTTCGCCCGCGCGGCGGCCGATATTGCGGGCGGGGCGGTGAAGGGCCGCAGCTTCGATCTTGTCCATGCGCATGACTGGCAGACCGGGCTGGTGCCCGCCTATCTGCGTCTCGCGCCGCTAAAGGGCGGGCAAGCGGTGCCGAGCGTCATCACCATCCACAACATGGCGTTTCAGGGTTACTACCCCGCCGAGATCTTCCCGCAGCTCGGCCTGCCTCCAGAGGCGTGGACGGTGGACGGGGTGGAAAGTTACGGCGGGGTCGGTTTCCTCAAGGCCGGAATGCAGCTCGCCGATGCGATCACCACGGTCAGCCCGACCTATGCGGGCGAGATCCGGAGCGTCGAATTCGGGATGGGGCTGGAGGGGCTGGTGCTGGCGCGATCGAACCGCGTCCACGGCATATTGAACGGCATCGACACGGCGGAATGGAACCCGGCACACGATCCGCATCTCGCCGCCCGTTACACCGCCGGAAAGCTGGCCGCGCGGGCGACAAACAAGCGCGCGGTGGAGCAGGAATTCGGGCTCGACCGCGATGATGGCCCGCTGTTCGTGGTGGTCAGCCGGCTCACCTGGCAGAAGGGCATGGATGTGCTCGAAACCGTGCTCGATCACCTGGTCGGGATCGGTGGGCGGTTGGCGCTGCTCGGGTCTGGCGATGCGGAGATTGCCGATGCCTTCCTCGCCGCCGCCGCGCGCCATCCGGGGCGGATCGGTGTGAAGCTCGGCTATGACGAAGGCCTCTCGCACCGCTTGCAGGGCGGCGGGGATGCGATCCTGATCCCGAGCCGGTTTGAACCCTGCGGCCTGACCCAGCTTTACGGCCTCGCCTACGGCTGTGTGCCGGTCGTCTCGCGCACCGGGGGGCTCGCCGACACCGTAATTGACGCCAACCCTGCCGCGCTCGCCGCAGGGGTGGCGACGGGCATCCAGATGAACGCCGTCAGCCACGGCGCGCTCGCTATGGCGGTGAGCCGAGCGGTCGCGCTCTACGCGCAGCCAGCGGCGTGGAAGCGGCTCCAGAAAAACGGGATGAGGGCGGACTTTTCGTGGGGGGCGAGCGGCGCTGCCTATGCCGGGCTTTACCGCCAATTGCTTGAGGAACAGGGATGATCACCACCGTCGCGACGACGCCGTTCGACGGCCAGAAGCCCGGCACATCGGGCCTGCGCAAGAAGGTGCGGGTGTTTCAGCAGCCGGATTATGCCGAAAACTTCATCCAGTCTGTGTTCGATGTGGCGGAACGGCCAGCCGGATCGACGCTGGTGATCGGCGGCGACGGCCGGTTCTATAACCGCACAGTGATTGCGCGGGCGATCCAGATGGCGGCGGCCAATGGCTATGCCCGCGTGCTGGTGGGGCAGGGCGGCATCCTCTCGACCCCCGCCGCCAGCCACGTGATCCGCAAATACGGCGCGAGCGGCGGGTTGATCCTTTCGGCCAGCCACAATCCCGGCGGGCCGGACGAGGATTTTGGCATCAAGTATAACATCGCCAACGGCGGCCCCGCGCCCGAGGCTGTGACCGAGGCGATCTACGCCCGCACCAAGACCATCGACCGCTGGATGATGGTGGAGGGCGAGGCGGTTGATCTCGACCGGATCGGCACTTCGCACGTTGGCGCAATGGCGGTCGAAGTGATCGATTCCGTCGCCGACTATGCCGACCTCATGGAAGAGCTGTTCGATTTCGACGCGATCCGCGCCGCGGTGCGCGGTGGTTTGTCGATGGCCTTTGATGCGATGCACGCGGTGACCGGGCCCTACGCCCACGAAATCCTCGAACGCCGCCTGGGCTTTGCCGCGGGCACGGTCCGCAATGGCGTCCCGCTGGAGGATTTCGGCGGGCATCACCCTGACCCGAACCTTGTCCACGCAGCTGAACTTTATGGCCTGATGATGTCCCCCGCCGCCCCGAGCATTGGCGCGGCGTCGGACGGGGACGGGGACCGCAACCTGATCATCGGCAAGGGCGTTTTCATCACGCCTTCGGATTCGCTGGCGATGCTGGCGGCGAACGCGCACCTCGCGCCGGCCTATGCCGGGGGGCTGAAGGGCATCGCCCGGTCGATGCCGACCAGCACGGCGGCGGACAAGGTGGCCGAGGCGCTGGGCATTCCGGCGTGGGAGACGCCAACGGGGTGGAAGTTCTTCGGCACATTGCTCGACGCTGGCAAGGCCACGATTTGCGGCGAGGAAAGCGCCGGGACTGGCAGCGATCACGTGCGCGAGAAAGACGGGCTGTGGGCGGTCTTGCTATGGCTCAACATCCTCGCCGTGACGGGCAAGCCGGTGATGCAGATCGCCACCGAGCACTGGGCGCGGTTCGGGCGCAATTATTACGCGCGGCATGATTACGAGGCGATCGAGACGGCACGGGCGAACGCGCTGATGGCGGCGCTGGAGGGCTCGCTGGCGGCCTTGCCGGGCCAGAGCTTCGGGCCGCTGACTGTCGCTGCCGCCGATCAGTTCGCCTATGTCGATCCGGTCGATGGTTCGGAAAGCCGCAATCAGGGCGTGCGGGTGATGTTCGCCTGCGGATCGCGGATCGTGTTCCGCCTGTCGGGAACGGGGACGGAAGGCGCGACCTTGCGGGTCTATCTCGAACGCTATGAGGCGCCGGAGGGGCGGCTCGCCGAGGAAACCCCTGCCATGCTCGCCGACCTGATCGCCGCGGCCGAGGCCATTGCCGGGATCGCCGCACACACCGGGCGGACGGCGCCTGATGTGGTGACGTGACCCAGCCACTCGGGGTGCATATCGCGGGCGGCGTGACCTGCTTCTCCGTAGCCGCGCCGCTGGCTGAGGCCGTTGACCTGTGCCTGTTCGATGGCGAGGCTGAGACCCGCCACCCGATGACCCACGCGCAAGGGGCATGGACCCTTGAACTGCCCGGCGACCTCACCGGCACCCGCTACGGCTACCGCGCGCAGGGAGCCTATGAGCCGCACCGCAACCTGTGGTTCGATCCGGCCAAGCTGCTGGTCGATCCCTATGCGCTGGAATTCGACCGCCGTTTCATCCAGCACCCCCGCCTCGCGCAATTTAGCGAGGACACCGCCGACATCGTCCCGCGCGCCATCGTAGCAGGGCCGCTGCCGGAGGTGCCGCAGGCGCCTCCCCGGTTCCAGCGCGGCGGGCTGATCTACGAATTGAACGTCGCGGGCTTCACCGCGCTCCACCCTGATGTGCCCGAAGCCCAGCGCGGCACCATCGCCGCGCTCGCCCACCCTGCCGTGATCGCGCACCTCAAGAAGCTCCATGTCAGTGCGGTCGAACTGATGCCGATCATCGCGTGGATCGACGAGCGGCACCTCCCGCCGCTGGGCCTCGCGAATCACTGGGGCTACAACCCGGTCGCCATGATGGCGCTCGATCCGGGCCTGTGTCCCGGCGGGGTGGTGGAGTTGCGCGAGACTGTCGCGTCGCTGCACCAAGCCGGGATCGGCGTGATCCTCGACCTCGTGTTCAACCATTCGGGCGAGAGCGACATTCACGGCGGCACGCTGTCCCTGCGCGGGCTGGACCCCGCCGCCTATGCCCGCAGCGCGAATGGCACGCTGATCAATGACACTGGCTGCGGCAATACGCTCGACTTTGCGAACCCGGCGGTGCGGCGGTTGATGATCGACACGCTCGACCACTTCGTGCGCCATTGCGGGATCGACGGCTTCCGCTTCGACCTCGCCCCCGTGATCGCCCGCGGGCCGGGGTTCGACCCCCACGCCCCGATCTTCGCCGAACTCGCAGCCCACCCGCGCCTCGCCGACCGCGTGATGATCGCCGAGCCGTGGGATATCGGCCCCGGCGGCTACCAGCTCGGGCGCTTCCCGGCCAACTGGCTCGAATGGAACGATACCTTCCGCGACGATGTCCGCCGCTTCTGGCGCGGGACCGGGGGCGTGGGAGCGCTTGCTACCCGGAACGCAGGCTCGTCCGATCTGTTCGGTGCCGACTGCCGCAGCATCAACTTCCTCGCCGCGCATGACGGCTTCACGCTCGCCGACACGGTCGCCTACGAACACCGCCACAACCACGCCAATGGCGAGGACAACCGCGATGGGCACGGCGAGAACCACTCGTGGAATGGCGGCATCGAGGGGCCGACGGACGACTCGCAAGTGCTCGCCCGCCGCGCTGCCGATGTGCGCGCTCTGTTGGGAACGCTGTTCGCCTCGACCGGCACGATCATGCTCACCGCCGGGGACGAGTTCGGCCGCACCCAGCACGGCAACAACAACGCCTATTGTCAGGATATGCCGGTGGTGTGGGAGGGGCGCGACGTTGCGCTTGAGGATCATGTCGCCGCGCTAGCCGCCCAGCGGGGGAGGCACCTCGCCTCCTTCATCACATTTGCCGAGGGCGGCGCGTGGCTGTCACCTCAAGGCGAGCCGATGACGCCCGCGCTATGGGACGATCCGGCGACTGATGGCTTCACCTATGAGCGTTGGCACGGCGAAGACCCCGCCACGCTGCGGATCAGCCGCAGCAGGCGCGAGGCGCACTGGTCGCGCTGAAGCAGGCCCGCATCAGTGCGATTACGCCTCCAGCTCGACGTCCCAATATAGCCAGTCGCGCCAGGTTTCGTGGAGGAAATTGGGCGGGAACAGCTTGCCATGCTGCTGCAATTGCCAGCTGGTCGGGCGAATCGGCGTCTGGTGGACAGGCATCGCAGCCTGTTTGGGGGTGCGCCCGCCCTTCTTCATATTGCACGGTGCACAGGCGGTGATGATGTTCTCCCACGTCGTCCTTCCCCCGAGTCGGCGCGGGGTCACGTGGTCGAAGGTCAGATGCTCGGTGCTGCCGCAATACTGGCACTGGAAGCGGTCGCGCAGGAACACGTTGAAGCGGGTGAAGGCCGGAAATTCCGAGTGCTTCACATATTGCCTGAGCGCGATGACGCTCGGGATTTTCATGTCGAAGTTGGGCGAGTGCACCTCGCGGTCGTAGCTCGCGACAATGTCCACCCGGTCGAGGAACACCGCTTTGATCGCGGTCTGCCACGGCCACAGGCTCAGCGGGTAATAGGACAAGGGGGTGTAATCGGCGTTGAGCACCAGCGCCGGGCACGCGGACAGGTTGCGCGTCGGGTCTTCATCAACCCCGCGGAACCGGGCAACTCTTTCGATCAGTTCGGCATTGAACACGATTTGCGTTCCTCCCTGATTGACGTGCATCCTGACGTGGCACGGCAAAGAGTCAAACCCGTTACAGGGTGGGTATCCACAGGGACGCGCTGTGGAGAGGCTGTGGCCAAGTGTGTGCATAGCGCAAGAATATGTCCTGTGGCATGGGGCGGCGATGCTCGAGTGTGTGCCGCCCGTGACCCGTTTCGCGCCCAGCCCCAACGGGCGGCTGCATCTCGGTCATGCCCTGAGCGCCATCATCGCGCATGATCTGGCACGGGAAAACGGCGGGCGGTTTCTGCTGCGAATCGAGGACATCGACGGCCCCCGCTCCCGCCCGGAACTGGCCGATGAATTCCGCCGCGATCTCGAATGGCTCGGGCTGGAGTGGGACGAAGTGCCCTCGCAATCGACGCGGCTCGCCAGCTATGCCGCTGCGGCCGAGGCGCTGAAGGCGCGCGGGCTCATCTATCCTTGCACCTGCACCCGCAAGGAAATCGAGGAAGCGGGAGCGGTCGAAGGTTCAGATGGGCTGATCTATCCCGGCACCTGCAAACGCACCCAGCCTTATCCCGCGCGCCCGGCGGCATGGCGGCTGGACACGGCCAAGGCGCTGGCCATAACTGGGCCACTGTTATGGCAGGACGCGCTGGCGGGGCCGCAGCCGGTGGATCTGTCCGGCCTCGGCGATGTCGTGCTGGTGCGCAAGGATCTGCCCGCCAGCTACCACCTCGCCGTGACGCTCGATGATGCGGCGGACGGCGTGACGCTGGTGACGCGCGGGGCGGACCTGTTTGCGGCGAGCCATGTGCACCGCACGCTGCAAGCCCTGCTCGGGCACCCGGTGCCGCGCTGGCATCACCACCCGCTCTTGCTCGGCGCAGATGGCGAAAAACTCGCCAAACGCCGGGGATCACCGGCCTTGGCCGAGCGGCGCGCGGCGGGCGAGGATGGGCGGATGCTTGCCGAGCAACTCAGGTTGCAACATTTGTCACTTGGAACCTAGCGTCCAAGCGTCCATTTAGACTCGCATGAACTATGTCCTTGTGCCCGTATTGCTCGTCCTCATGGGACTGGTGGCCTTTTCGCTGATCAAGGGGATTGTCGCCTTCCTCAAGACGACCAAGATCGACCTTGAAACCGGCGAGGGCTCGACCGCGACTGATATGCAGCTCGCCCAGAACAAGGCGATGTTCGCGCGCATCAAATATCAGGCGCTGGCGATCGTGGTGGTGGCGATCATCATGGCAGCATCGCGTTAAGCCCTTCGCGCCATGGTCAAGCTGAACCGCATTTACACCCGCACCGGGGATGACGGCACCACGGGCCTCGTCGATGGCTCGCGCTGTCCGAAGCATTCCGCCCGCATCAACGCGATGGGGCTGGTGGACGAGGCGAACAGCGCCATCGGGCTCGCCATCTGCGCGCTTACGGACGAAAGCCAGCGCGCGCTGCTGACGCGGGTGCAGAACGATCTGTTCGATCTTGGCGCGGACTTGGCCACCCCGGCCGAGGATGACGATTTCAGCCCGTCCGAAATGGTGCTGCGGATCGTATCTTCGCAGCCCGAATGGATCGAAGGGCAGATCGACGCGCTGAATGAACGGCTCGAACCGCTGACCAGTTTTGTCCTCCCCGGCGGGAGCGAAGCGGCAGCGCGCGTCCATGTCGCCCGCGCTACGACCCGTGCGGCAGAACGCGCGATGGTCGAGCTGGCCGCAGAGCTGCCGGTCAATCCGGCGGCGCTCGCCTATATCAACCGTCTGTCCGACCTCTTGTTCGTGCTCGCCCGCGTGGCGAATGACGATGGCCGCGCGGACGTGAAGTGGGTCCCCGGCGCTAATCGCTAGCTTTTGCCTGAGCCCGTCGCTAACAGCGCGGCAAATTGCTGCACTTGCGAAGGACACATCATGCGCACCATCGCCGTCATCGGGGCCGGACAAATGGGCACCGGCATCGCCCAGACGATTGCCGCCAACGGCATGAACGTGATGCTGACCGATGTTGACCTCGCCCGCGCAGAAGCTGGGAAGGCCAATGTCGAAAAGGCGTTGGTCAAGCTGATGGGCCGCGGCAAGATCGAGACAGCGGAGGCCGAAAGCCTGCTCGCGCGCATCACCCCCGTCGCCGATTACGCCCCTTTCGCAGAGGCCGACCTCATCATCGAAGCCGCGACCGAGCGGGAGGAGATCAAGAACGCAATCTTCGCAAACGCCGGCAAGGTGCTTAGCGCGGGCGCGATCATGGCGTCGAACACCTCGTCGATCCCGATCACGCGGATGGCCAACCATTCGCCCGATCCGGCGCGGTTCATCGGGCTCCATTTCTTCAATCCGGTGCCCGTCATGGGCCTGATTGAAGTCATCCCCGGCCTCGCGACTGCGCAGGACACAACCGACCGCGTCACCGCTTTCGCGCGCGGGTTGGGCAAGGAAGTGGTGCTTAGCCAGGACGAACCCGGCTTCGTCGTCAACCGCATCCTGCTGCCGATGATCAACGAAGCGGTGTTCGTGCTTGGTCAGAGCACGGCCGGGATCGAGGATATCGACAAGGGCTGCCGCCTTGGCCTCAACCACCCGATGGGGCCGCTGCAACTCGCCGATTTCGTCGGGCTCGACACCTGCCTGGACATCATCAACGTGCTCTACACCACCACCCGCGACAGCAAGTATCGCGCGGCGCCGCTGCTGGTGAAGTATGTCGAAGCCGGTTGGCTCGGCCGCAAGACCGGGCGCGGGTTCTACGATTACACGGGCGAGGTTCCGGTTCCCACCCGTTGAGGGGTTACTTCGGTTCGATCGTCATCTCGCGGTCGGAGATAAACGGCTCGCTTACTGTCGTGGGTCCGCGGTGATCCACCATTGCGGTTGGCGATAGCGGTGCAGTCATCGGATTGCCGCCTGTGTTCGCCGCCGCGCCAGGGGCCTTTGCGACGGCTTTGCCATCGGCCCCATATTCTCCGAAGACCGCAGTTTTGCTGCCCGAGCCCGCCTCGGCCTTGCCCGGCTTGTCGCCCTGGCTCTGTCCTCCGGCAAACGCTTGCGCCTCGCTCGCGATATTGGCGCGCTGGGCGCCGATAACGTCGGACGCCTTGCCGATGATCCCGCTGTCGTCTGAAGTGCCGACGAGCGACACCGCGCTGAACAGGGTCAGTCCGGCAAAGGCGAGCGCGGCTTTGCTGTTCTGGAACACTGACTTGTACATACCCTCGTTTAACCCCGTTGTGGTTAAACCTTGGTTGAAGTCAGACAACGGATTTTGGCAGTGCCCGCTTCCATTCATAAAGCAGGTCGAGCGCCTCACGCGGGGTGAGCGCATCGAGATCGGCGTCGCGCAGGGCCTGGGCGAGTTGCTGTTCGGGTGAGGGGGGTGCCGGTTCGGCGGCCAGCGCGGCGAAGAGCGGCAGATCGCCCAGCCCTGCGGCGATGCCCCCGGTGGCCGTGCGGGTGGCTTCGAGCTTTTCGAGCACCGCTTTGGCGCGGGCGACCACCGGGGCCGGCACCCCTGCCAACCGCGCGACCGCGAGGCCGTAGGAGCGATCGGCCGGGCCGTCGGCCAGTTCGTGCAGCAACACCAGATCGCCTTGCCATTCGCGTGCGCGGACATGGTGGAGACTCAGCGCCTCGCAGGTTTCGGCCAGGCGCGCGAGTTCGTGGTAATGGGTCGCGAACAGACACCGGCAGCGGATCTTGGAATGCACCGCCTCGGCCACCGCCCAGGCGAGCGCCAAGCCATCATAGGTCGATGTGCCGCGCCCCACTTCATCAAGGATCACGAAGCTGCGCGGGGTGGCCTGCGCCAGAATGGCGGCGGTCTCGACCATTTCGACCATGAAGGTGGAACGGCCCCGGGCGAGGTTATCGGCCGCGCCCACCCGGCTGAACAACCGGTCGACGAGGCCGACACGAGCCGCCGACGCGGGGACGAAGCACCCCGCCTGCGCCAACAACACAATCAGCGCGTTCTGGCGCAGGAAGGTGGACTTGCCGCCCATGTTCGGCCCGCCGATCAGCCACAGGCGATTGGTGTCGGCCAGCTGGCAGTCATTCGCCACGAACCGCTCACCGGCCTTGGCGAGTGCCGCTTCGACCACGGGATGACGCCCGGCGGTGATGGAAAGGCCTGCGTCCTCGGCAATGTCGGGGCGGCACCAATCGGCTTCGCTGGCGCGCTCGGCATTGCCGGCGGCGACATCGATCCGGGCGAGCGCGGCGGCGGTGGCGGCGATGGCGTGGCGCGCTGCGACGACTTCGGCGACCAGTTCCTCGAAATGCGACTCTTCTGCCGCCAGCGCATGGCCCCCTGCCTCGGCGATGCGGGCGGCTTCCTCGTGCAGCTTCAGCGAGTTGAACCGCACCGCGCCTGCCATTGTCTGACGGTGGGTGAAGCCACTGTCGGGCGTCATCAGCGCATCGGCATAGCGCGCGCCCACTTCGATGAAATAGCCCAGCACGCCATTGTGGCGGATCTTGAGCGAGGCGATGCCGGTTTCGTCCCGGTAGCGCGCTTCCATCGCCGCAATCGCGCGGCGCGCATCGCCGGAGGTGGCGCGCAATTCGTCGAGCGCGGCGTCGTACCCGTCAGCGATAAAGCCGCCGCTTCCGCGATCGGTCGGGGGTGAGGGCACCAGCGCGCGCGTCAGCCAATCGGTCAGCGCGCCGTGGCCGGTGAGTTTCGCCAGAACGGCATCGAGCAGCGCAGGCCGATCCGGCGCACCGCTCAGCCAATGGTGCAGCCGCATCGCCTCGGACAGCCCATCGCGCAACTGGCCGAGATCGCGCGGAGAGCCGCGCCCCGCCACCACGCGCCCGAGCGCGCGGCCGAGATCAGGGATGGCGCGCAAGGCCTCACGCAATTGCGCGCGTTCAATCGGCCGGTCGCGCCAGAACTGCACCAGCCCAAGCCGTGCCTCGATCTGCGCCACATCGAGCAGGGGCGCGGACAAGTCCTCCGCCAGAAGCCGCGATCCCGCGCCCGTCACGCAGCGATCCACCGCGCCGATCAGGCTGCCCGCGCGCGCGCCGGTGGTGCTTTCAAGGATTTCGAGACTCGCCCGCGTCGCCGCATCCATCGCCATGCCCGCCTCGGCCGCGCGCGCCACCGGGGGCAGCAGCAGCGGCAGCTTGCCGCGTCCGACATGGTCGAGATAGGCGATCAACCCGCCCGCCGCGCCCAGCATCGCGCGGGAGAAATCGCCGAACGCATCGAGCGTGGCTACACCATGCACCGCCTTCAGCCGCTCAGCCCCGGCATCGCTGGCGAAAGAGCTGCGCGGGCGGTAGATGATGATGTCGCGAGTCCCCGCGAAGGCGGGGACCTCGTTCAGCAGGGCGCCAGAGTGCCTGAGGTCCCCGCTTCCGCGGGGACTCGCATCAGGCACTTCGGGGATAATGATTTCGCTCGGGGAGAGCCGCGCCAGCGCCGCGCCGAGCTGATCGGCAGCGCATTCTTCCAGCACCATCGCGCCGGTGGAGACATCCACCGCAGCAATGCCCACCGTCCCGCGCAATTCCGCGAGCGCCACCAGCACGTTCGCACGGCGCGGTTCGAGCAGCGCTTCCTCGGTTAGCGTCCCCGCTGTCACCAGCCGCACAATCGCGCGACCGACCAGCACCTTGGAGGACGGCGTGCCTTCGCGCTTGGCCCGCGCCTTGGCTTCGTCGGGCGTTTCGACCTGTTCGGCGATGGCGACCCGGCAGCCCGCCTTGATCAGCCGCGCGAGATAGCCTTCCGCCGAATGCACCGGCACCCCGCACATCGGGATCGGCGCGCCGCCATGTTCGCCCCGGGTGGTCAGCGCAATGTCGAGAATCTGGGCCGCCGTGCGTGCGTCTTCGAAGAACAATTCGAAGAAATCGCCCATCCGGTAGAACAGCAGCGCATCGCCCGCTTCCTCGCGCAGGGCGAGGTATTGCGCCATCATCGGCGTGGGTTTGGAATCGGGAAGGGCAGCCATCACTCCGGCATTGCCCCATCGCCTGCGATTCGGAAATGTCCGCCGCTACGGCTTTCCCCCGCGCCGCGCCATTTCCGGCCTATCGCAACCGCCTTGGTGAGGCTAAGCGGAACGCGATTTTCCATTCGGACAAGCAGAGGGATCAGGCATCATGGCCGATGAGAACGCCACACCGAACAAGGGCGGCTTCACCGCGCGCGAGGCGCTGTTCTATCACGAGACGATCCGCCCCGGTAAGCTCGAGATCGTCGCCACCAAGCCGATGACCTCGCAGCGTGACCTCAGCCTCGCCTATTCGCCGGGTGTGGCCGTGCCGGTGGAAGCCATCGCCGCCGATCCGTCGCTCGCCGCGCGTTACACCGTCAAAGGCAATCTGGTCGCCGTGATCAGCAATGGCACCGCGATCCTCGGGCTGGGCAATCTCGGCGCGCTCGCCTCCAAGCCGGTGATGGAAGGCAAGGCGGTGCTGTTCAAGCGGTTCGCCGATGTGGATTCGATCGACATCGAACTCGCCACCGAAGACCCCGAAGCCTTCATCAACGCCGTCGCGCTGATGGAGCCGACCTTTGGCGGGATCAATCTTGAGGACATCAAGGCGCCGGAATGCTTCATCATCGAGGCGGCTCTGCGCGAGCGCATGAACATTCCCGTGATGCACGACGACCAGCACGGTACTGCGATCATCACGGCGGCTGGCCTGCTCAACGCCTGTCACATCACGGGCCGCGACTTCAAGGACGTCAAGGTGGTGGTCAACGGCGCGGGCGCGGCGGCGATTGCCTGCACCGCGCTGATCAAGGCGATGGGCGTGCGCCACGAAAACGTGATCATGTGCGACCGTTCCGGCCCGATCACGCCGGGCCGCGAAGGAGTCGACCAGTGGAAGAGCGCGCACGCAGTCGCCACCACCGCGACCAGTCTTGAAGAAGCGCTGGTGGGCGCGGACATCTTCCTCGGCCTGTCGGCTGCCGGTGCGCTGAAGCCCGAATGGGTGCGCAAGATGGCGGACAAGCCGATCATCTTTGCAATGGCCAACCCCGTCCCGGAAATCATGCCGGACGAAGCCAAGGCGGTCCGCCCTGATGCGATCATCGCCACCGGGCGCAGCGATTTCCCCAATCAGGTCAACAACGTGCTGGGCTTCCCCTTCATCTTCCGCGGCGCGCTGGATGTGCAGGCGACCACGATCAATGAAGAAATGAAGGTTGCCGCCGCCCACGCCATCGCGGAACTCGCGCGCCGTCAGGTGCCCGAGGAAGTGGCGAGCGCCTATGGCAAGAACCACAAGTTCGGCACCGATTACATCATCCCCGCCCCGTTCGACCCGCGTCTGATCGAGGTCGTGTCCTCCGCCGTCGCCAAGGCGGCAATGGATTCGGGCGTGGCGCAGGCGCGGATCGAGGATTTCGAGGCCTACCGCATCCAGCTGCGCAGCCGCCTCAACCCGACCACTTCGGTGCTGAGCGGCGTTTATGAAGTCGCCAAGGCGAACCCCAAGCGGATGGTCTTTGCCGAAGCGGAAGAAGAAGTGGTGCTGCGCGCCGCGATTCAGTTCCGCGATTTCGGTTATGGCACGCCGATCCTGGTCGGCCGCACCAAGGCGGTGCTCGACAAGCTGCATCAGCTATCGGTCGGCGATCCGGGCAGCTTTGAAATCCAGAACTCGGCCGATAGCGAGCACGTGCCCGCGATGGTCGATTACCTCTACAAGCGGCTCCAGCGGCGCGGTTATACCGAGCGTGATGTGCGGCGCATGGTCAATCAGGACCGCAACGTCTTCGCTTCGCTGCTGGTCGCACTCGGCCATGGCGACGGGATCATCACCGGCATGACCCGCACCTTTGCGCAGACCGTGCGCGAGGTGAACCTGGTGCTCGATCACAAACAGGGCGCGCTGCCGTTCGGCATCCACATGATGATCGGCAAGAACCACACCACCTTCCTCGCCGATACGACGATCAACGAGCGGCCCAATTCCGCAGAACTCGCCCATATTGCCAAGGAAACCGCTGCGGTTGCCCGGCGCATGGGGCATGAACCGCGCGTGGCGTTCCTCAGCTATTCGACCTTCGGTAACCCCTCGGGCCAGTGGCTGACTTCGATCCGCGAGGCGGTGGCGATTCTCGACCGGGAGGATCCGGGCTTCGAATATGAAGGCGAAATGGCGCCTGACGCCGCCCTCAATCCCAAGGTGATGGCGCTGTACCCGTTCAGCCGCCTGTCTGGCCCGGCCAACGTCCTGATCATGCCGGGGCTGCAATCCGCGAACCTGTCGGCCAAGCTGCTGCGCGAATTGGGCAGCAATGCCACCATTGGCCCGATGCTGATCGGGATGGAAAAGCCGGTGCAGATCGTGCCGATGACCGCCAGCGTGCCCGATGTGCTGACGCTCGCCGTGCTGGCGGGCGCGGGCATTGTGGGATGAGATAGCGGAGCCCGGCGGATCGCACCGGGCTCCTGCCACGCTTACGCTTCGGCAGCGGCGGGGTTGACCTCGCCCGACGCGATCTGCGTCATGTGTGTGTCGCCGCTGCGGGTGTCTTCGAGACACTGCGCCAAGACACTGGCGTCATTCTCCAGCCCGAGCCGCCGCGCGAACGCCGCCGCCGTGCCATAGCCCGAGATGCCGTAGTGGGTCATGCGCTGGTACTGCGCGATGATCGAGGCATCGCGGACATCCTCATCCGCAAAATCGGCCTCGACCCCATGCGCGCGCGCTTCAGCGGCGAGGCCTTCCATGCCCTTGCAATGTTCGCCGCGCGGGTTGGCGTCGTGGTTTTCGATCAGGGTCTTGAGGTGATCCATACCCTCCTCGATCCCGTCCACGCCTGCGGTCAGCGCCTTGCGCAGCTGGGCCGAGCTGGCGGCTTCCTTCAGCTCGCGCGTGACCTGAATGGCCTGGCGATTGGCGCTGTAGAGGTCCTGCAACTGATCGACGTAAAGATCCTTGAGCGTCGTGATGGTCATGTTGGTCGTCTCCGGTGAATGATTGCACCCCCATTCCGCTGTGGGCCCAACCGTTCCGCGATGTTCTGTCATGGGTGTGGTAAGCTGCGGGGATCGGACGAGCCGCAGGCTGGCTGCGGCAGGGCGAACAGGGAGGCGGGGCCATGCGGGTCGGGACGGCAGCGGTAACCTATTGGGCCATCGTGTTTGCGCTGGGCTTCGTGCTCGGCACGGTGCGGGTGTTGTGGGTGATCCCGCTGGTGGGGTTGATACCCGCGACTTTGCTGGAACTGCCGATCATCCTCGCAGCAAGCTGGTTTGCGGCCGGCTGGATTCTGCGCCGCTTCGGCATAGCCACCCGGCGCGAGGCGCTGACCCTCGGCGTGCTCGCCTTCGCGATCCTGATGGCGGCGGAGTGGGCGCTGGCTGGGGTGCTTTCGGGCGAGACACCGGCACAGTGGCTTGCGGGGCTGAGGCAACCGCACGCGCTGCTCGGGCTGGCAGGGCAGATGGTGTTCGCGCTGATGCCGTGGTGGCGGGCGGGGCCGGGCGGACGGGCTGCGAAACCAATTCCCTGACAAAACATTGGCATGACAATCGCGCCATGGCATTCTTGCGGTGCGATCAGGGGACGAGGGGGGACTGACATGATTTCGGCTTATCTACGCGCTGGCCTTGCCGTGCTGACCGCGTGCCTGCTGGCGCCTTTCGCGCCGCTCGCCGCACAGGAGGTGGTCTTCTCCAATGTCCGGGTGTTCGATGGCACCGCCGATACCCTTTCTGCGCCGACTACCGTGGTGGTGCGCGGCAATGTGATCGCCGCCATCGGGCCTGACGCCGCACCCGCCTCACCGGAAGCGACCGTGATCGACGGCACGGGGCAAACGCTGATGCCCGGCCTGATCGACAATCACGTCCACATGATGTTCAACAGCCTCGCACCCGCCGAAATGGCCGCGCCGGACATGAGCCTTGAGAAGGTCATGGCACTCTCCGCCGCGCAATCCAGGGCGATGCTGCTGCGCGGATTTACTGCGGTGCGCGATGTCGGCGGGCCCTCGTTCCAGCTGAAGCGCTTGATCGACAGCGGCAAGGTGATGGGCCCGCGCATCTGGCCGTCAGGGCCGATGATCTCGCAGACCTCGGGCCATGCCGACCTGCGCGGTCCGGACGAACCGTCGCGGCGGTTCTCGGGGAAAATGTCCAAGGCCGAGGAAATCTGGGCCAGCGTCGTCGCCGATGGGCGGGACGAGGTGCTGACCGCGGTGCGCGAGAACCTCAGGCTCGGCGCCAGCCAGATCAAGATCGCGGCCGGCGGCGGCACCAGTTCGGAGTACGACCCGCTCGACGTGACCCAGTACACGCTCGACGAGATGAAGGCGGCGGTGGACGCAGCCTCGGACTGGAACACCTATGTCACCGTCCACGCCTATCACCCCAAATCGGTGCGCCGCGCGATCGAGGCGGGGGTGAAGGTGATCGAGCATGGCAATCTGCTCGATGAAGATACGCTCAAGCTGATGGCGGAAAAGGGCATCTGGCTGTCAGGTCAAATGCTAGTCGATTCGACCGAGGCGATGGACCCCAAGCGGCGCGAGAAGCGCAAACCTGTGATCGAAGGGCAAAAGATCGTCTGGCCGATGGCGAAGCGGCTCGGCGTGAAGCTGGCGTGGGGCACGGACTTCCTGTTCGAGCCTGATCTCAACGCCCAGCAAAACGCCTATATCCTGCGGCTGAAGCCCTATTTCACGCCTGCCGAACTGCTCAAGCTGGTGACCTCGGGCAATGCCGAGCTGCTGGCCCTGTCCGGCCCGCGCACGCCTTATGAAGGGCGGCTGGGCGTGGTGGAGCAGGGCGCGCTCGCCGATCTCATTCTGGTGCGGGGTGATCCGCTGGCGGATATCGACCTGATCGGCGATCCGGCGCGCAATTTCACCGTCATCATGAAGGACGGGGTGATCGTGAAAAGCGCGGCGGAATGATCCGCGCGGGCTGGCTGGCCGCCGCCCTGGCGCTGGGTGGGTGTGTGTCCTACCCCGATGTGCCTGCTCCGGTCGCGGCCACGCCTGCATCCGGTCCGGTCCCGGCGACGCTCAGCGTGATGACCTATAACCTCGAAGGCCTGACATGGCCCGCCCGCACCGGTCGTGGGCCGTTTCTCGAAGCGATGACCGCCGAATTTGCCCGGATGGAGCAGGCCGGTGTCCTGCCCGATGTGATCGTGTTTCAGGAGGCTTTCAGCACCGCCGCGCTGCGCACCGCCACCTCGACCCCGCACCCCCACGTCGCGCTCGGCCCGCGCGCGCCGACCCGTTCCGGCTTGCCCAAGACCCGCGATCCAGTGCTGCGCAAGCGCAACTATCTGCGCGGCGAATGGGGCATCCGCTTCATGGGCAGCGGCATCGCCATCACCTCGCGCTATCCGATCATCGCGTCCTATTCCCAGCCCTATGGCCCGACCTCCTGCGCGGGGTGGGATTGTCTGGCGAACAAGGGCGTGATGCTGGTGCGGATCGCGGTCCCCGGCCTTGCCGACCCCGTCGAGATCGCCACCACCCATATGAACGCGCAAGGCGCCTCCAAGGCCCCGCCCGAAAAGCACCTTGCCGCCCACAATGCCCAGTCAGCCGAGCTGGCCGACTTCCTTGACCGGGTGAGCCAGGTCGCCAGCCCGATGGTGCTGGCGGGTGACTTCAATATGCGCCGCAGCCCCGCACGGTTCGATGCTTTCGAGCAGCAGAATGGCTACCAACTGGCACGCCGCTATTGTGTCGAAGCCCGCGCCGATCCCGCCCTGCCGCCCTGCGACATCCGCCTGAGCTTCGATGGGGACGAGCCGTGGTTCGACACGCAGGACCTGCAAATCTACGATGACGGCGCGCGCACGTTACTGCGCCCAGTGCGGATCGAGGCGTGGTTTGACGGGCCGGACGCGGGCGGCAAGCTGTCGGATCACGACGCCTATGTGGTCACCTACGCGCTCCTGCCCGCCGACAAGCGTTGAGGCTTAGCGCCGTCGGAACCGGAAGTACCACACCTCATGCCCGTAGACCGTGCGGGCCTTGTGCTCGTATCGCGTCTCGGGCCAGCCGGAGGGGCGCACCTGCCAGTCCGACGGTTTCTCGACCACCCACTCGAACAGGTCGGTGTGGCGCTGCATCACCATCAGCGCATGGCGCAGATAGACGTCGTGATCGGTGCCGAACCGGAACTCGCCGCCCGGTTTCATCTTGGCGGCGAGCAGTTTGATCGGGCCGTCGTTGACCATCCGCCGCTTGGCATGGCGCGCCTTGGGCCAAGGGTCGGGATGCAGCAGATAGGCCATCGTCAGTGCGCCATCGGGGATGCGCTGGAGCACCTCCAGCGCGTCGCCATGATGCAACCGGATATTGGCGAGGCGCTGGTCGGCCACATGGGTCAGCGCCTGCGCCACACCGTTGACGAAGGGCTCCGCGCCGATGAAGCCGTGATCAGGCAGCAGATCGGCGCGGTAGGCGAGATGCTCACCGCCGCCGAAGCCGATCTCGAAATGCAGCGGGCGCTGGTCGCCGAACAGGGTTTCGGATGTGACCGGGCCTTCGGCAGGCACAGAAATCTGCGGCAGGAGGGTATCGACCAACCCCTGCTGATACTTGCGCAACTTCTTCCCGACAGAGCGGCCATAAAGCCGCGCAATGGTGGTCGGATCGCCTTCCTTGAACGCTGTCATGGGGCGGGCGCTTGGCACGCAGCCCGTCGCGGCACAAGAAAATCGTGCTGGACGCAAGGCTGCGCGCTGTGGTGATCAGAGCCGATGACGACCCCGTCCCCAGTTTGTGCCGAGGCGCTTTCCGACAAGGAGCTTGAAGTCCTGCGCCTGCTGGCGGCGGGGCACACGGTGAAGTCGATTGCTGCCCGGCTGGATCGTTCGGAAGCCTCGATCAACGAACGGCTGCGCGAGGCGCGGCGCAAGACGGGGTTGGGCAGTAGCCGCGAGTTGGCGCGGCTGCTTGATGCCCAGAAAATCTGGGACAGGAAAATCGATCTGTCCCCCGGCGAACCTTCCGCAGAGGAACCGTCCGTGCCCCGCCGAAAGGGGTTCGAATGGACGAAAGGAAAGATCGCCATGCTCACCTTGCTCCCCGCCGCCGCCGCCCTCGGGCTCGCGCTTGCTGCCGGTAATGCCACCCCGGAGGCTGCCGGAACTGCGCAGGCCGCCACGGCTGCTCCGGTCAGCGGAACGCCGCTGACCGGGCGCTGGTCGCTCGATGTGGCGAAAATCCCGGAGGAGGAACGACCGCGCGCAGTTACAATCGCCTTCTCGCCTGCCCCTGAGGGGCGCTGGCACACGGTGGTTATGATCGAGAGCCCCGACGGCGCGCTACAAAAGGCCGAATCGACCGCTGCGTTGGATGGCGTGGCGGTGCCGGTGACGGGATCGATGGGGGGTATCGACTCGGTGTCGCTGCGCCAACCGGAAGCCGGAACGCTGGTGATGACGCTCGGCAAGGACGGCAAGCGCGTTTCGACGCGGGTCTATACCGTGGCCGGGGATGGGAGGACGATGACAGAAACCATCGTTTGGGCCGCCGAGGGGATGCCGGACATCGTGACGACGACCTTCAACCGCATAAGCTGAAACGCAAACGCCCGGAGCCAAGGCCCCGGGCGTTCCCGTCAACAATTATGTAGCGCGCTGTTCCGGCCCAAAGGGACGCAAGGCCGACCGGCCGCCCGCAGGCGCTCGATCCTGAAAGGATCGAACCGCGCCGAGGACGAGGGCGCGGAGGCGCCCTCGCAATAAATTACGCCGCTTCGACCACCGCTTCGTCGTCGCGCAGCACGTAGCCACGGCCCCACACGGTTTCGATGTAGTTCTCACCGCCGCAAGCCAGCGACAGCTTCTTGCGCAGCTTGCAGATGAACACGTCGATGATCTTGAGTTCCGGCTCGTCCATCCCGCCATAGAGGTGGTTGAGGAACATTTCCTTGGTCAGCGTGGTGCCCTTGCGGAGCGAAAGGAGCTCCAGCATCGCATATTCCTTGCCGGTGAGGTGCACGCGGGCGCCATCGACTTCGACGGTCTTGGCGTCGAGGTTCACTGCCAGCTTGCCGGTGCGGATGACCGACTGCGAGTGGCCCTTCGAACGGCGCACCACGGCATAGATGCGGGCGACCAGTTCTTCGCGGTGGAACGGCTTGGTGACGTAATCGTCAGCGCCGAAGCCGAAGCTGCGGATCTTCGAATCCATTTCCGAAATGCCCGAGAGGATCAGCACTGGCGTTTGCACCTTGGCAACGCGCAGCTTCTTGAGCACGTCATAGCCATGCATGTCAGGCAGGTTCAGGTCGAGCAGGATGATGTCGTAATCATACAGCTTGCCGAGATCCAAACCTTCCTCGCCGAGGTCGGTCGAATAGACATTGAAACCTTCGGTGGTGAGCATCAGCTCAATCGCCTTGGCGGTGGTCGGTTCGTCTTCGATCAGCAGAACGCGCATCTTAGTCCCCCGTGAAATCCGGTGTCTGTCCCCTGGTAACCCCTGCTTAGGAGAGGTTGCCGTCTGTTAACCACGCCACTTCTCACCAAAAAAGGTTAATAAGAAGTTTAGCGCGTTAACGTTTTGAAGTGAGTCTTTCGAGTCACACCCCCGCAGCAGCGAATTATCGCGCAGGGTGAGACGTTTACGGATGGGCCGCCCAATGCGGGAAAATCCTAAGATGCGCCCGCCAGCTTCTTCGCCCGCCGCCGCTCGGCGCTGGAGCCCAGCCCGATCGCTTCGCGGTATTTCGCGACGGTGCGCCGGGCGAGGTCGAAGCCTTCTTTCTGGAGCATTTCGGCAAGTTGTTGGTCAGACAGGATATTCTTCGCGGTCTCTGCGTCGATCAGCGCCTTGATGCGGGACTTGATCGCGGCGGAGGACGCGCCTTCGCCGTCGGCTGAGGCGACCCCGCTGGTGAAGAAGTATTTCAGTTCAAACGTCCCGCGCGCGCAGGCGAGGTACTTGTTGCTGGTCACCCGGCTGACCGTGCTTTCGTGCATTTCGATCTTCTCGGCCACTTCGCGCAAGGTGAGCGGGCGCAGTTCGGAAACTCCCCGGCGGAAGAACCCGTCCTGTTGCTTCACGATTTCCGCGGCGGTTTTGAGAATCGTCTTCTGCCGCTGGTCAAGCGCGCGAATCAGCCAGTGCGCGTCGGCGAGCTTCTCTTTGAGCCAGCCCTGCGATTCCTTGGATGTCGCCCCGGCGTTCAATTCCACGAAGTAGCCGCGATTGACGATCAGCTTGGGCAGGGTGTCCTCGTTGAGCGCAATATCCCACCCGCCGGCGGCATTGGCGGTGATCAGGATGTCTGGCACCACAGAGCTGCTGTCGGACGGCATGAAGGCCAGGCCCGGTCGCGGGTTGTAGCTGCGCAATTCGCGCAGCATGTCGGCAAAGTCCTCGTCATCGACGCGGCACAGGCGCTTCAACCGCTCCACCTCGCCGCGCGCGACCAGATCGAGATTGCTGATGAGCGCGGCCATGCAGGGGTCATAGCGGTCGGCCTCGCGCGCCTGGATCGCGATGCATTCGGCCAGATTGCGCGCGCCCACGCCCGTGGGGTCGAGCGATTGCACCAGCGTCAGCGCCGCCTCGGCCTCGAACAGTTCCACCCCCAGATCATCGGCGACTTCGTCAATCGGCGTGCCAAGGTAGCCCGCATCGTCGAGCAGCCCGATGATATGGCGTGCGATGAACCCGGTGCGCGGATCGCTGGTGAGCGCGCCGATCTGGCCTTCGAGATGTTCGGAGAGGGTGATTTCGGCGGCGCGCAGTTGCTCCCAATCAGGCGCGTCATCGAAGTCGCCGCCCGATCCGCTGGCTGCCGCGCCCCATTCGGCATCGCGGGCATTGCGCGCCTCGCCGTCGCCAGTGTCCCAGTCACGATCCACCGAGGACAGGTCGAGCGGCGCGTCGCTCTCTCCCCCGCCGCGCAGCATCAATTCATCGGCAGGCGCATCCTCACCCGGCGGGGCCGCAAGTTCGATCCGCTCCGGCTCACTCACATCTGCGGGCCCACCGGTGTCGAGCAACGGATTGGCCTCCAGCGCCTCAGCAATGAAGCTTTCGATTTCGAGGTTGGAGGCCGCCAGCAGCTTGATCGCCTGCTGCAACTGCGGCGTCATCACCAGCGATTGCGATTGCCTCAGGTCAAGGCGGGGACCTAATGCCATGCCAATCAGCGCTAGAGCGTGAAGCTCTCACCGAGATAGAGCCGCCGCACGTTCTCGTCCGCGACCAGTTCCTGGGGGGAGCCGGCGAACAGCACCTGCCCGCCATAGATGATGCAGGCCCGGTCAACGATATCGAGCGTCTCGCGCACGTTGTGATCGGTGATCAGCACACCGATGCCGCGACCCTTGAGATCCCGCACCAGCTCCCGGATATCGTTGATCGAGAGCGGGTCGATCCCGGCAAACGGCTCGTCCAGCAGCATGATCGAAGGCTTGGCCGCCAATGCGCGAGCAATCTCACAGCGCCGCCGCTCCCCGCCCGACAGCGCCATCGCAGGCGATTCGCGCAGACGGGTCAGGCCGAATTCGTCGAGCAGCCGTTCCAACTCGGACGCGCGAGTGGCGGCATCAGGCTCGCCCAGTTCAAGCACGCAGGCGATGTTCTGCTCCACGGTCATGCCGCGAAAGATGCTGGTTTCCTGCGGCAGATAGCCCAGCCCGAGGATCGCGCGGCGATACATCGGCAGCTTGGTCACATCCTCGCCGTCCATCAAGATGCGGCCCGAATCCGGCTTCACCAGCCCCATGATCGAATAGAAACAGGTGGTCTTGCCCGCGCCATTGGGGCCGAGCAGACCGAACACCTCGCCCTTGGCCACCTCGAAAGAGATATCGGTCAGCACGGCGCGCTTGTCATAGCTCTTGGCGATCGAGATCACTTCAAGCCCGCTGCCAAGCGGCTGAACCGGCGCTGCCTCGCTGGGCGGATCGGAAAGGGTCGTGGCCATGTGTCTGCGAGCCTTAGCAGCCTTCGAGCCGCAGAAAAGGGGCGCAAGGCGTTTGGCAGGATTTTTGCTGAGTGCTCACCTATCGACCTCATACTGGCGCAACGTCAAACAAAGCCCCGGTCATTTGAGCAGCTTGTGCCTAGTCCTGTGCGTTTGGCGCAACAAAATGGCGGATTTCCGTGCCTTCTTGCAACCTTGGAGAAGCTTTGCGATACTGCCCGCATCACAACAGCCCGTTGGGGAGCGGCCAGCATGATGAAATCCAATGAGCGGGGCAAAATCGAGGCACTGTCCGCCACCCGGGCGCGAGACTGGCGCAAGGCGATGAGCGATCATGTCGCCTATGGGCTGCTGGCCTATACCGCGTTGCAAATCTTCGTGACGGTCAAGGCGTTGGCAGAAGGCACGTCGAGCCTGCTGCCCTATTTCGCGCTGGTCGTGTTGGTGGCCGGGATCATCCCGGTGTGCCGTTGGTTTGAAAAACGCTGGTCGGTGCTGAGCGATGCTGAAGCGGTTGACCCGTCCTACGCTCCCGCCTTCAAACGCGATGTGATGACGCTGTGGGCGCTGGCGATCGGGCTGCCCTTCGGGCTGACGCTGTTGTTCAAGGCGCTGTTGAGCGTTTTTTGATTTGTGAGCGGGCCTCCGCCCGCTCATCCTCGGCGCTGTTCCTTCGCTACGCTACGGGCGCCTGCGGGCGGCCAGTCGGCCTTGCGGTTGCTGCGCAACCGACATTAGCGCCTCCCTGACCGCCCAGCGGCTATCCCTTACTTTCCAGCGTTATAACGCTCGATCGCCTCAAGCGTGATCTGACGCGCTTCGGCGGCGTCGCCCCACTTGCCCACGCGCACCCACTTTTCGGCTTCCAGATCCTTGTAGTGGGTGAAGAAGTGCTCGATCTGCTGGAAGATGATCGAGGGCAGATCGCTCGTTTCGACCACGTCGGCGTAGTAGGGGAAGGTCTCCTTCACCGGCACGCAGATCAGCTTTTCATCGCCGCCCTGCTCGTCTTCGAGGTTGAGCACCCCGATGGGCCGCGCGCGCACCACGCAGCCGGGGATGAAGGGCGAGCGCGAGATCACCAGCGCATCGAGCGGATCGCCATCGGGCGAAAGCGTGTGCGGCACGAAGCCGTAATTCGCCGGATAGCGCATCGGCGTGTGCAGGATGCGGTCAACGAACAGCGCGCCGCTTTCCTTGTCGAATTCATACTTCACCGGCTCGCCCCCGGTGGGCACTTCGATGATGACGTTGAGATCATCGGGCGGATTGACGCCGGTGGGGATCTTGTCGATGCGCATGGCAGGTCTCTTTTTGGCTTGCGAATGAGAGAGGTAACGCGCGGGCCTTTAATGCGTGCCGCAGGATTGCGAAAGAGCCTGCGTAAGCCTAATCGCGCAGCCCTATGAGCAAGAAAACCCCGCAAGCCATACGCGGCACCCAGGACATCTTCGGCGCTGATGCCGAGGCTTTCGCCTTCGTGGTCGAGACCTTCGAGCGCGTGCGGCGGCTGTATCGGTTCCGCCGGGTGGAAATGCCGGTGTTCGAAAAGACCGAGGTTTTCGCGCGTTCGCTCGGCGAGACCACCGATGTGGTGTCGAAGGAGATGTATTCCTTCGACGACCGCGGCGGCGAATCGCTGACCCTGCGTCCCGAATTCACCGCCGGGATTGCGCGCGCGTTCCTCACCAATGGCTGGCAGCAATATGCGCCGCTGAAGGTGGCGACCCACGGCCCGCTGTTTCGTTACGAGCGCCCGCAAAAGGGCCGCTACCGCCAGTTCCACCAGATCGACGCGGAGGTGATCGGCGCAGGCGAGCCGCAGGCGGATGTCGAGCTGCTGGCGATGGCGGATCAGCTGTTGAAGGAGCTGGGCATCCACGATGTGACCCTGCACCTCAACACGCTGGGCGATGCGACAAGTCGTGACGCATGGCGGGCGGCGCTGATCGAATATTTCCGCGCGGTGAAGGGCGAGCTGTCCGAGGAATCGCAGGAGCGGCTGGAGAAGAACCCGCTGCGGATTCTGGATTCCAAGGATGCGCGCGACAAGCCGTTTCTGGCCGATGCGCCGAAGATCGATGCTTTTTTGTCGGATGAGGCGGCCCGATTCTTCGATGATGTGAAGTCAGGTTTGGCGGCAGCAGGCGTGAAGTGGGTGCCATCACCTATGCTCGTCCGAGGCCTCGACTACTACCGTCACACGGCGTTCGAATTTATTCCCGACGAGGGCGGCGTATCGGCTGCGGCTTTGGGGTCGCAGAGTACGGTGCTGGCCGGCGGGCGCTATGATGGGCTGATGGAAAGCCTCGGCGGCGCGCCGACGCCTGCGGTGGGCTGGGCTGCGGGGATCGAGCGGCTGGCGATGCTGGTGGGGGCGCGGGAGGATGAGGCGCTTCAAGTGGCAGTGATTGTCGAGGATGACAGCCTCGTTTCGATGGGGATTTCTGCAAACTCTGCGCTGCGCCAAGTGGGAATTTCTAGCGAGCTAGTTGCTGCGGGCAGCCCGCGGAAACGTTTCGATAAAGGTGCCAAATTGGGTGCGTCAGCAATCGTCGTTTATTCGCTCGTAGATGGGCACCCCGACATCCGGATGAAGTCGATCGACGATGATCTTGCTGAGCGAATCAAGAGCGTCGTTTACGATAGCCCAGAATGACTGCCACACCCCCGCCCCGGGCCTGACCCGGGGCCCCGCTTCCCTTTTTCCGCCGCTCCAATAGAAGCGGGGTCCCGGCTCGGTGGCCGGGACGGTGAGTTAGAAAACAGCCATGCAAATCCCCCCCGAACGCCTTGACCAGATCGCGCACCGCTTTGCGGAGCTGGAAGCGCGCATGGCGTCGGGCACGCTCGAGGGCGAGGCCTTTGTCCGCGCTAGCCGCGACTATGCCGAGCTCGAACCCGTCGCCAAAATCGCCGCCGAGGTGAAATCCGCGCGCGAGGAAATGGCGGGGCTGGCCGAAATGCTCGCCGACCCCGAAATGAAGGCTATGGCCGAGGACGAGCTCGCCCAGATCAAGGCGACGCTCCCCGATCTCGAACGCCGCCTCGCCATCGCGCTGCTGCCGCGTGACAGCGCGGACGCCAAGCCCGCGATGCTCGAAATCCGCGCCGGGACCGGGGGCGATGAAGCCGCGCTGTTCGCCGCCGACCTCTACCGGATGTATGAACGCTATGCCGCCGAGCAGGGCTGGAAGGTCGAAGCGGTCAGCATCAACGCCTCGGACATTGGCGGCTTCAAGGAAGTGATCGCCAACGTCACCGGCACCGGTGTGTTCGCCAAGCTCAAGTTCGAAAGCGGCGTCCACCGCGTCCAGCGCGTGCCCGTGACCGAGAGCGGCGGGCGCATCCACACCTCGGCGGCGACCGTGGCTGTGCTGCCCGAGCCGGACGAGGTGGACGTTTCGATCGAGGAGAAAGACCTCAAGATCGACGTCTACCGCGCGTCCGGCGCAGGCGGCCAGCACGTCAACACCACCGATTCGGCGGTGCGGATCACCCACTTGCCGACCGGCACGGTCGTCACCTGTCAGGACGGGCGCAGCCAGCACAAGAACAAGGAAAAGGCGATGCAGGTGCTCCGCACGCGGCTGTATGATGCCCAGCGCGAAGCCACCCAGGGCGCCGAGGCCGAAGCGCGCAAGGCGATGGTCGGTTCTGGCGATCGCTCGGAGCGCATCCGCACCTATAACTTCCCGCAGGGCCGGGTGACCGATCACCGTATCGGGCTGACGCTCCACAAGCTGGAGGAAGTGCTCGCTGGGGCAGGCCTTGGCGAAATGATCGACGCGCTGATCGCCGAGGATGAGGGCAAGCGGCTGGCAGCGCTGGCGGAATAGTCCCAAACCTCGCATAGACTCCGTTCGTGCTGAGCTTGTCGAAGCACCGCTTTTCTTTTTTGCGTGCGAGGCCAAAGTGAAGGACGTCCCTTCGACAAGCTCAGGGCGAACGGATGTATTGGTGGGCGACGCCATCCGCGCCGCCGCGACACGCCTGGCCCCCGTCAGCGATACCGCGCGGCTCGATGCGGAATTGCTGATGGCGCACGCGCTCGGCGTCACTCGCACCGATATGCTGCTGAGGGCGATGCGCGACCCCGCGCCTGAAGGTTTCGCAGCGCTGATTGAACGCCGCGCGGGGTACGAACCTGTCGCCTACATCACCGGCACTGCCGAGTTCTACGGCCTCACGCTGGCCGTCACCCCCGCGACGCTGATCCCGCGCGGTGACAGTGAGACATTGATTGAAGCGGCCCGCGAAGCTTTTGCGGATCGCCCGGCCCCCCAGCGCATCCTCGACCTCGGCACCGGATCGGGAGCGCTGTTGCTGGCGGCGATGTCGGTGTGGCGCGAGGCAGAAGGTATCGGGGTGGAGCGCGATTTCTTCGCTGTCGTCGTCGCGGGGCAGAATGCCGAAAGCACCGGGATCAACGTCGCGCCGGACCCTGCAGAGCTTGAGCGATTCAAGGGTGAACTTGCGCGGATGGGTGTGTCCGGCGGAGCGATCGGCTATGTCGGAGGAAGGGCGCGCTTCCGCGCTCTGGATTGGAAGAAGCGCGGCTGGCGGGCGCATCTGGGCACCTTCGACCTCATCCTTTGCAATCCCCCTTATGTCGAGGAGGACGCCGAACTCGACCCGCAAGTGCGCGATCACGAGCCTGCCAGCGCGCTGTACGCGGGACCGGAGGGGCTCGACGATTACCGCGCCCTGATCCCGCAATTGCACGCGCTGCTGAACCCGGATGGCATCGCGATCCTTGAGATCGGAGCGAATCAGGCCGAGGCTGTCGGTGCGCTGGCGGCGGCATCGGGCTTTGCGACGGCGCTGCGCCGCGACCTTGCTGGCCGGCCCCGTGCGCTGATCCTCATGTGACAGAAAAACAAGGCAGGGCTTGGCAAACCGCTTCGGCATCGCTACGTCCCCGATAGGCCAGATGATCTGCGAAGGGCGCAAATCGCTGAGCCAAGCTCCTAAACTCAGCTGATTCGGCCGTCAGGGCGTGTCCCCGACTGCGGCAGCGCGGAGCGCGCAGCACGCCCGGCCTGACATCATGTCAGGGCCTGACGTAAGGCGCAGGGACAAGGGGTCTGTTGACCGCGCGTGCAGGCATTTTTTTGCACCGGGTCACTGATAAGGAACTACTTCCTTGAATAATAATAACAACAATAATAACCGGAATAACCGTCGTCGTGGGCGCGGTAACCGTAATCAGAGCGGCAATGGCGCCCAGCTCAACCGGATCGACAGCCGGGCGCGCGGCAATGCCCCGCAGATGCTCGACAAGTACAAGAAGCTCGCGCAGGACGCCCACCACAATGGCGACCGCGTGCAGATGGAGTACTATCTCCAGTTCGCGGATCACTATTTCCGCGTGATCGCCGATAACAAGGCCCGCGTGGACGAGCAGCGCGGCGGCCCGCGCCGCAATGACGAGCGCGATCAGGCCGAAGAATATGGCGATGACGATATCGATTTCGGCTCTGGCCGTCGCAACGAGCAGCCGACCCGCTCGCGCTACGAACAGCAGGACAATGCCTCGCGCTCCGACATGGACGAGGGCGAGGCCGGTCAGGAGGGCGAGAGCTTCCTGAACGATGATCGTGACATCGGGCGTGATGACGGGCGCAACGATGACCGCAATGATGATCGCGGCGACCGCCAGTCGAACGCGCGTCGCCAGCCGCGTAAACCCAGAGATGGTGGACGTGATGGGGCCCGAGAGGGTGGACGTGACGACAACCGCCAGGACCGCGGTGACCGCGCGCCGCGTGCCGCCCGTCCCGAACGGATCGAGCGCCCCGAACGCAGCGAAAACCGCCCTGACCGGGCCGAAGCGCCGCGGGCTGAGAAGCCCGTTGAAGCCCGCGCCGAAAAGCCCGTCCGTGCGCGTCGCCCGCGCAAGGTGGCGGATGATGATCGCGCCGTGATCGATTCGTCGATCCTCCCGCCCTCGATCCGCGGGGACGATGGCGGCTCGGGCGAAACCGGCGGCGCGCTCGAAACGGTCGAATAGGCTGCGATGATGGAGCGGCTGGCTGCGGTTGCGGCGCTGATGCAGCGCCGTCCGGCGCTTGCCGCCATCGCGTTCGGGCTGATCGGGGCCTGCGCCTATCCGCCGCTGCACCTGTGGCCGTTGGGCCTCGCCGCGCTGGCAGGGTTCGTGTGGCTCGTTCACGCAGCGCCCACCAAGCGCGCGGCGCTGTGGATCGGGTGGTGTTTCGGCTGGGCGCATCTGACGCTCGCCAACAACTGGATCGCCACCGCCTTCACCCATCAGGCCAAGATGCCCGAGTTCCTCGGCTGGCTGGCGGTGCCGCTCCTGTGCATCTACCTCGCATGGTATCCCGCGTTGGCGGCGCTCGCCGCGCATATTCTGGCGAAGAAGCGCCCGCTGTGGGCCTTCGGGCTGGTGCTGGCGGGGGCATGGATCATCACCGAATGGCTGCGCGGCTGGGTGTTCACCGGCTATCCGTGGCCGCCGGTGGGGCTGATGCTGCTGGGCGGGTGGGATACGCCCGGAATGGCGCGTCTGCTCCCGTGGACGGGAACTTACGCCCTGTCGGGCCTTGCGTTCGTCTGTGCCGTGGCAATCGCCGACTGGGCCGCCTTTCGCCGTGACGTGTTGACTGGCGTTGCGGGGCTTGCAGCTCTTGCCATGCTGATGCTGGGCGGTGGAAGCAGTAGCGCCGATAGCACTCTGCGCTACACCCTCGTCCAGCCCTACATCCCGCAATCGGAGATCAACGACGGTTCCAAGTTTGAGGAGCAATTCGTCCGCATCGCCCGCCTCACCACCCAGTCGCGCGACCAATCGCGGATCGTGCTGTGGCCCGAAAGCGCGCTGCCGGACTATCTCGAGGATGGCTATCCTGACCGTTACTATCTCCAGATGACCGCTGGCGGCGATCCCAAGCTGGCGCGGCGGCGCATCGGCACGGTGATCGGCCCGCAATCGACGCTGCTGACCGGGGTGGTGAACCTCAATATCGCGCCGCGTCCCGGCAACGTCCCCGGCGCCGTCAGCGCGCGCAATTCGGTGATGGCGATCAATGGCGAAGGGCAGATCGTCGGCGGTTACGACAAGGCGCATCTCGTGCCTTACGGCGAATACCTCCCGCTGCGCCCGATCCTTGAACCGCTCGGCCTGTCGCGGTTGGTGGCGGGGAGCATCGACTACCTACCCGGCCCCGGCCCGCGCACGCTTGATCTCGGGGTGCATGGCAAGGCGGGGGTGATGATCTGTTACGAGATCGTGTTCTCGGGCGCGGTGGCGGACAAGGCGAATCGCCCGGACTACATCTTCAACCCTTCCAATGATGGCTGGTTCGGCTGGTGGGGGCCGCCGCAGCATCTGGCCCAAGCGCGGATGCGCGCGGCTGAGGAAGGCCTGCCGGTGCTACGCTCGACCACCACCGGCATCAGCGCGGTGATCGACGCGGACGGCGTGGTGCGCGGGCATATTGCCACGGGCAAGGCCGACAAGTTGGAAGGCTTCATCCCCGCAGCCAAGCCCGCCACCCTGTTCGCGCAGTTCGGCCATGCCCTGACGCTGGCCTGGGCGGTGCTGTTCATCGCACTGGGCTTGGGACTTCCGAGAGTGCTTGCGCTCATCCGCGCGCGCGGCTAGGGAGGTCGGCAAGAAAGTGAGACATAAAGGTTTCCTTATATCTCTATAAGACAACCTTCACGCCCACCCCGATCCGCACTCTCCAGCCCCCGGAGTATTCATGCGCACCAATTACTTGTTCACTTCCGAAAGCGTTTCCGAAGGCCACCCCGATAAGGTTGCCGACCAGATTTCGGACGCGATCGTCGACCTGTTCCTGTCGAAAGACCCCGAAGCGCGCATCGCCTGCGAAACGCTGACCACCACCCAGCTGGTCGTCCTCGCCGGTGAAATCCGCTGCAAGGGCGTGTTCGAGAACGACCAATGGGCGCCCGGCGCTCAGGAAGAAATCGAAGCCACCGTGCGCGAAACGGTGAAGCGTATCGGTTACGAGCAGGACGGCTTCCACTGGGAGAAATTCGAATTCATCAACCGCCTGCACGGCCAGTCGGCGCATATTGCGCAGGGCGTGGACGCGGGCGAGAACAAGGACGAAGGCGCGGGCGATCAGGGGATCATGTTCGGTTATGCCACCGACGAGACTCCGGGCCTGATGCCTGCCACGCTCTATTACAGCCACAAGATCCTCGAGCGTATGGCGGCTGACCGCCACTCGGGCGCGGCACCCTTCCTTGAGCCTGATGCCAAGAGCCAAGTGACCCTGCGTTACGAAGGTTCGCTGCCGGTCGCCGCGACCGCCGTTGTCGTTTCGACCCAGCACAAGCCGGGCTATGACGAGAACAATCCGGCCAAGCAGGCCGAGCTTGAAGCCTATGTGAAGAAGGTGATCGCCGACGTGATCCCGCCGGTGCTCCTGCGTGAGACCGAATATTTCATCAACCCCACCGGCACGTTCGAAATCGGCGGGCCGGATGGCGACGCCGGGCTGACCGGCCGCAAGATCATCGTCGACACCTATGGCGGCGCGGCCCCGCACGGCGGCGGCGCGTTCAGCGGCAAGGACCCGACCAAGGTTGACCGGTCGGCGGCCTACATCACCCGCTATCTCGCCAAGAATGTGGTCGCCGCTGGCCTCGCCACGCGCTGCACGATCCAGATCGCCTATGCGATCGGCGTGTCGAAGCCGCTGTCGCTCTATGTCGATACGCATGACACCGGCACCGTGGGCGACGACAAAATTGAACAGGCGATCCTCGGCATTGCCAAGCTCGGCGGTCTCACCCCCCGCTCGATCCGCACGCATCTTGGCCTCAACAAGCCGATCTACCAGCCGACCGCCGCCTATGGCCATTTCGGCCGCGCGGCAGAGGGCGACTTCTTCCCGTGGGAGAGGCTCGATCTGGTTGCAGATCTGAAGGCTGCGCTGGGCTGATTTTGGAGTAAGGGTGCTGTCAGTGACGGCACCCGCTCCTTCCCCGAACCGCATCCTCGCGCTCGATGCGCTGCGGGGACTTGCCGTGATCGGGATCGTGGGCATGAATGTCCACGCCTTCGCCTTGCCGGGGCCAGCCTTTTACAACCCGCTGTCCTACGGCGCGACGAGCCCGCTGGATTACTGGGTGTGGCTGGGGAGCTTCGTCTTCATCGAAGACAAGTTCCGCACGCTGTTCGCGATGCTGTTCGGCGCCGGGTGCCTGATCCTGATCGAGCGGAGCGGCGCTGCACCATGGCGAGCGCATTATGCGCGCATGACGGTGCTGCTGGCGATTGGTCTGGCACACGCGATCCTGCTCGCCAGCAATGACGTTTTGCGCGCCTATGCGCTGGCGGGAATGGCGCTGCCGCTGTTGGCGGGGCTATCGGCGCGGGCGCTGATCAACGTCGCGCTTGGCTTGCTCTTGGTTCACGTTGCCCTGGGCTTGGTCGCGCTGGGTGCTCCCTTGGTGGCCTATCACGTGGGGCAGGGCGGGCATGATGCCCTGCTGTGGGCCGAGCGACAGTTCGGCCGCGATGCGCCGACGATTGCGATGCTGCTCGAACAGGGCCGCGAGGGGCTGGCCGAGCGGATCGCGCGTCGCAGCCTCGGCATTCCGGCGCAGCTGAAGGCGGTCGCGGCGTCGCTGCCGCTTAACCTGTCAGCCATCGCGCTCGGCATGGGACTGTGGCGGGGCGGGATGCTGAAGGGCGAATGGCGGACGTTCCGGCTGCAACGGATCGCCGGGATGAGCGCGCTGGTGGCGCTGCCGGGTCTGTTGCTGCTGGCGGTGTGGCTGGTGCGAACCGGCTTCCCCGCCCCGCTGGTCGGGCCGGTGGCGCTGGTGCTTTCGGCCCCGTTCGATACGCTGATGGGGGTGAGCTATGCCGCGCTGGCGATGGCGTTTCTCAACCAGGACAGCGGCTTGACCCGCAGGCTGGCGATGGTCGGCCGACTGTCGCTGACCAATTATCTGATGACGAGTGTGATCCTGTCCGCGATCTTTGCGAGCTGGGGACTGGGGCTGTTTGGCGAGGTGACCCGCTGGCAGTCCCTCGCGCTCGGGCTGGTGCCAGTGGCGGCGATGCTGGCGTGGTCGCCGTGGTGGGTAACGAAGGTGGGGCAAGGTCCGTTTGAACGGCTATGGCGCGCGGGCGCGCGGGCCTTGTCTTAGCCGCCGTCCTGCGCCGCGCGCTGCGCTTCGCGCCAGCGGCCCCAGCTGGTGCCGGTGACGAGGCCCGCGAAGCCGCCGGGCAGGCTGAGGAACAGCACTTCGCCGCCGACGCCTCCGCCCATCCACAGGGTCACCGCAACCGGGACCAGCAGGCCGAGAACCGCGCCCGTCATTGCATAGGTGCCGCCGTGCTCCTTCGCGCTTTCGCTGAGGAAAAAGGTCAGCGGTAAGCCGAACAGCAGCGCCGATCCCAGCACGAAAGCCCCGGACAGGGCGAGCGGGAACAGCACCAGCATGGAGGCCGAAAGGGGGGCCTCGCCGTCCCAAAGGCTAAAGAGCATGGGGACGAACAGCAGCGCCATATAGGGCGTGGCGCCCGCTAGCGTCCCCCAACCGACAGCGCGGGCAAAGGCGATCAAAGCGTTGGTCATGGCAGCCTCCTCGCAAGCGGAGGGGGCGGCGCGAAGGCCGCCCCCTTGGCGGGTTGATCAGGCCTCGGGGCCCGCAGGCCGTGCGGCGGCTGCCCATTGTTCCTCGCGGAACCAGGTGCCGACCTTGCGGCCGAACTTCGCGATGGCGTTCATGTTGAAGAAGTGCATGAAGCCGAGCGCGACCACCACGACGCCGATCTTGGTCGAGAGGAAGCGGATCACATCCGCCGCATCTTCGGGCGAGGCGCCGAAGCGCAGGGTCAGCAGGATCCAGCCGAGATTGACGAGGTAGAACCCGACCACCAGCAGGTGATTGGTCGACTCTGCGAGGGTCCGGTCGTGTCCGAAGCATTCGACGAGGAACACCAGACCGTTTTTCGAAAGCGTCTGAGCGACCCAGATGGTCAGGCCGATGCTGACCGCGAGGTAGGCGACATAGGCATAGATATCGTACATCACTATCTCCTGTTTGTTCTGTAATTACCGAAATACAACCACGTGAGTTTGCTCCATGCGTTTCTCCTTTTGCGTATCTCAGATCAGTTGCGGTCGCCGCCCCCGGGCAGGAAACGTGCGATGCCGCGGCCGAGCTTCATGAGCCGGACAAGTGTGGGCTTCGGCAGGTGGCGCACGTCGGCATACCAGCCGGTCAGCGTGCCGATGAATTCGTGCATCCGCCCGATCCGCTCACGCACATGGGGCGGCACTTCGCCGCGCGCCTTCACGCTCGCGGAAAGCTCTCCGAGAAGCCGGATGGTGGGATCGAGCTCGCGCTTCTTGCGCTCTTCGGCAAGCTGCATCAGCACCTCCCACAGGTCAGTCTCGGCAACGAAGTGGTCGCGGCGGTCGCCTTCGATATGGACGCGGCGGACGATGCCGTAACCCTGCAATTCCTTGAGGCCTGTCGAAACGTTCGACCGCGCAAGGCCGAGCACTTCGGTGATTTCCTCGGCATGAAGCGGCCGGTCGCTGAGATAGAGCAGCGCGTGGATCTGCGCGACCGAACGGTTGACACCCCAGGCGCTGCCCATCTCCCCCCAGTGGAGGATGAAGGCGCGGGCCTCGGGAATGTCCATCAGATCGGGCACGATTCGCAGCTCCTTTCTTGATTTCTGAAAATACAGAAATTGGAGATGAAGGCAAGCGCAATCCGTTCAGGGCGCGGTTTGCGCGGCTTTCCTACGCCAGCGCCGGATGGCAGGTTGGTGCGGATGACACGTCTTGCCTGCCCTTCCCCCATGTCCGTTTTCGAGGGGGTTAGCGGGGCAGGTTTTCTGCTTCTAGACAGTGTCTCATGTGTCTCCAACACGCGCTCGCGGCGCCGTCAGCCGTGCTCTCCGTGGATCGGGGAGGGCCGGTCGAGCGCCAGTTCCGCGTCCGAGAACACGAAGGGACTGCGCACCCCCGCCATCCCGCCCAGCTCCACCCGCATCCCGCGCGCGATGATCTGGGGGTCGGCGAAGACCTCGTCCAGCCGGTTGATCGGCCCCGCCGGAACGCCAGCGGCATGGCAGGCATCGAGCAGGCCCTGCTTGGTCCAGCCCGCCGTCGCTGCCGCGATCTCGGCGTCGAGCGCCTTGGCATTCGCCGTGCGGTCGCCATTGGCGGCAAAGCGCGCATCGGTGGAGAGATGCTCCAGCCCCAGCACCGCCATCAGCTTGTGGAACAGCCCGTCATTGGCAGGGGCGAGGATCACGTGACCATCACTCACCGCAAACACCCCGTAAGGCGCGACCTGCGCGTGGGCGTTGCCCATGCGGGGCGGGTTGTGGCCGGTGGTGAACAGGTAGGTCGCCTGATTGGCGAGCAGTCCGACCGAGCACTCGATCAGGCTCATGTCGACCTGTTGCCCCTTGCCCGTCCGCGCCCGCATCAGCAGTGCGGCCTGCACGCCGTTGGCGGCCCAGACTCCGGTGGCGAGGTCGCTGATCGAGATGCCCATCTTGACCGGATGCCCCTCCGGCTCGCCAGTGAGCGACATCAGCCCGCTCATGCCCTGGGCGACGAAGTCATACCCCGCCTCATGCGCCCTCGGCCCGGTCTGGCCGAAGCCGGTGATCGAGCAATAGACGAGACCCGGATTGGCGGCCGCAAGGCTGGCGTAGTCGAGGCCGAACTTGGCGAGGCTGCCGGTCTTGAAGTTCTCAATCACCACATCCGCTTCAGCGCACAGGCCGCGCACGCGAGCGAGGTCGTCGGCGTCGCCGAAATCGGCGATGATCGAGCGCTTGCCCCGGTTGCAGGCGTGGTAATAGGCCGCCTCGCGGTGGACTGTGCCGCTTGCGTCGGTGCGCTCGACCCACGGCGGCCCCCACAACCGGGTGCCGTCGCCTTCCGGGCTTTCGACCTTGATCACATCCGCGCCGAGATCAGCGAGGATCTGCCCGCAGAACGGGCCCGCCAGCACGCGCGCGAGCTCCACCACCTTGAGGCCGGCGAGCGGTGCGTTGGGGTTGCGGGGTTCGGCCAGCCACATCGCCTATTCGCCCATCCGCGCCTTGAGGAAGGCGACAGAGTCGGCCAGCACCGGCCCCTTGCTGCGGAACGGCACCGAAAGCGCCATCACGATCTCCTCGTGATCAAGCGGGCCGTAGTTCTTGACCTCCACCGGTGCGCCAAGCTCGCGCAGCTTGGCGGCGAGGTTGTTGGCGTTCTTCGGGCGGACGGTCTCATCGCCTTCCGAGGTCACAAGCAGCATCGGCGGCGCATCCGCGCGGGCGAAGGTGATCGGCTGGGTCTCTTCAGGGCGCGGCCACTGACTGAAGGCCGCAATCGAGCGCGGCTTGTCGAAGGGGTAGAAGTCATAGGGCCCGGACAGGCCGACCGCTGCCTTGACATTGGCCGGGTCGGCTCCGGCCGCCACCAACCGCTTGCTGTCCAGCGCGAGCATGATCGCCTCGTAAGCCCCGGCGGAGTGGCCCATGAAGGCAAGGCGTTGCGGATCGCCCCCGAACTGCGCGATGTTGTCCTCCACCCACGCGGCCGCCTCGGCTCCGTCATCGAGGAAGGCGGGGAAGTGGACCTGCGGCACCTTGCGGTAATCGGGGATCACCACCACAAACCCCGCCCGCGCCAGCGCTCTCCCGGCAAAGGCGTAGGAGGTGCGGTCGCCCTTGGCCCAGCCGCCACCATACCAGAAGATCACCACCGGCCGCGCCGCGCCGCCAGCCTCTTCGGGCGCCCAGATGTCGAGCGTCTGCCCGTGGGTGCCGAAAGCCACGCCCTCGGCCACCTGCTGCGCGCCCGCCGTCCCGCCGCGCGCCCGGTCATAGAGCGAAAGCAGCCGCGGGGGCGAGGTGAAGGCGAGGAAGCTCCCGATCACGAGAACCAGCGCAAACAGCCCGAGCGCAATGCCACGGCGCATCAGATCACGTAATGCGCGGTTGTGGTCGCGGCGATATCCGCCTCGGTCACACCCGGCGCCATCTCGATAAGGCGGAACGGCGAATTGTGGTCGGGGCGCTGGAACACCGCGAGGTTGGTGATGACCATGTCCACCACGCCCGCGCCGGTCAGCGGCAGGGTGCAGGCCGGGATGAACTTGGGAGAGCCGTCCTTGGCGGTGTGGTCCATCACCACGATGATCTTCTTGACCCCTGCGACCAGATCCATCGCGCCGCCCATGCCCTTGATCATCTTGCCTGGGATCATCCAGTTGGCGATGTCGCCGTTCTCGGCGACTTCCATCGCGCCCAGCACGGTGAGGTCGATATGCCCGCCGCGGATCATCGCAAAGCTGGTCGCGCTGTCGAAATAGGCCGAGTGCGGCAGCTCACTAATGGTCTGCTTGCCCGCGTTGATGAGGTCAGGATCGACCTCGTCGTCATAGGGGAACGGCCCGATGCCGAGCATCCCGTTTTCGCTCTGCAACGTCACCATCATCCCTTCCGGAATGTGGTTGGCCACCAGCGTCGGGATGCCGATGCCGAGATTGACGTAATAGCCGTCCTTCAGCTCCCGTGCGGCACGGGCCGCCATCTGGTCGCGGTTCCAGCCCATCATGCCGACTCCCTTTCCCGGACAGTCCGGAACTCGATCTTCTTGTCATAGGGCGCGCCGCAGACGATCCGGTTGACGAAGACGCCTGCCAGATGGATCTGATCGGGGTCGAGCGCCCCTGCCGGGACCACTTCCTCGACCTCGGCAACGCAGATCTTGCCGCATGTTGCGGCAGGCAGGTTGAAGTTGCGCGCGGTTTTGCGGAAGATGAGGTTGCCGGTCTCATCCGCCTTCCACGCTTTGACGATGGCAAGGTCGGCGAAGATGCCGTGTTCGAGGATATAGGTCTGCATCACCCCGTCACGATCGGGGAAGTCCTTGTGCTCCTTGCCCTGTGCGACTTCGGTGCCGACGCCGGTGCGGGTGTAGAAGCCGGGGATGCCTGCGCCGCCCGCCCGCATCCGTTCGGCGAGCGTCCCCTGGGGGCAGAACTCGACCTCAAGCTCGCCTGCCAGATATTGCCGTTCGAACTCCTTGTTCTCGCCGACATAGGAGCTGATCATCTTCTTGACCTGCCGGGTGCGCAGCAGCTTGCCGATGCCTTCGTTGTCGATCCCGGCATTGTTGCTCGCGAAAGTCAGCCCTTTCACGCCCGAGTCGCGGATCGCATCCAGCAGCCGCTCGGGCAGTCCGCACAGACCGAAGCCTCCTGCGGCAATCAGCATATCATCGCGCAGCACGCCGGCGAGCGCGCTGGCTGCGTCGGGATAGAGCTTAGTCATCGGGCCTGTCTGCCTTTTGTGGTCGTGGGCAAGGTCAATCCCTCCGCTCGGGATCGAGGCCGTGACTAGAGCGTTACCGGGCTGCTGTCACGCCCACCTGACGAGCCAAGTCGAATCGCGATTCATGTTGCGTCGCAATACCGTCACACTCCAGAAATCTGCCCAATTTTTGAGCGACTGCCGCCGCTTTGGGCAGAAATTTGCAAGTTTGCGCACGAACCTGCACATTTCCGGGAGTTGTTTGCGTTCTTTGCAACAAAAAACGCTTCTTTCGCACTTGCACAATGGGGCCAGTTGCGCCATTTAGAACCTGCCTTTCAGGCATCCTCTCCCAAACTTTTCAAGCCCGGCACCCAGTGCCGGGCTTTTTTCTTGCCGGGCACAAAATCTCAGGCGAGGGCGCGCCGGGCTTTTTTCTTGCTTGGCACAATACCCCAAGCGAGGCCGTGCCGGGTGCTTTTTGCCCGCTCGCGATACATCGCCGTGCGCTGACCCGATGCTGCCTGACCTACCTCTGCCCCTATCGGCCAACCCTCCGATTGCATTCGATTGCCGCCGTTCCTAGCTATCGGTCTCGCAAATGAATCTCTTCGAATGCACAGGAACGCCCAATGGCCGACGCCGAAATCGCCACACCCACCCGCAGCGTGCGGTTGCAGGTTGCCCCAGCGCGCCAGGAAGAATCGGGAGCCGGGATCGCGCGGATGCCGCGTTCGGCGTTCCAGAAGCTCGGGATAACCGAGGGCGATGTGGTCGAAATTCGGGGCAAGCGCACCACCGCCGCGATCGCGATGGCGGCCTATCCGGAGGACGATGCGCTGGATGTGGTGCGGCTCGACGGTTTGCAGCGCGGCAATGCGCAAGGCGGATCGGGTGAGCATGTCGAGATCGTGCACGGCGAGTCGCGCCCTGCAACGCGCGTGGTCTTCGCTCCGGCGCAGCGCGAAATGCGGCTGCAAGGGCCGACACAGGCCTTGAAGCGCAATTTCTTCCGCCGTCCGCTGATGGCGGGCGATCTGGTCGCCACCACCGGGCAGCAGCCGGTGCAGAACATGCCAGCCGATGTGCGCCAGCTGTTGCGCGCGCCCGCCTATGCCTTGACCCAGATCCGCCTCACCGTTGCCTCGACCAGCCCCAAGGGCATTGTCCATATTGACGAGAACACCGAGGTCGAGCTGCGCGCCGAGTTCGAGGATCCGAGCCACGGCCGCGCTGTCGTAAACTATGACGATGTCGGCGGGATGGAGGAGACCATCCGGGCCCTGCGCGAAATGGTCGAGCTGCCGCTGCGCTATCCCGAACTGTTCATCCGCCTCGGCGTCGAACCGCCCAAGGGCGTGCTGCTCCACGGCCCGCCGGGCACTGGCAAGACCCGGCTGGCGCAAGCCGTCGCGAATGAAAGCGACGCGACCTTCTTCACCATCAACGGCCCGGAAATCATGGGCTCGGGCTATGGCGAATCCGAAAAGCGCCTGCGTGAAGTGTTCGAGGAGGCCAGCCGCGCCGCGCCCGCGATCATCTTTATCGACGAGATCGACTCCATCGCGCCCAAACGCACGCAGGTGCCTGGCGAGGCGGAGAAGCGGCTGGTCGCGCAACTGCTCACCCTGATGGACGGGCTGGAGAAGCGCGCCAATTTGGTGGTGATCGCCGCGACCAACCGCCCTGACGCGATCGACGAGGCGCTGCGCCGTCCCGGCCGGTTCGACCGCGAAATCGTCATCGGCGTCCCCGACCAGCGCGGGCGGCGCCAGATTTTCGGCATTCACACCCGCGGGATGCCGCTAGAAGGCGCGGTTGATCTCGACGAACTCGCCCGCGTGACCCACGGCTTTGTCGGCGCGGATATTGCCGCGCTGGCGCGCGAGGCCGCGATCGAAGCGGTGCGCCGGATCATGCCAAGGCTCGACCTTGATGAGCGGACAATCCCGCCCGAAGTGCTCGAAGACCTGTGCGTGTCGCGCGACGATTTTCTCAGCGCCTTGAAGCGCGTCCAGCCTTCGGCAATGCGCGAGGTTATGGTGCAGGTGCCGAATGTCGGCTGGGACGACATCGGCGGCGCGAGCGAGGCGACCGACAAGCTGCGCGAGGGGATCGAACTGCCGCTGAAGAACCCCGAGGCGTTCCGCCGTCTGGGCATCCGCCCGGCCAAGGGCTTTTTGCTCTATGGCCCTCCGGGGACAGGCAAGACCCTGCTCGCCAAGGCCGTCGCCAAGGAGGCCGAGGCGAACTTCATCTCGATGAAGTCGAGCGACCTACTCTCCAAGTGGTATGGCGAAAGCGAACAGCAGATCGCCAAGCTGTTCGCCCGCGCCCGCGCGGTGGCGCCCTGCGTGGTGTTCATCGACGAGATCGATTCGCTGGTGCCCGCGCGCGGCTCGGGGCAGGGCGAACCGCAGGTGACGGGCCGGGTGGTCAACACCATCCTTGCCGAAATGGACGGGCTGGAGGAGCTGCAATCCGTGGTCGTGATCGGCGCGACCAACCGGCCGACGCTGGTTGACCCGGCGCTGCTGCGGCCGGGCCGGTTCGACGAGCTGGTCTATGTCGGCACCCCGGACAAGGCCGGGCGCGAACATATTCTCGGCATTCACACCGTCAAGATGCCGCTCGCCAAGGACGTCGATCTGGCGCTGCTGTCAGGCAAGACCGAGCGCTTTACCGGCGCGGATCTGGAAGATCTGGTGCGCCGTGCGGGTCTTTCCGCGCTGCGGCGCTTGGGTGGGGATGTCACCGAAGTCGCGGCGCAGGACTTCGAGGCCGCGCTCATCGATTCGCGCGCCACGGTCACGGTCGAGATGGAGGACGAATACAAGAAGATGCGCGGCGAGCTGAAGAAGCGCGCCGCCGCCGTCCAGCCGATCGGCTTCTTCCCGCCGGAAACGCTGACCCCGACGCGGGACAAGAAGCACGACTAGGTGTTCTGCCAATGTTCCACGTGAAACATTGGCGCCCGCCGTCATCCCAGCGAAAGCTGGGACCTAGAGCGACAAAGTGCAGCGTTCGCCGCCCTAGGCCCCAGCTTTCGCTGGGGTGACGAAAAAAGGACTGGGGTGACGATAAGCCTAATGCGCCGCATCCCATGACAGGCCGGTGCCGATATCGACCCCGAGCGGCACCGTCAGCTCCACCGCGGGCAGTGCCGCTTCGGCCATCACGCGGCGGATGATCGAGGTGGCAGCCTCGACCCGTTCCTCGGGCAGTTCGAACACCAGTTCGTCATGCACCTGTAGCAGCATCCGCACATCGCTCAGGCCTGCATCCGCCAGCGCAGGCAGCATCCGCGCCATCGCGCGCTTGATGATGTCGGCGCTGGTGCCTTGAATCGGAGCGTTGATCGCGGCGCGCTCCGACCCCTGCCGTTCGGCCTGGTTCTTGGAGTTGATCCGCGGAAACCACGTCTTGCGGCCGAACAGCGTCTCGGAATAGCCCTTGGCCCGCACGCTTTCGAGCGTTTCGTGGATGTAGCGCTGGATGCCGGGGAAGCGCTGGAAGTAGGTGTCGATCATCGCCTGCGCTTCTTCCGGCGGCACTTCCAGACGGCCCGCCAGACCCCAGCGCGAAATCCCGTAAAGTATTGCAAAATTGATGGTTTTCGCTCGCGCCCGGGTATCACGCGTGACTTCACCGAACATCTCGCGCGCGGTGCGGGCGTGGATGTCCTCACCTTGGGCAAAGGCGTCCTTCAGGCTGTCCACACCGGCCATATGCGCGGCGAGCCGCAGTTCGATCTGGGAGTAATCCGCCGCCAGCAGGACATTGCCGGGTTCGGGCACGAAAGCCTCACGGATCTGTCGGCCAATGGCGGTGCGGATCGGGATGTTCTGCAAATTGGGATCGGTCGAGGACAAGCGCCCGGTCTGTGCGCCGACCAGGCTATAGCTGGTGTGAACCCGCCCGGTTGCCGGGTTGATCGCCTCCTGCAAGGCGTCGGTATAAGTCGACTTGAGCTTCGCCAGCTGGCGCCATTCCAGCACCTTGCGGGCAATCGGCGCGCCTTCGACTGCGAGCTTCTCCAGCACCGAAACGTCGGTCGAATATTGCCCGCTCTTGCCCTTCTTGCCGCCCTTGTGGCCGAGCTTGTCGAACAGGATGTCGCCCAGCTGCTTGGGGCTGCCGACGGTGAATTCCTGGCCCGCGAGCGCGTGAATCTCACCCTCCAGCCGGCCGATTTCGATCGCGAATTCCTCCGACAGCTTGGCGAGCCGCGCGCGGTCGACCCGGATGCCTTCGCGCTCCATCGCTGCGACCACCGGGATCAGCGGGCGGTCGACCCGCTCGTAAACCCGGCTCCCGCCCTCCACCGCAAGGCGCGGCTTCAGGTGGCGGTAGAGCCGCAGAGTGACGTCCGCATCCTCGGCGGCATAAGCGGTGGCGCGGTCCAAGGGGACTTCGCCGAACAGGATCGCTTTCTTGCCCGTGCCGCACACGTCCTTGAACGGGATCGGGGTGTGGCCGAGGTGGCGCTGGCTAAGTTCGTCCATCCCGTGGCCACCGCCCATGCCTTCCTCACCGCGCCCGGCATCGAGCGCGAAGCTGATCACCATCGTATCGTCGATGGGCGCTACGGCGATGCCCACACGGGCGAGGATGTTGAGATCATACTTGCCGTTCTGGAACACCTTGAGGACAGATTCGTCCTCCAGCAGCGGTTTCAGCGCGGCGAGGGCTGCAGTTAGCGGCACCTGCTCGGGCTTTTGCGCGAACATGTCCGTCCCGCCGTGCGCCAGCGGGATGTAGCACGCATCATTGGGGCCGAGCGCGAGGCTGACGCCGACCAGCTCCGCGCGCATCGGATCGAGCGACGTGGTCTCGGTATCGACCGCCACCAGCCTCGCGGCGGTGGCGCGCGCGACCCACGCTTCCAGGCGTTCGAGCGTCTGCACGGTTTCATAGGCGCTGTGATCAATCGGGGCCATTTCGGGGAGCGGCTGGCGGCTTCCCTCACCGCTCCCGTTCGCGCCCGCGGTCGTCGGCTTGGGCGGGTTCAGATCGGTGGTGCGTGACGGGCTGCCCGATCCCGCATCTAGCCGCCGCAGCAGCGAGGTGAAGCCGTGCTTTTCGAGGAACGCCGCCAGCGGTTCGGGCGGCACCGGCCCCAGGACCATTTCCTCGAGCGGCTGCGGCAGGTCGCAATCCTCTTTCAGCGTCACCAGCACCTTGCTGAGTTCCGCGTCGGCCCGCCCTTCGATCAGGCGCTCCTTGAGCTTGGAGGGTTTCATCGCAGGCGCCGAATCGAGCGCCGCTGTCAGCGAGCCATGCTCGGCAATCAGTTTCGAAGCGGTCTTCGGGCCGATCCCGTAGATCCCCGGCACATTGTCGACCGCATCGCCCATCAGCGCCAGCACATCGCCGACCAGTTCTGGGCCGACGCCGAACTTCTCCTCGACCTCCTCCAGCCAGATGCGCTGGTTCTTCATCGTGTCGAGCATGTCGATCTTGGCAGGGCCAAACTCGGTGGCGACCTCGCCGATCAGCTGCATCAGATCCTTGTCGGAGCTGACGATGGTGACGTCCCAGCCGCGTTCCTGCGCGCGGCGGGCATAGGTGGCTATCAGATCGTCCGCCTCCAGCCCCGGCACTTCGATGCAGGGCAGGCTGAAGGCGCGCGTGGCGTCGCGGATTAGCGGGAATTGCGGGACAAGGTCCTCGGGCGGTTCGGGCCGGTTGGCCTTGTAATGTTCGTAGAGATCGTTGCGGAAGCTCACGCCGCTCGCATCCAAGATCACTGCAAGGTGCGTCGGCCCGTCCGCCGCGTCCAGATCGGCGGCCAGCTTCCACAGCATCGTGGTATAGCCATAGACCGCGCCGACCGGCGTGCCTTCCGGGTTCGTCAGCGGCGGCAACCGGTGATAGGCGCGGAAGATATAGGACGAGCCATCGACGAGATAGAGGTGGTGCTTTTCGGCCATGCCGCTTGCTAGCACCCGCCGCGCGCCGCGGGTAGGGGTCTGGGAGAGACCCATGCGCATCTCAATTGTGGCAAAAATACGGCGGAATTGGGGCGGAGTGCCTTATTCCACCTTGTCGAGCCGGGCTTCCCTCCCTATCTTCTTTCTTGAACCGGACGAGAGAGAAACCGGTTTCGGCGCGCATTGCCCAGCATCGCGTTGCAATCGCAGAGATAAGGAATTCTAATCATGCGCAAGATCATCCTCGCTGCCGCCATCGCTACTTCGGCCCTCGGTCTGGCCGCTTGCAGCGAATCCACCGAAACCGAAACCGATGAAGCCGTCGACGCGATGGCCGCCGACGCTGAAGCCGCTGGCGATGAAGTTGCCACCGACGTGACCACCGCTGCTGACGCGACGGCTGAAGACATCAACGCCGCCGCCGACGAAGCTGCCGATGAAGCTGTGAAGACCACCGACGAAATCGGTGAAGCTGCCGCGAACATCGCTGCCGAAGCCGAAGACGCCGCCGAGTAATCGGCCCGAGGCCCGGTGCCGCCCAAGCGGCACGGGCTACGAAAAAAGGGGCGGTGCCATCCGGCGCCGCCCCTTTTTGCTGCCTATTGTCATGGCGAAGGCTCAGCCGCCGGTGGCGTAAGGCGCGTTCGCCCAATTCCGGGTCGGATTGGCCTGCGCGCGGACAGCGAAGCCATCGTAAAGCGCACGCGCAATTGCGGCGATGCGTTCTTCGCGGGCCTGCTTGGTGCCTTGTCCGGTGACATAGATCGCGACCGCTATCGTGCGGCCATCGGGACATTCGATGATGCCGATATCGCTTGAAGTGTTGTTGAGCGATCCGGTTTTGTGGCTCACCCGCGCTTCAAGCGGGATGTGCGCCGGGATGCGGCGCTTGCCAGTGACGGTGCGGCTCATCGCAGCGAGCAGTACCTGACGGCTTTGATCGGAAAGGAAATCGCCGCGATAAAGCCCGGACAGCAGTCGCACCATCGCGCGCGGGGTTGCGGCATCGCGGGTGTCGATGTGGACGGCGGGGTTGTACTCGCCGTCATCGCGCACCAGCGTGGCAATGTCGCGGTTGATCGAGAAGTTGGTGATCCCCTGCCGCCGGATCCAGTCATTCACCACTGCCGGGCCGCCGACGGCTGCCAGCAGCGCGTCAGTAGCCGGGTTGGACGAGCGGGTGATCATGATCTCGATCAGGTCAATCGCGGGCATATACTGGCCCGCGCGCACCGGGGCCTTGGTCGAGGAATACTTGGCCGAGGCGACCGGCATCATCAGCGGAAATTCGGACGTGAGCGTGTAGCGCCCCTTTTCGACCATTTCGAGGAAGGTGGCCGCAATTGCGACCTTGCTGGTCGACGCCATCGGGAAGAGCTGATCGCCCAGCACCATCACTTCTTCGCCGGTGGCCAGGTCAACCGCGGCAACCCCTATACGACCCTGCGCCGGATCGGCGAGTTCGGCGATGCGCTGCTGCCAGTTACCGGCATAGAGCGCTTCGAAGCTGGGAGGCTGGCGGACTTCGGTGCCGAAGGTCGCCGCGAAGGTATCCTCAAGATCTTCCGGGCCTGCCGCAGCAGGGCTCGCAATCGCTGCAAGCGAGGCGGCAAGGCCGGTGAAGGCAGCGAAAAAGCGAGGGCGTGTCATGAGGACAAGCTACTCCAACAGGGTTTCTTGGGGCTTAACGATGCACTTATCCACGCCCGATTCGCCGCGGCAAGCACTCTTCTGGGCGCATGCGACGAAAGGTGCGGCGCACGCGACAGAGCCGCCCGCTGTGACGTCATGCGACTGCTCGACTGGGGTTGGGAGTTCGTCGAAAGCCATCTTGCGCAGTGTCACATGGGCTTGACTGGCCAGCGTAAGGCGGCAGTCTGCGGGTCAAGCACTTCTCCAAGGGGACAATCATGATCGACACCGCTCACCGCAGCGCCGCGCGCGCTGCCTTTGCCGCTTTGCTGCTGTCCACCTCGGGCGTCGCCTACGCCCAGACCGTGCAGATCGTCCAACCGGGCGCGCCGGGGCAGGCCAGCAAGACGCTGACCGCCGATCAGGCGACCAAGCTGGCACAGGCGAGCTACACCGCTTCCGACGTCGCCTTCATGCAGCACATGATCGTCCACCATCAGCAGGCCGTCGAGATGGCGGTGCTGGTGAAGGATCGCACCAACACCGCTGACCTGCTCTCGATCGCGGGCCGAATCGAATCGAGCCAGGCGGACGAGATTGCCTTCATGAAAGCCTGGCTGAGCGAGCGGGGCGAGCCGGCGGAAGACCCGATGATGCAGGGTCACGGCGAACATATGCACCACATGATGAAGGGCATGGCCTCGCCTGATCAGATGAAGGCGCTGGCTGCGGCCAAGGGGGTGGAGTTCGACCGCCAGTTCCTGACCCTGATGATCGCGCATCATGAAGGCGCGGTGGACATGGTCGAAAAGCTGCTCGACGAAGACGGCACGGCCGCTGACCCCGTGCTATACCAGTTCGTCGGCGATATCGACAGCGAGCAGACCACCGAAATCAAGCGGATGGACAAGCTGCTGGCCGGCCTGTCGGGCGATCCGCGCTCGGGTCTCGCCGCCGGGTTCGACAATGCGGGCGAGGCGATCCTGAACCTCACCAAGGTGGCGACTCTGCCCAAGCCCGCCGGGTTCTTCAACCCGGCCAACCCGGCCGATCTGCGCCCGCCGGTGCCGCCCAAGAAGGACAAGGACGAGGCGAAGGAGGAAGCCAAGCCCGAAGCCGCGCCTGCACCCGCCGTCGCCGCTGCTGACCCCGCCGCCGCCACTCCGGAGCGCGAGGAGGAAGATCTCACCGAATTCGCCGAGCGTTCCCCGCTGCTCGATTTCGCCAATACCGACATCGCTTTCTTCGACGATGTGATGGTGGCGGGCTCGTATCACGGGTTCAACATCTACAAGCTCGGCGCCGACGGTCTGCCTAACCTGATGAGCAGCGTCGTCTGCCCCGGCGGGCAGGGCGATGTCTCTGTGGTCGGCAACATCCTTGTGATGAGCGTCGAGCAGACCCGCGGGCGGGTCGATTGCGGGCTGGAAGGCGCGCCGGGTAAGGTCAACGAGGAACGCTTCCGCGGCCTGCGCATCTTCGACATCTCCGATCTCGCCCGTCCGGTGCAGGTCGGCGGGGTGCAGACCTGCCGCGGCAGCCACACCCACTCGATCGTCAGCGCCGATGCGACCCGGATCGTCGTCTATAACTCGGGCACCGCCGGCATCCGCGAGACCGAGGAGTTGGCGGGCTGCATCGGCGAGATTCCGGGCGACACCCGCACCGCGCTGTTCTCAATCGACGTGATCGAGATCCCGTTGGCCGATCCTTCCAAGTCGCGCATCGTCAAGAGCCCGCGCGTCTTTGCGGATGAGAAAACCGGCTCAATCGCGGGCCTGTGGACCGGCGGCGATCATGGCGACGGCACCCAGCGCACCGCGCCGACCGATCAGTGCCACGACATTACAGTCTTCCCGGCGCTGAAGATGGCGGCGGGCGCGTGCTCGGGCAACGGCCTGCTGTTCGACATTGCCGACCCGCTCAACCCCAAGCGGATCGACGCGGTGACCGACACCACCTTTGCCTATTGGCACTCGGCCACCTTCAACAATGATGGCACTAAGGTGATCTTCACCGACGAATGGGGCGGCGGCGGGCGGCCGCGTTGCAAGGCCTCTGATCCCAAGACCTGGGGCGCCAACGCGATCTACGACATCGTCGACCGCAAGCTTGTGTTTCGCGCGCACTACAAGATGCCCGCTCCCCAGACCGACAAGGAAAACTGCGTCGCGCATAACGGCTCGATCGTTCCGGTGCCGGGTCGCGATCTGTTCGTGCAGGCCTGGTATCAGGGCGGCCTCAGCATCATGGACTTCACTGACAGCGCCACGCCTAAGGAAATCGCCTATTTCGACCGCGGGCCGATCGATATGAAGCAGATGGTGCTGGGCGGTTACTGGTCGGTCTACTGGTACAAGGGCCACATCTACGGCACCGAGATCACCCGCGGGATCGACGTCTTCACCCTGAAGCCGAGCGAGCACCTCACCGAAGCGGAAATCGCCGCCGCCGAGGCCGCGAAGTACGAAGACAACCGCTTCAATCCGCAGACCCAGACTCGTGTGACATGGGACAAGGGGGTGGTTGAGGCCGCCGAAGCCAGCCGCAGGGGCGGCTGAACGGCGCGGGCGATTTGGTGGACGGCAGCTTTTCGGTCTTTGCGCCGGAAAGCCGCCGCTCGGGAAGTGACCCCATAGCCGTCAAGCGCATCTCTCCCTTTGCGGGAGAGATACGGAGACTTGGCAGCTTGCTGCCTAGCCGCAGTAGAGAGGGGGCAGGGCCGGAGCTTTGCTCCGGTCCCCTCTCGCGGGCCCTCTCCCGCAAGGGGAGAGGGCTAAGACTGCAATTCACCCACTCCCCGTCACTCCCGCACCAAACGCTGGCTCCCGAAAGCCGCCGCTGCATGGGCGGACCGTAGCGGCCTGCACCCCATCCCCCTTGCCTTTGCGCCCTGTCCCGCCTAAGCGCGCGCACTTCACTGACACGAATCAATCAGCCAGCCTGGCGACAAGGGCTGCCATGGCCGGTTCCGACGTGTCTCTATTAGGAGATGAAAATGCCCAAGCTGAAGACCAAGAGCGGTGTGAAGAAGCGCTTCAAAATCACCGCCACCGGCAAGGTCAAGCACGGCGTCGCTGGCAAGCGTCACCGTCTGATCAGCCACAATGCGAAGTATATCCGCACCAACCGCGGCACCTCGGTTCTGTCGTCGCATGATACGCCGACGATCAAGAAGTGGGCGCCCTACGGGCTGGATTGATGTGAGCGGGCTTTGGCCCGCGCGTCTGCAAGATAAGGATATACTGATATGACTCGCATCAAACGCGGTGTTACCACCCGCGCCAAGCACAAGCGGATCCTCGAGCAAGCCAAGGGCTATCGTGGTCGCCGCAAGAACACCATCCGCGTCGCCCGTCAGGCGGTCGAAAAGGCTGGCCAGTACGCTTACCGTGACCGCAAGGTTAAGAAGCGCACGTTCCGCGCCCTTTGGATCCAGCGCATCAACGCGGCTGTCCGCATGGAAGGCCTGACCTATTCGCAGTTCATGCACGGCATCAAGCTGGCGGGCATCGAACTCGACCGCAAGGCGATGGCCGATCTCGCGATGAACGAAGGTGGCGCCTTCAAGTCCGTGATCGCTCAGGCGAAGGCGGCTTTGCCTGCATAAAGCAGGCGGGGGCTGCTCTTCCGGCATAAGCGCCTCGCGGCTTCGGCCCGAACATCAGATCAGGGGCGGGTTCCTTTGCGGAATCCGCCCCTTTCTGTTGCGCGGTGTGCGACCGTAGATTGTATGAATCCGCCATCGTTCTTGTAAAACCGCGCCACCTGCGGCTATCTGACGCGGTGGGGAATGGAGGATACCAGCACGCCGCGGGCGGGCATATGCCGCCGGTGGGCCAACGGCTGACAGCCGAATTCCGCGAACCGCCGGCGCAGTTCGCAGGGTGCTTTACGACCTTTTATCATCTGACGCTTGATCTCCCCGAAGCGGACGCTGTGGTGACCGACTATCTCCAGCCCGAATGGGCCAATATCCGCTTTTTCTGCGGCACTGCGCCCGAGGCGGAGATTGCCTCCCACAAAGTCAGCGGCGCGCCGTTCGTCGGCACCGGCCCGAGCACGTTGCCCTGCCGCTTCACGCTGGGGCCGGTGCGGATGTGGGGCGTCGGCTTCCTCCCGCTGGGCTGGTCGCGCTTCTTCGATGCCGATGCGAGCGATTGCGCCAATGTGATCTGTGACGGAGCAACGCACCCGGCCTTTGCCCATTTCGGCGCAATGACCGATGTCTTGTGCGATCCCGAAGCCACGCTTGACGAGCAGTTCCAAGCGCTGGTCACGGCGATGGAGCGCGCAATGCGGCCCAATCGGGAGGAGGCGCGCATTACCCGTGTCCACGCCGCGCTCGTGAACGGCGATCACGCATCGGTGCACGATCTCGCCGAGGCCTGCGCGATGAGTATCCGCACGCTCGAACGGGTGTGCACGCGCTATTTCGGCTTTGCGCCCAAGCTCTTGATGCGCCGCCAGCGGTTCATGCGCAGCTTGGCGACCTTCATGCTCCATCGCGGCCGTCCGTGGACCGAGGCGATGGACGCGCATTACCACGATCAGGCGCAATTCACGCGCGAATTCCACGAATTCATGACCATGAACCCGAGCGAATATGCGGCGCTGGATCACCCGATCCTGACCTCGTTCATGGAGGCGCGGGCGCGGGCGAGGGGCAGTGCGGCGCAGACCTTGGACCCGCCTGCGCCGCGGTGATTTGGCGCAGGTCTTCGACCGAGGCCCAGACGGCGGTGCTGAAATTGTCCTGCACCGCGATGAACAGACAGGTGCTTTGCAATGTGGGCGATTTGCCGCTAGCGGGCGGCGGCAAGTTTCCTGCGTGCAGATGACCCGAGGCCATGACCGACAAACCATCCCAGACAGAGGCTGCGCTGGCCGCGATTGCGGCGTCGGGCACCCTCGATGCGCTTGAAGCGCAGCGGCTCGAAGCGCTCGGCAAGAAGGGCTGGGTCAGCCTTGCCTTGAAGACGCTGGGCGGCATGAGCCCCGAAGAACGCACCGCCGCCGCGCCCGCGATCCAATCCGCCCGCGCCGCGATTGCCGAGGCGCTGGATGCCAAGAAAGCCGAGCTGGAAGCCGCCGAGCTGGAAGCGGCCCTGGCGCGCGAGACGATCGACCTGACTCTGCCGGCGCAGGCAGCACCCAAGGGATCGGTGCATCCGGTCTCGCAGGTCATGGACGAACTCGCCGAAATCTTCGCCGACTTGGGCTTCGCCGTGGCGACGGGGCCCGAGATCGAGGACGACTGGCACAATTTCACCGCGCTCAACATGGACGAAACCCACCCCGCGCGGGCGATGCACGACACGTTCTACTTCCCGGACAAGACGGCTGACGGGAAGGAGATCTTGCTCCGCACCCACACCTCGCCGGTCCAGATCCGCTCGATGCTGGATCAGGGCGCGCCGATCCGCATCATCGCTCCGGGCCGCGTCTACCGCTCGGACAGCGACGCCACTCACACGCCGATGTTCCATCAGGTCGAAGGGCTGGTGATCGACAAGGACATCCACCTCGGCCACCTGAAATGGACGCTGGAGACCTTCTTCAAGGCCTTCTTTGAGCGCGAGGATATCGTCCTGCGTCTGCGCCCCTCCTATTTCCCCTTCACCGAACCCAGCGTCGAGGTCGATGTTGGTTATTCGAACGAGGGCGGCCGCCGCGTGGTCGGCGGGCACGGCGATGCGCCGGGTCATGCGTGGATGGAAATCGGCGGCAGCGGCATGGTGAATGCGCGTGTGCTGGAATTCGCCGGGCTTGATCCGGCAGAGTGGCAAGGCTTCGCCTTCGGCCTCGGAATCGACCGCATCGCGATGCTCAAATATGGGATGAACGACCTGCGCGCCTTCTTCGACGGCGATCCGCGCTGGCTGGCGCATTACGGCTTCTCGCCGTTCGACCAGCCGACCCTGTCCGCCGGTGTGGGAGCGCGCGCATGAAGTTCTCGCTGACCTGGCTCAAGGATTACCTTGAAACGACCGCTTCGGTGGCGGAGATTTGCGATGGGCTGAATGCCATCGGCCTCGAGGTCGAAGGTGTGGAAGACCCGGCCGAAAAGCTCGCCGGCTTCCGCATCGCCCACGTGCTGACCGCCGCGCGTCACCCCGATGCCGACAAGCTGCAAGTGCTCACTGTCGACACCGGCGATGGCAATCCGCTGCAAGTCGTCTGCGGTGCGCCCAATGCGCGTGCGGGCATGAAGGGTGTGCTGGGGCTCCCCGGCGCGGTCGTTCCCGCCAACGGCATGGTGCTCAAGAAGAGCGCGATCCGGGGCGTCGAGAGCAACGGCATGATGTGCTCGGTCCGCGAATTGGAACTGGGCGAAGATCACGACGGCATCATCGAACTGCCCGATGATGCGCCCGTCGGCACCAGCTTTGCCGACTACCACGGCGCCGATCCGGTGATCGAGGTTGCGGTTACGCCCAACCGCCCCGACTGCATGGGCGTTTACGGCATCGCCCGCGATCTCGCCGCCAAGGGGCTGGGCACGTTCAAGCCGATCGCTATGCCCGCTTTTACGGCGAGCGGTTCCTGCCCGGTCGAAATCCGCACCGATGACGCGCAAGGCTGCCCCGCCTTTTACGGACGCGTGGTGACAGGCGTGACCAACGGCGCTTCGCCTGACTGGCTGCAGGCGCGCTTGAAGAGCGCGGGCCAGCGGCCGATTTCGCTGCTGGTCGACCTGACCAACTACCTGATGCTCGGCTTCGGCCGTCCGGCGCACGCCTATGACCTCGCCAAGCTTTCGGGCGCGGTGGTCGCGCGGCGGGCCAAGGATGGCGAGCAGGTGCTGGCGCTTAACGAGAAGACCTACACGCTCGATGCCGAGATGACCGTGATCGCCGACGACAACGGCGTGCACGACATCGCCGGGATCATGGGCGGCGAGCATTCGGGCGTCAGCGAGACGACCACCGATGTGCTGCTCGAAATCGCGTACTTCGACCCCGCCCGCATCGGCGCGACGGGGCGCAAGCTGGGGCTGTCGAGCGATGCCCGCACCCGCTTCGAGCGCGGGGTGGATCCGGAGTTTCTGAACGCGGGCCTTGATCTGCTCACCGGGCTGATCGTGGAACTCGCGGGCGGAAGCCCGAGCGAAGTAGTCCGCGCCGGTTCGCCGCCGTCTGAGGCCAAGGTAATCGCCTTCGATCCCGGCCTGACGCTCCGCCTCGGCGGCGTGGAAGTGCCTGAGGCCGAACAGAAGCGCATCCTCGAAAGCCTCGGCTTTACGGTCAGCGCTGATTGGCAAGTCACGTGCCCGCTGCGCCGCCACGACATCGAAGGCCCCGCTGACATCGTCGAGGAAGTCGTGCGTATCCACGGGCTCGACAAGGTCGCCAGCGTCGCGCTGCCCCGGGTGGAGGGCGTCGCCCGTCCGACGGCGACGCCGCAACAAAAGCTCGAACGCGGCCTGCGCCGCGCGGCTGCGGCAAGCGGGTTGAACGAAGCGATCACATGGAGCTTCCTGCCCGAGTGGGCCGCCGAGCATTTCGCTTCCGATCAGCCGCTGTGGGTGCTCGCCAATCCGATCAGCGAAGACATGAAGGCGATGCGCCCCGCGCTGCTGCCCGGCCTGCTGATGGCGGCCAAGCGCAACGCCGATCGCGGCGCTGCGGCCTCGCGCTTGTTCGAAATCGGGCGGCGCTATTTCCGGGCTTCTGACGGACTCAGCGATGAAAAGCCCACGCTTGGCATCGTGCTGGCAGGCGAAAAGACGGCGCGCGGCTGGCAGAGCGGCAAGGCCAAGCCCTTCGATGCCTATGATGCCAAGGCGCTGGCGCTCCAGCTGCTCGAAGCCGCCGGCGCTCCGGTTGCCAATCTGATGGTGATGGGGGATGCGGGCGCGCAGTTCCATCCCGGCCAGTCGGCGACCCTCAGGCTTGGCCCCAAGACCGTGCTGGCGCGCTTCGGGATGGTGCATCCGACGACGCTCAAGGCCTTCGACGTTGACGGCCCGATCGCGGCGGTTGAGCTGTTCCTTGACGCGATCCCCGCCAAGAAGGGCGCGGCCTTCGCCCGTCCCGGCTTCACGCCGCCCGCGCTGCAAGGTGTGACTCGCGACTTCGCCTTCCTCGTCCCGGCCACGCTGGCAGCGGGCGATCTCGTCCGTGCAGTTCAGGGGGCGGACAAGGCCGTCATCACCGGCGTGCGCGTGTTTGATGTTTTCGCAGGCCAAGGCGTGCCGGAAGGCCACAAGTCCATCGCGGTCGAAGTGACGCTCCAGCCGGGCGAGACCAGCTTCAAGGACGCCGACCTCAAGGCGATCGCCGAAAAGGTCGTGGCCGCTGCCACCAAGCTTGGCGCGGAGCTACGCGGATGAAAACGGCCTTTGTCACCGGCGCCACTGCCGGGATTGGTCTTGCGACTGTGCGCACTCTGGTCGCGAACGGCTGGCGCTGCGTCGCCACCGGGCGGCGGCAGGAGCGGCTGGATGCGCTGGTCGCAGAACTAGGCGCGGATAAGGTCCACGCGGTGTGCTTCGATGTGCGCGATACCGCCGCACTTGACGCTGCGCTCGCGGGCCTACCCGAAGGGTTCCGCGATATCGATCTGCTGGTGAACAACGCGGGCCTCGCTCAGGGCCTCTCGCCCGCACAGAACGCCGATCTGAATGACTGGCACACGATGATCGACACCAACATCACCGCGATGGTGGTGCTGACGCGCAAGCTGCTGCCGCTGCTGATCGAACGGCGCGGCGCGATCATCGCCATCGGCTCGGTGGCGGGGAGCTACCTCTATCCCGGCGGCAATGTCTATGCCGGGTCCAAGGCCTTCGCCAATCACTTCACACTGGCCCTGCGCGCCGACCTGCACGGCACCGGCGTGCGCGTCACCAGCATCGAGCCGGGCATGGTCGAGACCGAATTCACCGTGGTGCGCACGGGCAGCCAGCAGGCTTCGGACGATCTCTATCGCGGGGTCAATCCGATGACCGGGCAGGACATCGCCGACACGATCCTGTGGATCGCAACCCTGCCGCCGCATCTCAACATCAACCGGATCGAGCTGATGCCGGTCAACCAGGACTTCGCGGGCTTCCGCGTCGCACGCGACCCGCAATGACCTCCAATCGCCGCACCTTCGCGATCATCTCGCACCCTGACGCGGGTAAGACCACGCTCACCGAAAAGCTGCTGCTGCAAGGCGGCGCGATCCATTTGGCGGGCGAGGTCAAGGCACGCGGGCAGGCGCGGCGGGCGCGGTCGGACTGGATGAAGATCGAGCAGCAGCGCGGGATCTCGGTCACCTCCTCGGTGATGACCTTCCAGAAGGACGGGATCGTCTTCAACCTGCTCGATACGCCGGGCCATGAGGACTTCTCGGAGGACACCTATCGCACGCTGACGGCGGTGGATTCGGCAGTGATGGTGATCGATGCGGCCAAGGGGATCGAGCCGCAGACCCGCAAGCTGTTCGAGGTCTGCCGCTTGCGCTCTGTGCCGATCATCACCTTCGTCAATAAGGTCGACCGCGAAGGCCGCGATCCGTTCGAGACGCTGGACGAGGTCGCCGACATGCTGGCGCTCGACGTGTCGCCCCAGATGTGGCCGATTGGCATGGGCGGCGAGTTTGAGGGCCTGCTCGACTTCGCGACCGGCACCATCGGCCGCCCAGAAGGGCCGAGCCGCGAATATCTCGGCACGCGCGACACTGCCACGATCCCTCAACGCTTCGCCGACGAGATCGAGCTGGCGCGCGGCGGCTATCCTGAGTTCGACCTTGAAGCCTTCCGCCACGGCGATCTGACACCGGTCTATTTCGGATCGGCATTGAAGAACTTCGGCGTCACCGAATTGATCGACGCCATTTCCCGCTATGCCCCGCCGCCCCGGCCTCAGCCTGCGGGCGAGGAGCAGATCAGCCCGGACCGCGACGAAGTGACCGGCTTCATCTTCAAGGTGCAGGCCAATATGGATCCCAACCACCGTGACCGGATCGCCTTCATGCGGCAGGTCTCGGGCACCTTCAAACGCGGGATGAAGCTGACGCCGTCAGGCCTCGGCAAGCCGATCGCGGTGCATTCCCCCATCCTGTTCTTTGCACAGGACCGCGAGCTCGCCGACACCGCCGAAGCGGGCGACATCATTGGCATTCCCAACCACGGCACGCTCCGGGTGGGCGATACCCTGAGCGAGCGCAATCAGGTGCGCTTCACCGGCCTGCCCAACTTCGCACCCGAAATCCTGCGCCGCGTGCAATTGCGTGATCCGACCAAGACCAAGCAATTGCGCAAGGCCTTGGACGACCTCAGCGAAGAGGGCGTGATCCAGGTGTTCTACCCGGACATTGGCTCGGCCCACATCGTCGGGGTGGTCGGCCAGCTTCAGCTTGAAGTGCTGATTTCGCGGCTGGAGGCGGAATACAAGGTCGAAGCCGTGCTCGAACCTTCGCCCTTCGCCACCGCGCGCTGGATCAAGGGCGACGAGAAGACGCTGGAGGAATTCGCCGGGTTCAACCGCGCCAACCTCGCCCGTGACCGTGATGGCGATTACGTGTTCATGGCCAAGAGCCCGTGGGACGTCAGCTATCAGGTTGAGAAGAACCCGCAGCTGACCTTCTCTGCCACGAAGGAACGGTAGTCTTGCAGCAAGCCGAGGTTCGCGGCATGGCAAGCGTCATGCACGACACCGGCCCGACCTCGCAGACCTTCATCTCGCAGCGCCTTCGCCTGAATTACCTCGACTGGGGTGGTCGCGGGAAGCCGCCGCTGGTGCTGGTACATGGTGGGCGCGATCATGCGCGCTCGTGGGACTGGACCGCCGAGGCATTGAGTGCGGATTACCACGTCATCGCGATGGATCACCGCGGGCATGGCGATAGCGACTGGGTGTCGGACGGGGTCTATTCCGCGGGCGATATGGTCTACGATCTGGCCCAGCTGATCCATCAGCTCGGTGTCGGCCCGGTGCGGATGGTGGCGCATTCGATGGGCGGCAATGTCGCGCTGCGCTATGCAGGTGCGTTTCCGGACATGGTGACAAAGCTCGTCGCGATCGAAGGCCTCGGCCCGTCGCCGGAAATGCGCGCCAAGCAGCGCGCGGTGCCTTACCCCGAACGCCTTGCCGAATTCATCGAGAAGAAGCGCAAGGCCGCAGGCCGCTCCCCGCGCAAATATGAAAGCATCGAAGCTGCCTTTGCGCGGATGATTGAGGAGAACGCCTACCTCACTGAGGAACAGGCGCGGCACCTCACCGTCCACGGCGTCAACCGCAACGAAGACGGCACCTATAGCTGGAAGTTCGACCCGCACCTCAACGTCTGGCCGGTCGAGGATATCGGCGACGAATTCATTGAGGCACTTTGGGGCGCGATCACTTGCCCGACTCTGTTGTTATATGGCGCAGATAGCTGGGCATCGAACCCGGAGAAGGACGGGCGCATCGCCCACTTCAAAACCGCCAGCGTGATCGAGTTCGAGAAGGCCGGCCACTGGCTCCACCACGACCAGTTCGACCGCTTCATTGCCACCTTGCGCGATTTTCTCTGAGCATACGGGGGCGGCGATGGCGGATTTCTTCGAGGCATTGAACGAGAAGCACATCGCCATGATCGCCGCCCAGCCGGTGTTCTTCGTCGCGAGCGCGGCGGCGGAGGGGCGCATCAACCTCAGCCCCAAGGGTTATGACGCCTTCCGCGTGCTGTCGCCCACGCGGGTCGCCTATCTCGATCTGGGCGGTTCGGGTAACGAGACTCACGCGCATCTTGCCGCCGAGCAGGCCGATCAGGGGCGGATCACGCTGATGTTCTGCAATTTCCAGCAGCCTGCGTTGATCCTCAGGATCTACGGACGCGGACGGGCGGTGTTGCCGCAGGATGCCGAGTGGGAGGGGCTGGCCGCGCATTTCACGCTGATGCCCGGCACGCGCCAGATCTTCGATGTCGCGGTCGAAAGCGTGCAGTCGTCGTGCGGTTGGGGCGTGCCCTTCATGACACTGGAGAGCGAGCGCGATACGCTGAAGAAGGCGCATCGTCAGTCCGATCCTGCGGCGTGGGAAGCCAAGATGGCGCAACGCACCCGCAGCATCGACGGCCTGCCGACCCGCACGACCGACCGCTACATCATGGGCGACGAAAGCTAAGCAGCGGCGCGCCTCGGCGCAAATCTTGCACAATCGTTAATCACCTGCCTAATTGTTAGGCACATATTCTTGTGCAAGTGCGAAGAAAAGCGCTGATTCCGTTGCGTCAGCCTCGTTACACAAATGTGGCACGCTTGTTGCTCTGTATCCCATGGCCGGACCAATCCGGTGCAACAGGGGCCACAGATGAAGTTCATCATCGCCATTATCAAACCGTTCAAGCTCGACACCGTTCGTGAAGCGCTGAGCGGCATCGGCATTGCCGGGATGACTGTCACCGAGGTCAAGGGCTTCGGTCGGCAAAAGGGTCAGACCGAAATCTACCGCGGTGCGGAATACTCCACCAACATGCTTCCCAAGGTGAAGCTCGAGATCGCTGCCAGCGACGAAATCGCCGCGCAGGTGGTCGAAACCATCCAGCAGACCGCCAACACGGGCGCGATCGGCGACGGCAAGATCTTCGTTCTGGATCTCGCGTCCGCCACTCGCATCCGCACCGGCGAGTCCGGCGAAACCGCGCTTTAAAGGGGCCATGCAATGAAGCGTATTCTTTCGACAACTGCGGTGCTGGCAACGGGAGCTATCATGCTCGCCGCGCCAGCCTTTGCCGCGCCTGTGGCCGATGCGGCCGCTGCCGCCGCCGAAGCCGCGCCTGCCGCCTTCACCCCCACCGCCGAGATGGTCAACAAGGGCGACGTCGCCTGGATGATGGTCTCGACCGCGCTCGTATTGATGATGAGCGTGCCTGCGCTCGCGCTGTTCTACGGCGGCCTCGTGCGCGCCAAGAACATGCTGAGCGTGCTCATGCAGGTGCTCACCATCGTCTGCGTTGCTGCGCTGGTCTGGTTTGGCTGGGGCTACTCGATGGCCTTCACCTCCACGGGCACCCCCTTCCCGGCGCTGTTCGGCGGGCTCGACAAGGCGTTCCTTGCCGGGGTCAATCCGGGCACTTTTGCCGCGACCTTCTCCAACGGGGTTTACCTGCCGGAACTCGTCTTCGTGATGTTCCAGATGACCTTCGCCTGCATCACGCCGGCGCTGATCGTCGGGGCCTTTGCGGAACGCGTGAAGTTCACTTCGCTGATCATCTTCGTGGTCGCCTGGATGACGCTCGCCTATTTCCCGATCGCACACATGGTGTGGTACTGGGCCGGCCCGGACTTCCTGCCCAACGCGCCCACTGACATGGGCCTGCTTTGGGGCTGGGGCGCGCTCGACTTCGCTGGTGGCACCGTGGTGCACATCAACGCCGGGATCGCTGGTCTGATCGGCTGCCTCATCATCGGCCCGCGCATCGGCTACAAGAAGGAGCCCATGCCCCCGCACAACCTGGTGATGACCATGATCGGCGCCAGCCTGCTGTGGATCGGCTGGTTCGGGTTCAACGCTGGCTCGGCGCTCGAATCCAACGCCTTCGCTGCCCTCGCCTTCATCAACACCTTCGTTGCCACGGCAGCAGCGGGTGCGGCCTGGGCGATCATCGAACAGATCACCCACAAGAAGCCTTCGCTGCTCGGCGCGGTTTCGGGTGTGGTGGCTGGCCTTGTGGCGATCACGCCGGCGGCAGGCTTTGCCCACCCCGGCACGGCGATCATCCTCGGCGCTGTGGCTTCGGTGATCTGCTACTTCTTCGTCACCACGGTGAAGAACAAGCTGAACTACGACGATAGCCTTGATGTCTTCGGCATCCATGCCGTGGGCGGGATTGTCGGCGCGATCGGCACCGGCATCGTCGCCGATCCGGCGCTCGGCGGTCAGGGCTGGATCGACTACACCGCTCCGGTGGCTGTCGCTGGCGAGTTCGACATGGCCGGGCAGGTCATCACCCAGATCTATGCGGTCGGTGTGACGGTCGCCTGGACGGGGGTCGTCTCGGCCGTCCTGTTCATGATCCTCAAGTACACCCTGGGCCTGCGCCCTGACGCCGAAGCCGAAACCAACGGCCTCGACATCTCCGAACACGGGGAGCGCGCCTACAACTAGGCACCTCTCCACCAAGCTTGGCGGGGGGAGATCTCTCTCTCCCTCTCCTCTCCCCCCGCCTCACTACGTTCCTCCTGCGAACGAACAAACTGAACACGGCCGGAGTAGCGCAAGCTCTCCGGCCTTTTTTTGTGTTTCGCTCGCCCCTCCGGGCGAGCGTCCTCGGCGCTGTTTCGCGCGTGCCGCGCGAGCGCCTGCGGGCGGGCGGTCGCCGTTGCGGCCCGTCCTTCGACGGGCCGTAGTCAGCACCGTTGGGAGTGCTCGTGCTGGTCCGGGCGCGCAGCGACCGCAAGGCCGGCCGGCCGCCGCGCCTTATGGCGCGTAAGCCAAGCGGCCCGGACGGGCCGCGCCCGGCGCTTGAGGGCGTGGACTATTCAGACGCCATCACGAAGTCAGCGCAACGCTCTCCGATCATGATGCTCGGCGCGTTGGTGTTGCCGCTGACGAGCTTGGGCATGATGCTCGCATCCGCCACCCACAGACCCTCCAGCCCGTTCAGCTTCAGCGTCGGATCGACCACGGCGTCCGGGTCGTTGCCCATCCGGCAGGTGCCGACAGGGTGATAGACCGAATCCGAGCGATTGCGGATCAGCTGGTCCAGCGCAGCATCATCATGCAGGTCGACCGGGTGGCGGTCCTTCGGGCCGAACGCCTGCATCGGCGGCGCTTCGGCAATCCGGTGCGACAGGCGCACACCGGCGCGTAGCACCGCCATGTCGCGATCATCGGCGAGGAAGTTGGGATCGATCACCGGCGCGGCGGCCGCATCGCCGCTCCCCAGCCGCACGGTGCCGCGGCTCTCTGGCCGCAGCACGCAGGCGTGGAGCGAGAAGCCATGCGCCTTCACCTTCTCGCGCCCGTGATCCTCCAGGACCGCAGGCACGAAATGCCACTGCACGTCAGGGGCGGGGCTATCGGGCATCACGCTCCAGAACCCGCCCGCCTCGGCATAGGGCGTGGTCATCACCCCCGTTCGCTTGCGGCGGTGCTCAACCATGGCCGCCGCCATCTTGAGCGTGCCTTTGAGTGTGCTGCCGATCGGAATGTCGCTCTCCGTCTCCCAGCCGGAGACGTAGTCGATATGATCCTGCAAGTTGCCGCCGACCGCCGGGCGATCCAGCACCACGTCGATCCCGTGCGCCTTCAGGTGATCGGCCGGGCCGATGCCCGACAGCATCAGGATTTGCGGAGAGTTGAATGCGCCTGCGCTCAGCACAACACCGCGCCGGGCGAGCAGCGTTTCTGACTGGCCCCCGCGACGGATCTGCACGCCGGTGACGCGCCCGCCCTCGATCACCAGCTTCTCGACCAGCGTATCGGTGCGCACCGCGAAATTGCCGGCATCGCGGATCGGCTCGACATAGGCGCGGGCCGCTGACCAGCGTTCACCTTTGCGCTGCGTGACCTGATAAAGACCGAAGCCCTCCTGGTGCGCGCCGTTGAAATCCCCATTGGTGCGCAGCTGGAGCGCGGCGGCCGCTTCGACAAAGGCGTAGGAGGAAGGGTTGGCGGCGGTCTGATCGGACACGAACAAGGGCCCGCCCGCGCCGTGGAAATCGTCCCCCCCGCGCTCGTTCGCCTCGGCGCGGCGGAAGTAGGGGAGCACGTCGTCATAGGCCCAGCCGGAGCAGCCCATCGCGGCCCAGTTGTCGTAATCCCAGCGGTTGCCGCGGATATAGACCATTGCGTTGATCGCCGAGGAGCCGCCGAGCCCGCGTCCGCGTGGCTGGTATCCGGTGCGGCCGTTCAGCCCCTTTTGCGGGACGGTTTCATAGCGGTAGTTCGACTTTTCGGGGATGAAGGGCATGAAGCCCGGCGTCTTGATCCAGACATTGTCGTTGCGCCCGCCCGCTTCCAGCAGACACACCCGCCGCGTGCCATCTACCGCGAGCCGCCCTGCGACAGCGCTACCGGCACTGCCACCGCCAATGACGATGTAGTCGAAACTTTCCATGTTCTCTCCCTTTGGCGGGGGAGATTAGGCAGCTTCTTGGCCGCCTGCAATCGGGTTTCGATCCGCCACTGAAGTTGCGGCGGGCGCAACCTCGCCGGTGCTTCGCCGCGCCTGCCACCGGCTGCGGATCATGTCGGAGGTTTCGCGGCTGCCGTCATGGCTCCAGCCGGGCTCGCGCAGCAGGTAGCTGAGCTTATGCTTCCACGGCGCATGCCAGATGTCGGCAATCATCCCGATCCATTCGTGGAACACCGACCACAACAGATTGAAACTGCCGAGTTGCTTGACGATGCCATAGCGGATCTTTTCGTCATCGACCTCGGGGGTGAAGGTGCCGAACAGCTTGTCCCAGATGATGAACACACCCGCGTAATTGGTGTCGAGATAGCGCGGGTTGGTCGCATGGTGGACGCGGTGGTGGCTGGGCGTGTTCATCACCGCCTCGAACCACGCGGGCATCCGCTTGATCGCCTCGGTGTGGATCCAGAACTGGTAGATGAGATTGAACCCGCCGCAGATCGCGATCATCACCGGATGAAAGCCCAGCAGCACCAAGGGAATGGCGAAAAGCACCCCGAAGGTGAAGGCTCCGGTCCAACTCTGCCGTAGCGCGGTCGACAGGTTGTAGTGCTGGCTCGAATGGTGGTTCACATGTGACGCCCACATCCAGCGGATGCGGTGCCCGGCGCGGTGTACCCAGTAATATTTGAGGTCGTCGAGCACGAAGCACAGCGGCCAGGCCCACCACACCGCCCACCATTCCGGCCCGAAATCCACCACCCGCCAGTCATAGGCAAGCAGCATCAACGTGATCGCAAAGCCGCCCAAGAGCGCCCCGGCAACGGTCGAGCCCAAGCCGAACGATAAGCTGACCAGCGTGTCCTTCGGCTCATAGGCTTCCGGCGCGCGCAGCTTGGCCCAGATCATCTCGGCCAGGACCGCCACCACGAACAGCGGCACGGCATATTGGGTGGGGTTGAATTCAGGCATCCTGCGGCTTGCTTACCCCATTGATGGTTGCGACCCAAGCCTGCGGATCGTCAATCGCAAGGTAGATATCGCCGAACAAGGTCTGACCGGTCCGCACCACCAGCACTGTCTCGCCCAGACCAATGTTGAGCGTCGCATTTGCGTCGGCATCGAGCATCCGTCCGGTAAAGCGGTTGCCGTGGCGCTTGATCACCATGATCCGCCCCTGCGCGTCGCGGGCGATCGCGGCCACGCCCTCACCGTCGCGGGCAATGGCGACAGGATCGAACCCGTCCTCCACCTCGCCTGCTGCGCGCCGCACATCATCATCACTGGTGAGCGTCGGAGAACCGCCCAGCTTCAGCCGCCACGCCAAACCCGCCAGCGCAAGGATGGCGGCCAGCGACACCATCGTCTGGATCAGCAACGGCGGCACATTCATGTCGGAGCGCCTCAGCGCGCGGCGAGCATGTCGATCATCGCGCGAATCGGGCTGACGTCATAGCCTGCCCGCGCCGCTGTGCGGGCGATGTCATCTGGCTCGACGCCCTGCTTGGCGGCGGCCAGCGCCCACAACAAGGTCGATCGGGTGCCCGAACGGCAATAGGCGAGAATCGGGCCCTCGGCCTGTTCCAGCGCGTCGATCATGGCGTTGACCTGCGGTTCGCTGAAGCCTGAGTGGCCGATCGGAATGGCGACATAATTCATTCCCGCTGCCGCTGCCGCTGCGGCGATTTCGTCCCCCTGCGGTGCCGAGGGTTCCTCACCATCGGGTCGATTATTGACGATAAGGCCCACGCCCAGCGCCGCCGCCGCCGCGATATCCTCCAGCGCAAGTTGCGGGCTCACCAGCACATTTTCGGTCAGTTGGCGAAAATCGCTCATGATCAGTCCTGCTTTCCCTACTGTCTGGCCCAGTGTTGTTGCCGCCTTTCATGCCCAAAGCGGGTGCAGCGCACAAGCACCCCCGCGCGGCGGTAGCACGGCGGACGGGCACCCCGGTAAAATCGTTCGCAAAGCAAGCTTTTGTGCGCTATAAGTTTCACACGTGCGCGCCGGACTACAAGCTCGGCGCGTCTGGCTCCGGTGCGGCTCACTGTCCACGACATCGGCGCGATTGAGGCCGGGCAGTGTGGCTAAGGTACGTACTGATCTATGGGTTACGATAGGGGACGCCGGCGCGGACGCGATAAGCGCGACGGTTTCGGCGAAGATGGCTTCGATCCGTTTGGCGGTGGGAATGATGGTTTCTCGCCTCCGCGCGAATTTGGCGGCGGCGGCGATCGCTTTGGTGGCGGTGGCGACCGGTTTGGCGGCGGCGGCGGCGGTGATCGCTACGGCGGCGGTGGCGGAGGCGGTGCCCCGCGCAGCGGCGGTGGCGGCTTCAGTGGCGGCCCGCGTGGTCCTGGCGGCGGCGGCGGCGGTGGGTTTAGCGGCGCGCCGCGCATGCCTGCCCAGATCGTTGGCACCGGCAAGGGCACCGTGAAGTTCTTCAATACACAGAAGGGCTTCGGCTTCATCCAGCAAGAAGGCGGCGGCGAAGATGTGTTCGTACACATCAGCGCAGTCGAGCGTGCTGGTCTTGAAGGTCTCGCTGAAGGTCAGGAACTCCAGTACAATCTCGTGGATCGCGGCGGCAAAGTGTCGGCACAGGATCTTCAGGTTGTCGGTGATGTGATCGCAGTGGCGGCCAAGCCTGCTGCTCCGGCTCGCGAACTGACGGGTGAGCGCGCCAAGGGCACGGTCAAGTTCTTCAACGCGATGAAGGGCTTCGGCTTCCTCGTCCGTGATGATGGCCAGCCCGATGCCTTCGTCCACATCAGCGCGGTCGAGCGTTCGGGGCTTTCCGCCTTGAACGAAGGCGAACGCTACGAATTCGATCTCGAAGTCGATCGACGCGGAAAACATTCCGCCGTCAATCTGGCACCGATCGAAGGCTGACCTCGGCCGAAACCGCCCCCGCGGTTTGACGCAGGGTCAGCGGAAGATTACCGGATTGTAGATGGCGGCTCTGGCTCAGGGCCGCCATTTGCGTTTCAAGTCCCCCCGATTCTCACAATTCAGGACAAAGCCCATGTCGATTACCCCGCTCATGCCCGTCTATCCGCGTTGCGGTGTCCGGCCGGTGCGCGGCGAGCACTGCCATCTCATCGACGAGGACGGCACCCGCTATCTCGATTTCGCCAGCGGCATCGCGGTGAATCTGCTCGGACATTCGCATGAAGGGCTGATCGGCGCGATCCAGCAGCAGGCCGCGACGCTGATGCACGTCTCGAACCTCTATGGCAGCCCGCAGGGTGAGCGACTGGCGCAGACGTTGGTCGACACGACCTTCGGCGACACGGTGTTCTTCACCAATTCGGGCGCCGAGGCCGTCGAATGCGCAATCAAGGCTGCGCGCGCCTATCACCAGAACGCGGGCGAGGCGGGGGACGCTAACCGGTTCGAAATCATCACCTTCCACAATGCCTTCCACGGCCGGACGATGGCGACCATCTCGGCCTCGAACCAGACCAAGATGCACCATGGCTTTGCGCCGCTGCTCGAAGGGTTCAAGTATGCGCCGTTCGATGATCTGGAAGCGGCCAAGGCGCTGATCGGGCCGCACACGGCGGGCATTCTGGTTGAGCCGATCCAGGGGGAGGGCGGTATTCGCCCTGCGTCACAGGAGTTCATGGCGGGCCTGCGCGCCTTGTGTGACGAGCACGGGTTGATGCTGATCCTCGACGAAGTTCAGTGCGGCGTTGCGCGTACCGGCAAGCTCTATGCCTATGAGCATTACGGGGTCGAGCCCGACATCATGGCGACCGCGAAGGGCATCGGCGGCGGCTTCCCGCTCGGCGCCTGCATCGCTACCGAGCACGCCGCGCGCGGCATGACCTTCGGCACCCACGGATCCACCTACGGCGGCAACCCGTTGGCGATGGCGGCCGGGATGGCGGTGATGGACGCGGTGGCTAACGAGGAATTCCTCGCATCGGTCCGCGACAAGGGGGAGCGCCTGCGCTCGCGCCTCGAACAGTTCATCGGCAATTACCCGGAGCTGTTCGAACTGGTGCGTGGCAAGGGCCTGATGCTGGGTCTCAAGATGAAGATGGAGAGCCGCCCGTTCTACGTCCACCTGCGCGATCATCACCAGCTGCTGACCGTGGCGGCGGGCGACAACACCATCCGCGTCATCCCGCCGCTCGTGATCGGCGATGCCGAGATCGACGAGTTCTTCGACAAGCTGTCGGCGGGCGCGGCGAGCTTCAAGGTGCCTGAACCGGCATGACCGCTGCATCGGGGGCCTATCGCCACTTCCTCAATCTCGGGGATGCGGGCGGCGATGATATCGCAGCGATGATCAATGATGCGATCGATCGCAAGGCGGCGCGCGTGGGCCTGCCCAAAGGCGCGCCCGATGCCGATGGCCCGCTCAAAGGCCGCGTGCTGGCGCTGGTGTTCGAGAAGAATTCGACCCGCACCCGCGTCAGCTTTGACATTGCGATGCGCCAGCTGGGTGGCAGCGTGTTGCTGCTCGATTCGGCCTCAAGCCAGCTTGGGCGGGGGGAGAGCATCGCCGATACGGCCCGTGTGCTCAGCCGGATGGTCGATGGGATCATGCTTCGCACCGATGATCACGCCAAGATCGAGGAAATGGCGCGCCATGCCACGGTGCCGGTGATTAACGGCCTGACCGATATGTCGCACCCCTGCCAGATCATGGCCGATCTCCTCACCGTGATCGGGCATGGCAAGTCGCTGCCGGGGCTCGAGGTCGCGTGGTTCGGGGATGGCAATAATGTGCTGCACTCGATCCTTGAGGCGGCCGGACTGATGAAGTTCAACGTCCGCGTGGCGACCCCGGCGGGGTATGAGCCTGATCCGGCCTTCGTCGAACTGGCGCGGGCGGGCGGAGCGACTGTCACTCTGACGCAGGATGCCGCCGCTGCCGCGCGCGGGGCGGATGTGATCGTAACCGATACCTGGATCTCGATGGGGCAGGAGCACGTCCACAACAAGCTGGCGGCGATGGCCCCCTATCAGGTGAACGCCGCGCTGATGGCGCATGCTAAGCCTGATGCAGTGTTCCTCCACTGCCTGCCCGCCCACGTGGACGAGGAAGTCAGCGAAGAGGTATTCGAAGGCCCGCAGTCGGTGGTGTTCGACGAAGCCGAGAACCGCATCCACGCGCAGAAATCGGTGCTGTTGTGGAGTTTCGGGCTGCTCAGTAGCTAGGGTGCGTCAGCGGGGGTCTTTCGCCCGACACGATCGATCCCCATATGGCCCGGCATGACTGACACGACCGACATGACCGAGACCTTCGCCGACACCCTGATGGGCTTCACCTTGCCGGGCCGCAGCGCGCGCGGGCGTATCGTGCGGATGGACAGCGTGCTGGAACAGGTGCTCTCGGCACATGATTACCCCGCGCCGATCACGCACCTGCTGGGCGAGGCGTTGGTGCTGGGCACGCTGATGGGCGGCCTGCTGAAGGGCGATGCCGCGCAGCTCACCATGCAGGCGCAGACGCAGGGCGGGATCGTGAAACTGCTGGTGGTCGATTATCGCGACGGCGCAGTGCGCGGCTATGCGGATTTCGATGGCGAGCGGCTGGCGAAGCTGGGGTCCAATCCCGCGCTCCAGACGCTGTTCGGCGAAGGCTATCTCGCGATCACATTCGAAGCCGCGGGCAATAAGCGCTATCAGGGAATCGTCACGCTGGAAGGCGATAGCCTCGCCGAAGCGTGTGAGAGCTATTTCAGCCAGTCCGAACAGATCCCGACGCTGATTCGCGTCGCCAGCCGCGCCGGTGCAGGCGGGCGCATGGCCGCAGGGCTGCTGATCCAGCATCTGGCCGATGGCGAGGAGGGGCGCGAACGGCTGCACGTCCGCCTCGACCATCCCGATTGGGAACATGTTGCGGTGATGGCTGGCTCGATCAGCCATGACGAACTGCTCGACCGCACGCTCTCGCTCGAGGCGATCGCGTGGCGGTTGTTCCATGAGGAAGACGAGGTCCGGGTCGTGCCGGGTGCGGCGCTGTCGCGGGGATGCCGGTGCAGCGCGGCGCATTACGAGACGATTATCGCGCGCTTCCCGGCCGATGAGCAGGAAGAGATGCGCGGCACCGACGGCCTGATCGCGGTCGATTGCGCCTTCTGTTCGCGCACTTTCGCACTGGCGATCTGACGCTTCGTCGAAAAAACATCCACATCGGGCTCATTTCGGCCAAAATGTGCAATGGGACGGGACAGAAAGCTGCCATGAGGACGGGCATGACCTATCGAACCGACAGCAGAATGCGCGTACTTGCTTTGGGGGCGATTGCAGCCGGGGCGGCACTGTGGTTTGCCGTGCCGGTTGTGGCGCAGGGCAATGGCCTTGCGATGCTCGGCACGCTGACCAAGGGCGAGTGGACCATCAAGCAGCGCGGTATGGCGCGGGATCGCAAGATCTGCGTCAAGTCAGGCGCCGAGCTGATCCAGCTGATGCACCGGGAAAGCGGGTGCAGCCAGTTTGTCGTGGAGGATGGCGCCGCGCGCGTCACGGTGCAGTACACCTGCCCGGGCAATGGCTACGGCCGCACCAGCATTCGCCGCGAGACCGGCGCGCTCGCCCAGCTGGAAAGTCAGGGCATCCATGATGGCATGCCGTTCCAGCTGACGGCTGAGGCACGCCGCACGGGCGCCTGCTGATCGCACTGCGATTGCCTTTGCGCGCGTCCATGTTAGGTGCGCGGCATGAGCGGTTCTGAACATACGCGCATGCAGCCGCTGGCGGTGGTGCTGCTGTCCGGCGGGCTGGATTCGATGGTGACAGCAGCGCTGGCGCAGGAAGCCGGCTTTGCGGTCCATGCGCTGACGGTCGATTACGGGCAGCGTCACCGGCTTGAGCTGGAATCCGCCGCACGCATCGCCAAACAGTTGAGACTTGTCCGCCACACCCCAATCGCGCTCGATCTGCGGGCATTTGGCGGATCGGCGCTGACCGATGCAATCGATGTGCCCAAGGGCGGCGTGGGGGACGACATTCCGGTGACCTATGTCCCGGCGCGCAATCTCGTATTCCTCGCGCTCACCACCGCCTGCGCTGAAGCAGCAGGCGCGCGCGATGTGTTCATCGGGGTGAATGCGCTCGACTATTCGGGCTATCCTGATTGCCGCCCGGAATTCATCGCCAGCTTTGCCGAAACCGCACGGCTCGGCACCAAGGCGGGGGTGGAAGGCGCGCCCTTTACCATCCACGCCCCGCTCCAGCACATGACCAAAGCCGACATCGCCCGCGAATGCGCGCGGCTGGGGCTTGATCCGGCCTGGAGCTGGTCCTGTTACGATCCGACGCCCGAGGGGCTAGCCTGCGGCTTGTGCGATTCGTGCCGCCTCAGGAAAAAGGGTTTTGCCGAGGCGGGGATTGTCGATAGCACGCGCTATAAGGCGTGACAGGCCTCATGGCCGGTCGATAAGCAGAGCATCCGGGATAGGGGATCAGCATTGAGCGAGAAAGCCGAAGCGGCCGAAAGCCGCAGCGAGGATTCCGTCCCCGCCTATAGCTGGTATGTGCTCGGGGTGCTGGTTGTGGTCTACATCCTCAACTTCATCGATCGGCAGATCCTCTCGATCTTGGCGGTCGACATCAAGCGCGATCTTCAGCTGACCGACGGCGAGCTCGGCTTTCTCGGCGGTGCGGCTTTTGCGGTGTTCTATGCGCTGTTCGGTGTCCCGCTTGGCCGTTTGGCGGACCGCTGGCACCGGGTGCGCCTGCTGACTATCGGCCTGTTGCTGTGGTCGGCGATGACGGCAATGTCCGGATTTGCGCGCAACTATCTGACCCTGTCACTGGCGCGCATGGGCGTGGGCGTGGGCGAGGCGACGGCCAGCCCGACGGCCTATTCATTGATTTCGGATTATTTCCCAGCGCGAAAGCGCGCCACCGCCTTGGCGATCTATTCCTCGGGCCTCTATCTCGGCGGCGGGGTCTCGCTGCTGATCGGAGCCAAGATTTCGAAGGTTTGGGACGCGGCCTATCCGGGCGGCGGGATGGCTGGGCTGGTGGGCTGGCAGGCCGCCTTTCTCGCCGTGGGGATTCCAGGAATCCTGCTCGCGATCTGGGTCGCCTCGCTGCGTGAACCGGCGCGGCCGGCTGCCGAGACTGTAGGAGGGCGTCATCCACTGGTCGACTTCTTCATCGACCTGTCGATGCTGCTGCCCCCGTTCACTCTGTACCACGCAATGCGCCGCGGCCCGATGGCAGCGACCGTCAACCTCGCGATGGCGGCCGCGATGACCGGCTTCGCGCTGATCATGATCGAGCTGACCGGCAATCTCCCGCAATGGTCGTCGATTGCATTCGGCTATTATGCGGTGTTTTCATGGGCATCGACACTGCGCAGGCACGACCCGGCGACCTTCAGCCTGATCTGGGGCACGCCGGCCTTCATCTGCACGGCGCTGGGCTATGGCCTCGTATCGCTCGGCGCCTATGCGCTGGCGTTCTGGTCGGCGCCCTATGCCGAGACCGTGCTCAAATTGCCCAAGGACGAACTTGCCTTCGTGCTGGGCGGCAGCGGTGCGGTGTCGGGCTTTCTGGGGGTGATTCTCGGTGGGCGACTGTCGGATTGGCTGCGTTCGCGCAATCCGTCGGGGCGGATTCTCGTCATCATGTTTGGCATTGTCGCGCCGGTCATTCCGATCTGGATTGGCTTCACGACCGAAATTCCCGCCCTGTTCTACCTGATGAACTTTCTCGCAGGGATGTTCGCCGCGACCGCACTGGGGGCTGCTGCTGCCACGACGCAGGATCTGGTGCTCCCGCGGATGCGCGGAACTGCTACGGCCTCGTTCTTCCTCGCGACAACCTTGGTCGGCCTTGGGCTCGGCCCCTATATGGTCGGGCAGATTTCCGAGCTGAGCGGGAGCATGCGGATCGGCGTCCTGTCACTGATCGGAGTAGCGCCGATATCGCTGGCGCTGCTGATCTACGCCTATCGCACCCTGCCAATGGCCGAGGCGACGATTGCGGAGCGGGCGCGGGCTGCTGCTGGCGAATAACTCGTGGAAGTGGGCGGCTGGCCCGGCTGACCCCGCACCCGGTGATAATGACGGCACGCTCAGTCTGAGCCGTGGGCATGGCGAATCACCGTCTGCTTGGAGCGATGGCTTACTGCCAAGTCCGGCGCGTCCTTGCGACGTTCACCCCTGCCTAGCGCCCTCACCGAATAGCAGTACTGCACCCCATCCGAGGGGACTGTGCTGATTGGCCAGCTTGCAGAGAGCCTTGGCCTCCTGCGTCTCTCGCTTGATCGACGCACAATAAAAAAGGGGCC
>NZ_OY284434.1 GCF_958304185.1 uncultured Erythrobacter sp.
CGCGGCCTCACCCCGCCGCGAGGTCCGCGCAAATGAGGATTATCGCAGGCGAGTGGCGCGGTCGGAAGCTCGCCGCACCCAAGGGCGACGGCACTCGGCCCACAGCAGACCGCGCGCGCGAAACGCTGTTCGCGATGCTGACGAGCCGCTTGGGCGATTTTGAGGGATTGCAGATTGCGGACTTGTTCGCAGGCTCCGGCGCGCTTGGGCTTGAAGCCCTGTCTCGCGGAGCAGCGCATTGCCTCTTCGTTGAGCAAGACCGCGCAGCGGTGGATGTGATCCGCGCCAATGTCACGGCGCTGGGTGCGCAGGCCCGTTCGCGGGTTGAGACGGGTTCGGTCACGCAACTGCGCGCGGCTTCAGCCCCGCTCGACCTGATCCTCGTCGATCCGCCCTATCTATCGGGCGCGGGCGAGGTGGCGCTGGATCGCTTGCTGCGGCTTGGCTGGATCGGTCCGCAGACCTGGATCGCGGTCGAAACCAGCTTCAAGGAAGATGTGGTGATCAAAGGCCTCGCGCTCGATGCGGAACGCCGGGTCGGCAAGGGCAAGCTTAGCCTTTTAAGACTAGCCGCATCCGATGCCGACCCGGGTCCGCCTGAAGCGGTGGCTTAGCTGCTCAGCGCGTCAAGCTTGGTCTTGATCTGAGCCCAAGCCGTTTCGCGCTGACTGTCCGTTAGCTTGGCCAGAGTTTCCTTGTCACCGTCGGTCAGACGCCAGAACATTTCCTGACGCTCCTCAGTCAGTGACCAGAAGTAGTTCTGTGCGGCAGGTGACCAGGCTTTGTACGCGGTCTGCTTGTCGGCCGGCCACGATTCCATCTGGGCTACCTGCTCGGCAGTCGGTTCCGGAGCCGGAATCGGCGCAGGCGCCTGGGTCGCCGACGGCGGTGCCGCTTCGGGCATGGGCGAGGCGGTGGTATCCGGCATCGGCTCAGACGCAGTCTGCCCTTGTGCACCGGCCATTGCCGAGGTCATCACCAGAGCGATAGCCGCGCTAGCGAGGCCGAACTTATTCAGAGACTTATGCATGGGTATCTCCATTTCCAATTGACCCAAGCACAACGAACGCAAAAATTCTGTCTGGTCGCTCAGTCCCCTGCTGACCTGACACTACTGAGTATGGGGCGGTCAGCCTGAGAGGCAACCCAAGCCCCGGCCAGACAACCCGCCGCGGCAACAGCCCATCGGCAATTGTGGTTGAAAGGCGGCAAGCCGATCTTCCGCCCACCGCGCGCTGTGGGCAAAGCAGCACCTCGCAGCTTGCCCCTGCGGAAATTGTTCCCTACCTGTTCGCAGCTGACCATGAGCACCAACCTGCCCTCCCCAACGCCAGCGCGCGATTCCGGCACCGTGCCCGCCTACGCTGCGCGGCTGAACCCGCCGCAGCGCGCCGCTGTGCTCGCAACCGAAGGCCCGGTGCTGATGCTGGCGGGCGCCGGGACGGGCAAGACCGCCGCACTGACGGCCCGGCTGGCGCATCTGGTGGCGACCGGGCGCGCATACCCCTCGCAAATCCTTTGCGTCACGTTCACCAACAAGGCCGCGCGCGAGATGCGTGAGCGGGTGACGCACCACCTCGGCCCGCAGGCAGAAGGGCTGCCGTGGCTCGGCACGTTCCATTCGATCTGCGCCAAGATGCTGCGCCGCCATGCCGAGCTGGTCGGCCTCCAGCACAATTACACCATCATCGATACCGACGATCAGCTGCGCCTGCTGAAGGCTCTGATTGCCGAGGCCGATCTTGACGAAAAGCGCTGGCCCGCGCGGCAATTGGCCGGGCTGATCGACCGCTGGAAGAACCGCGGATTGAACCCCGCCGACTTGGATGCGGTGGAGAACGAAGCCTATGCCAATGGCAAGGGCACCGCGCTCTACACGCGCTATCAGGAGCGGCTGAAGGCGCTCAATGCCTGCGATTTCGGCGATCTGATGCTGCACATGCTGAACATCCTGCGCAGCCATCACGACATCCTCGCCGATTACCAGCGCCGCTTCCGTTACATCATGGTGGACGAATATCAGGACACCAATGCCGTCCAATACCTGTGGCTGCGACTATTGGCGCAGGGGCACAAGAATATCTGCGTGGTCGGCGATGACGACCAGTCGATCTATTCGTGGCGCGGGGCGGAAGTCGCCAACATCCTTAGGTTCGAGAAGGATTTCCCCGGCGCGGAAGTAATCCGGCTCGAACAGAATTACCGCTCCACCCCGCACATCCTGGGCGCGGCGGCGGGCCTGATCCGGGCCAATTCACAGCGCCACGACAAGACGCTTTGGACCGAGGTCAACGGGGGCGACAAGGTCAAGGTCATCGGCGTGTGGGACGCACCCGAAGAAGCGCGCCGGGTGGGCGAGGCGATTGAGCGGCTTGAGCGCGAAGGTGCGGCGCTCAATCAGGTCGCCATCCTCGTGCGCGCGCAATACCAGACCCGCGAATTTGAAGACCGCTTCATTCAGATCGGCATCAACTACCGCATCATCGGCGGCTTCGGATTCTACGAGCGTGCCGAGATCCGCGATGCGCTCGCCTACCTGCGCCTGATCGCGCAGCCGCAGGACGATCTCGCCTTCGAGCGCATCCACAACCAACCCAAGCGCGGGCTTGGTGCCAAGGCCTTGGAGCAGATGCACAGCCACGCGCGCCGCACCGGCCTGCCACTGGCCGCCGCCGCGCTGCAACTGGCCGACAGCGACGAATTGCCCAAACGCAGCGCCATGACCATCGGCGGGTTGATGCGCCAGTTCCTGCACTGGCGTGAGGCATCGGACACGCTCTCGCCTGCCGATCTGCTCAGTCTGGTGCTGGAGGAATCGGGTTACAACGCGATGCTGTCCGCCGACCGCTCGCCCGAAAGTGCGGGCCGCGCCGAAAACCTTTCCGAACTCGCACGCGCGATGGAGGAGTACGAAACGCTCGGCGATTTCCTCGAGCATGTCAGCCTGGTGATGGACAATGACCGGTCGGATGCTGAGGAGACGGTGACGATCATGACGATCCACGCCGCCAAGGGGCTGGAATTCGACAATGTCTTCTGTGTCGGCTGGGAGGAAGGCGTCTTCCCTTCGCAGCGCGCAATCGACGAAGGCGGGCTGGCGTCCTTGGAAGAGGAGCGCCGCCTCGCTTACGTGGCGATCACGCGCGCGCGGCGACACTGCACCATCCTCCACGCCGCGAACCGCCGGATCTACGGGCAGTGGACCAGCTCCATCCCCTCGCGCTTCATCGAGGATCTACCGGAAGAGCATATCGAGCAGGAAACCACGCTAACCGGTGGAGCCTCGCTGTGGCGGGCAAACTGGAGCGAGCAGGATGATCCTTTCGCCCATGTCGCGCGCGACCGGCCCGATCGCGCGCAGCAGCGCGGCCCCGGGTGGCAGCGCGCTTTAACGTCGGGTTACGACACCAAGCCCGCCCGCGTGCGGGAGAACACCCGCTCAGCCGCCAGCTTCGCCGCGCCTGCCCGCAGCGATATCGCCATCGGTGCGATGGTGACGCACACGAAATTCGGCACCGGCTGCGTGATCGATCAGGAGGGCAACAAGCTCACGATCATGTTCGAGGACGCAGGCGAGAAGCGGGTGCTGGATAGTTTCGTGACGGTGGTTGGCTAAAGGGGCAGGTCCACCATCGGCGCACCGGCGGGCGGATTTCCCTCGAAAAGTGCAGGCTGGCTGGTGATCACCGTTTCGGGACATCCCGGCGACCACGGATATTGGCCGGTCGCGGCACTGGGCCAGACGATTTGCATGACTTCGGGCCGGTTACCCCGACCTTGCATGCGGGAATAGCGGATAGTGTCGAAGACGTGCCGCTCCCACGTCTGCGGCTTCACTGCCTTGCGCAGCGTGCACTCGAAGCCGTCCATCTCCGGGATCCGGAAAACCAGGCCATCGACGAGTCCCCGCCCTGATTTCTGGTACTCGAAATACTGCCAGAACAGCCCGTTGACGAGCTGCGGATCAAAGTTGAAGACAATCAGCTCGGGCGCGGCGAAGTCCGAAAATCCGAGCGTATAGGCAAAATCCTGATGGTCCTCGTCGCCGTCGCCATAGACGTAGGTCGCGGTCCAGCCGAACTTCTTGATCTTCTTCAGCAGCGAGGAATCATGAGCCTGCAACCGGGCGTCATCGATCCAGTCACGAAACCGCTGCAACATACCGACCCCCGCGTGCGCCTGTCTGGCCACGCGGATGTTTAATTCCGACAGATTTACAAGTGGTTACCCGAACCCAACATCCAGAAACCCCGGACGCGGGCCGTTCCATTCGCCTGCGGGCACGGGTTCGTCGTCCTCGTGATAGCGGCGGCGCGGCTTTTGCTCGTCACTGGCGGTGACGCGGTCGGTGCGGGGGCCGGGCTTTTCGCGGCGGGGACGTTCCTCGCGCGGCGGGCGGGCTTCGCGGGGTGCGCGTTCCTCACGCTGAGCACGTTCTTCGCGGGGTGCACGCTCCTCACGCGGGGCACGCTCCTCGCGGTCTTCGCGGGCGCGGCGGGGCTTGCGTTCGGGGCGATCTTCGCGCGCTTCTTCGGTGCGAACTTCAGGCTCAGCCTTGGCCTTGGCCGCTTCGGCTTTGGCGATCACTTCAGTAAGGTCGACGCGCACGTCCTCCTTGCCGAACACCTTGATCGCGCTGCCGGTTAGCTTTTCGACATTGCTGATCGCCTCGGCATCTTCTTCCGATACGAAGGTGAAGGCCCGTCCCTTGGCGCCTGCGCGCCCGGTGCGGCCGATGCGATGGACGTAATCATCGGGGTGCCACGGCGTGTCATAGTTGAAGACGTGGCTGACGCCCTTGATGTCGAGCCCGCGGGCCGCGACGTCTGACGCCACCAGAATATTCACTTCGCCCGCCTTGAACCGGTCAAGCTCCTTGATCCGGCTCGACTGGTCCATGTCGCCGTGAATCTCCGACGAACGGAAGCCCAGCCGATTGAGGCTCTGGTTCAATTCGCGCACCGTGGTCTTGCGGTTGGCGAAGATGATCGCGGTTTCGATCAGGTCGTTTTCAAGGAACCAGCGCAGCGTGTCCTTTTTGGTGCGGGACTTCACCGGCACCTTGAAGGCGGTGATGTCGGCATTGGTGGACGCCGCACGCGTGGTTTCGATCCGCTTGGGGTTGTTGAGGAACTTCTTCGCCAGCTTTTCAATCGGCGCAGGCATCGTTGCCGAAAACAGCATCGTCTGGCGGGTTTCGGGCAGCTTGGAGCAGATGAATTCGATGTCGGGGATGAACCCCATGTCGAGCATCCGGTCAGCCTCGTCGATCACCAGCAATTCGCAGCCGTTGAGCATGATCTTGCCGCGCTCGAACAGGTCCATCAACCGGCCAGGTGTCGCGATCAGCACGTCGACCCCGTCCGACAGGGCCTTCAACTGGTCACCCATCTGCACGCCGCCGATCAGCAGCGCCATCTTGAGATCGTGGTTCTTGCCGTACTTCTCGAAGTTCTCAGCCACCTGAGCGGCGAGTTCGCGGGTCGGCTCGAGGATCAGCGAACGCGGCATCAGCGCGCGGCGGCGGCCTGCGGCCATCACGTCGATCATCGGGAGCACGAAGCTCGCTGTCTTGCCAGTCCCGGTCTGGGCGATGCCGATGAGGTCGCGCATCATCAGGATGGTCGGGATCGCCTGCGCCTGAATCGCGGTCGGCGTGGTGTAGCCCGCGTCTTCGACGGCTTTGAGCAATTCAGGCGAAAGGCCGAGATCGGCGAATGTCATGCGGTGTGTGGTGTCCGAAAATAGCGGGCAGGGTTACTGCCGGGATTGCAGCCCTGCGCGCGGTTAGCGTAGCATCGGGCTGCCGCGCCTTTCCTGCAAATGGTCGCAAAAGTCAAGGAATCGCGCGGGTGAAGCGCGATATGTCAGCTGCGCACCTCGACCAGTTCACGCATGGTATCAACCTCGCAGCGCGCGCCGGTGCGCGATTGCAGCTTGTCACGCTCGACACACAGACGACCGTCCTTGTTCTTCTCAACATAGAAGCCGGAGTAGAAGTCTCGGGCGCGGCACGATTTTTCGAGATTGACCGAGATCATCCGCCGGTCACGCAGGAACAAAACAAGCCGGTTGCCGCTGCCCGTTTGCACCCCTGCTATCCCGTCAAGCGCGACGCATTTTTCCTTGCCGCCTTCCTCAAACTGCGGAGCAACCGCGCGCTGCGGCAGGTCGGCCAGCAAATTCCGGCGCGAGGTTGCCGATTGCGGGGCAATTCGGACAACGACACGCTGTTCGATGCGCACTTGTCGCACGATGGAGGACTGGCGCAGCGCTGAAAGCGGATTGACCGCGACGGGGTCGGTCGGCTCCTGCCCTGCTGCTGCCACATCACATTGCGGCGCCGATACTGCCGGTTCCGAGCCATCGCTCGCCACATCAGCCGCCTCTGCCACCAGAGGCAGCAACAGCGTCAGCGGCGCTGCGAGGGCGAACAGGCTATGCATGGCCGGGGAGGATTCTCCTGGAAACGAGCAATTTCGGCAGTCGCGCGGCGAATAAACGGCTCGCCGGAGTGGAGAAGCCGTAGCATCCTCAATTGAACCATGCCTTAACTGTCCAGCAAATGAGGACGAAAGCGGTGGCAAAATCATCGCAGACTGTGGCATGGAGGCAACAATGAATCACCCTTCCCCGCCCCCTCGCGCTGACGCCGATGTCTTCCTTGCCGAGGCCGCAGCCTTGCTGGGCGTGCGCGGTCTGACCACCGATCCTGAGCGGGTGGACGCCTGGCTGACCGACTGGCGCGGGCGCTACACCGGCCGCGCTTTGGCCCTCGCCGCGCCCGCCTCGACCGCCGAGGTGGCTGCCTTGGTAAAGCTGTGCGGCGCGCATGGCGTGCCGATCGTTCCGCAAGGCGGCAACAGCGGCATGGCAGGCGGCGCAACCCCGGATGCGAGCGGCACGGCGATCCTGCTCTCGCTGCGGCGCATGGACCGGATTCGTCAGGTCGATCCAGCCACCGGCCAAACCGTGTGCGAGGCTGGCGTGATCCTCCAATCCTTGCACGATGCCGCCGATGCCGCGGGGCTGCGTTTCCCGCTCACACTTGGCGGCAAGGGGTCGGCCACCATCGGCGGGCTGATCGCAACCAATGCAGGCGGCACGCAGGTGCTGCGCCACGGCACCATGCGCGCGCAGGTGCTGGGGCTGGAGGCGGTGTTGGCGTCGGGAGAGGTGCTCGACCTGATGACCCCGCTAAAGAAAGACAATCGCGGGTTTGATCTCAAGCAGTTGCTGATCGGCTCGGAAGGCACGCTCGGCATCGTTACGGCGGCCTGTCTGCGGTTGCTGCCTGCGCCGATTGGCCGGGCGACGGCGTGGGTGGGCCTTGGCGGGATCGTCGATGCGCGCACGCTGTTGCGGCAGATGGAGCGGACGCTGGGCGAGGCGCTCGAAGGGTTCGAGGTTGTCCCGGCGCATTGCCTCGCGTCCGTCCTCGCGCATCAGCCGACAGCCCGTGCACCGCTGACAGAGCCACATGAATGGAACGCGCTGATCGAGTGCGTCTCCCCCACCCAGGACAGCGCCGCCTTGCGCGAGCGGCTTGAAGCGGGGCTCGGCACAGCGCTGGAACAGGGCCTTATCGCCGATGCCGTGATCGCCGCCAATGACACCCAGGCCGAAGCGTTCTGGGCCCTGCGCGACGGCATTTCAGCCGCAGAGCGCGCGCTGGGCCCGGCGATGCAGCACGACATCTCGGTGCCGGTCGAGAAAATGCCCGAGTTCATCCTTGCCGCCGCACCCGCGATCGAGGCCGCGTTCCCCGGCACCCGTGCGGTCGCTTTCGGCCATCTGGGCGATGGCAACGTGCATTTCCACGTCCTCGCCCCAGAAGGCGCGGTGCGCGGGGTGTGGGAGGAGGCAGACGGCAAAGACGTTAGCGCGCGGGTTTATGACCTTGTGACGCAATGGGGCGGTTCGATCAGCGCTGAACATGGGATCGGGCAGATGAAGGTCTCAGAGCTCGCCCGCCTGCACGATCCGGTCGCGCTGGCATTGATGGCGCAGGTCAAAGCGGCGCTTGATCCGGGCAATCTGCTCAATCCGGGCAAACTCCTCCCCAGCCCGCCTGCCCGCGAAGCCGCACGGCTTGCGCGCACGGCGGCAAAGGCTTAAGGGCCGCGCTTTCGACAGCGGGAGCACTCTTTTTCCGCTGAGGGGATCAACCACCACCGTTTTCGGAGACGATGTCATGGCCAGCGCGCCGCAACCGCAACTTCCGTTGTTCTACAAGGACCTTCTGCCGCTCAACAGCCGCGACCACGCGGACTGGAAAGCCGGCACGCTCGAAAGCGCAGCCTATCTCGCCGCGACCCACGCGATCCCGCTGACCTCGGACGAATTCGTCGACGCCCAGCGCAATTACCCGATCGTCTTCACCGCGGGTGACAGCCCGCTGCCGATCGCGCTGTTCGGCCTCAACGAAGGTGTGAACACCTTTGTGGGCGACGACATGAAGATCAACGAGGTCGTCTATCTTCCCGCCTATGCGCGCCGTTACCCCTTCATCCTCGCCAAGCTCCAGCCGACCAGCGAAGACATGTCGCTGTGCTTCGATCCGTCGTCCGGCCTGATCGGCAAGATGGACGAAGGCCTCGCGATGTTCGACGAAGCCGGCCAGCCGACCGAATACACGCAGGGCGTGCTTGAATTCTGCCGCCGCTTCGAAGAAGCCGGTCAGCGCACCAAGCTGTTCATGGACGAACTCGCCAAGCTCGACGTCCTGATGGACGGCGAGATTGCCATCACCCGCAATGACATGCCCGACACGCCGTTCATCTATCGCGGCTTCCGCATGGTCGACGAAGCCAAGCTGCGTGAACTGCCGGCCGACAAGCTGGAAGAGCTCACCAAGAACGGCATGCTGATGCTGATCTATGCGCACCTGTTCTCGCTGAACCTGATGCGCTCGCTGTTCGAACGCCAGCTTGCACAGGGCAAGGTGCCGACGCCGGGTCAGGGCGCCGCAGCTCCCGCGCTCAACTAACCAAGCCCGCCGGGGCGGCGACGCTCCGGCGCTGGTTTGCGAAACACGACGGGCAGGCAGGCCATTGGGCCGCCTGCCCGTTTTGCGTTTGGAAGGGTCAGCGCGCTCTATTCAGCGGCTTGGCGCAGGCCTTCATTACCGCCGAGCAAGGCCGTCTCCGCCCCCAGCTCGCGGGTCAGGGCGGCGAGCTGCGCGGCCACAGCGGGCAGTCCCGGCCCCGGCTCGGCCATCTGCCGATCGAGATAGGTCGCACGGCACACTTCGATCTGCATCGCGTGCACGCCCGCTTGAGGCTTGCCATGGCGATCGAGCACATAGCCGCCCGAATAGGGTCGGTTCTGCGCTGCGGACACGCCGCGCGTTTCCAGATGGGTGAGCGCCCGGCCCATCAGCGCCGTGTGACACGATGCCCCAAACCGGTCTCCCAGCACGAACACCGGCGCGCGCGCTTCGCCATCGGCCGGACGGAGCGGCGGCATGGAATGCAGGTCGATCAGCAGCGCGGCGCCCCACTCAGCACGAATCTGCGCGAGCGCTGCATCGAGCGCGGCGTGATAGGCGCGGTGTATCCCCTCGATCCGGGCATCAAGTTCCGTCGGATCAAGCCGTCCGCGCCAGATCTCGCCCGATCCCGGCAGGCGGCGCGGCACGAGCCCCAAACCGCTGCGGGCGCGGGCATTGCTACGCTGGCCCGGCTCTGCCGTGATGACGCCATCGGGCCGCCCACCCTCGATCATGTCCCAATCGATATCATCCTCGGCGCGGTTGAGATCCATCAGCGCGCGCGGGGCATGGGCGACCAGCAGCGCCGCGCCCGTCTCGCGCGCGATGGCGACACCGAGCCGGTCCGCGTGGCGATCCTCCAGCCGCAGTTGCGCCAACGCGGAATCGCGCATCCGGTCGGTGATCGCGGCAGGATAGGCGCGCCCCGCGTGCGGGACCGCAACCAGCACCGGCAGGCTCATGCGCGGCGGAGTTGTCAGCGTGAAGGCTGGCGCATCATTCAAACCCGGCACAAACCCGCCGCTCAGTGAGGCGCGAACCGGCGAAGATCCAGAGCGGGAGGAGCGGGAGGGCGGTGACATTCCGCTGCCCTTGCTGACGGGTTTGGACAGGCCTGTCAAAGCCTGATCGGCCATCCCCACCTGCCCCGCGTGCGCCAATTGGCGCCGCCGCGGATGCAATCCGTCGCACGAACAAAGATTTCTTAAGCCGGTGCTGCTATTGCGCCTGACATGACAGCGACACGCACCCCCCGCATCCTGCTCGCCGAAGACGAAGAGGCGATGCGCGCCTATCTCGAACGGGCGCTTACCAATGCCGGCTACTTCGTCAGCGCGGTTGACCGCGGCACTGACGCGGTGCCGTTGTTGGAAACCGGCGATTATGACCTGCTGCTCTCGGACATCGTGATGCCCGAAATGGACGGGATCGAACTCGCCCAGCGCTGCGCCGAGATTTCCCCGCGCACCAAGGTGATGTTCATCACCGGATTTGCCGCCGTGAGCTTGCGCGCCAGCCGCGAACAGCCGACGGCCAAGGTGCTGTCAAAGCCCTTCCACCTGCGCGATCTGGTGCTGGAAGTGGAACGCGTGTTCGAGGAAGCCGACGCGCTGCGCGGGTAACAGTTCCGAATCGCTTGCACCTTTTCAGGGCTTGCGTTAAGGGCCGCCTCCGCCCCGATTTGGGGCTGATCCGATGGTGCGGGCGTATAGCTCAGTGGTAGAGCACTATGTTGACATCGTAGGGGTCGCAAGTTCAATCCTTGCTACGCCCACCATCGTGTGATCCAAGACAGCCCGCCCTTTCGGCGGGCTTTTTTGTGCGCTTTCGCCGCGTGCACCAGCACTTGCAAAACTGGCGTCTGGTGCACCGCTTGCAAGCCCCGCCTCCTCTGCTAAAGCCGCCCCGGGATCTGTGAGCCTTTGGACGGGCTCGAAACAACTTCCTGTCGGTCAATCACCACAGCCCTGCGCAGACGGGGCGAGAAGGATAGGGCAACAGCCATGCAGAAAATCAAAGTCGCCAACCCCGTCGTCGAGCTCGATGGCGACGAGATGACGCGCATCATCTGGCAATGGATCCGCGAACGGCTGATCCTGCCCTACCTCGACATTGACCTGAAGTATTACGACCTCTCGATTGAGAACCGCGATGCGACCGACGATCAGGTAACGGTCGATTCCGCCAACGCGATCAAGCAATATGGCGTGGGCGTGAAGTGCGCGACCATCACGCCTGATGAACAGCGGGTCGAGGAATTCGGCCTCAAGAAGATGTGGAAGAGCCCCAACGGCACGATCCGCAACATTCTGGGCGGTGTGGTCTTCCGCGAACCGATCGTGATCGACAACGTGCCGCGTCTGGTGCCGGGCTGGACCGATCCCATTGTGGTCGGCCGTCATGCTTTCGGCGACCAATACAAGGCGACCGACACCCTGATCCCCGGCCCCGGCAAGCTGCGCCTGGTGTTCGATGGCGATGATGGCACCAAGATCGATCTCGACGTGTTCGACTTCCCCAGCGCCGGTGTGGCGATGGCGATGTACAACCTCGACGATTCGATCCGCGATTTCGCCCGCGCCAGCTTCAACTACGGCCTCAACCTCGGCTGGCCGGTGTACCTCAGCACCAAGAACACCATCCTCAAGGCCTATGACGGGCGCTTCAAGGACCTGTTCCAGGAAGTGTTCGACACCGAAGGCTTTGCCGAGCAGTTCAAGGCCGCCGGTATCGTCTACGAACACCGCCTGATCGACGATATGGTCGCCTCGGCGCTCAAGTGGTCGGGCAAGTTCGTCTGGGCGTGCAAGAACTACGATGGCGACGTGCAGTCGGATACCGTGGCGCAGGGCTTCGGTTCGCTGGGCCTGATGACCTCCGTGCTGCTCTCGCCCGATGGCAAGACGGTCGAAGCCGAAGCCGCGCATGGTACCGTGACCCGCCACTACCGTCAGCACCAGCAGGGCAAGTCGACCTCGACCAACCCGATCGCATCGATCTTCGCCTGGACCCGCGGCCTCATGTATCGCGGCAAGTTCGACGGGACGCCCGAAGTGGTGAAGTTCGCCGAAACGCTGGAGCGCGTCTGCGTCCAGACGGTCGAAAATGGCCACATGACCAAGGATCTGGCTCTGCTGATCGGCCCCGGTCAGGCATGGCAGACCACCGAGCAGTTCTTCGAGACGGTGGCGCAGAATCTCGAAAAGGAAATGGCCAGCTGGGCCTGAGGCCTGGCAAGGGAGCATCATGGCAAGCCGATCAACCGCACGTCTGGAAATCCGCCAGGCCAAACTGAAAGACGTGCGGGCGATCGGCGAGCTGGTGCGCCGTGCCTATGATGATCTGCCCGCCTATACGCAGGGCGAAATCCGCGGACAGATCAACAACTACCCCGAAGGCTGCTTTGTCGCGCTGTTCGATGGCGCGGTGGTGGGATACTGCGCCTCAATGCGGCTCGACGAGCGCGTGGCGCTGTCTGATCACACCTGGGACGAAGTGACCGGCAACGGCTTCGGCAGCCGCCACGATCCGACCGGCGACTGGCTTTACGGGTACGAGCTGTGCGTCGATCCGGCGGTGCGCGGCACCCGGCTGGGGCGCAGGCTCTACGAAGAACGTCGCGCCTTGGCGGAACGGCTTGATCTCACAGGGATCGTGTTCGGCGGCCGGATGCCCGGATATGCCCGCGCCAAGCGTCGCAAGGCCAACCGAGCGGATACGCCGCAGGAATATCTCGACCTCGTGATCGAGAGCAAGATCCACGATCCGGTGCTCCGCTTCCAGCTCGCCAACGGGTTCGAAGCAGCAGGCATCATGCCCAAATACCTGCCCGAGGATAAAGCCAGCCGCGGCAATGCCGTGCGGATGATCTGGCGCAACCCTTACGTGGATGGCGATGCCCCGCCCAAACACCGCCTGCCGCGCGATGTCGAAAGCGTGCGGATCGCGACCTGCCAGCTGCAATCGCGCGCGGTCTCCGGCTTCGATGAATTCATGAAGCAGATCGAGTATTTCGTCGATGTGGCTGCCGATTACGAAGCGGACTTCATCGTCTTCCCCGAGATGTTCACGGTGATGCTGCTCTCGGCCGAGCCGAAGGAACTCACCCCGCTCGAAGCCATCGAGACGCTGAGCGATTACACCCCGCGCATCCGCCAGCGCCTTTCCGAAATGGCGCTCGCCTTCAACATCAACATTATCGGCGGATCGCACCCGACCCGGATGCCTGATGGCGACATTCACAATGTCGCCTATGTCTGCCTGCGTGACGGATCGATCCACGCGCAGGAGAAGATCCACCCCACCCCCAACGAAGCCTATTGGTGGAACATCAAGGGCGGCGATTCCATCGACGCGATCCCCACCGACTGCGGCCCGATTGGCGTGCTGATCTGTTACGACAGCGAATTCCCCGAACTCGCCCGGCGCTTGGTCGATGAAGGCGCGCGGATCATCTTCGTGCCGTTCTGCACCGACAGTCGCCAAGGCTATATGCGGGTGCGTTACTGTTCGCAGGCGCGCGCGATCGAGAACCAGTGTTTTGTCGTCATGAGCGGCAATGTCGGCAACCTGCCCAATGTCGCCAACATGGACATTCAATACGCCCAGTCCTGCATCCTCACCCCCTGCGACTTCCCCTTCGCGCGTGACGGGATCGCGGCCGAAGCGTCCGAGAATGTAGAGACCCTGACGATCAGCGACGTCAACCTCGCCGATCTGAGCTGGGCACGCGCCGAAGGCACCGTGCAGAACCTCGCCGACCGCCGCTTCGATCTCTACCGGATCGAGTGGGACAAGCGCGTCGGCAACATCAAGGATCCGCTGGGCGAGCAGCACGTCACCGGACAGAAGCAGCCAATCGGACCGCACGGCGCAGGCGGTGGATGACAGGGGCGCAGCGCCACGTTAAGCCGATGGCGTGGCTGGCGAACTGACCCTCTCTCCCTTTCTGTCCGATGCGCTGGTGATCCTCGGCGCGGCAGGAATCGTGATTCCGGTGTTCGCCCGCTTCCGGATCACGCCGATCATCGGTTTCATCCTGATCGGGGTGCTGGTCGGCCCGTTCGGCCTCGGCTCGCTGGTCGAGCGAATACCCTGGCTCTATTACGTCACCATCAGCGATCCCGAACGGCTCACGCCCTTCGCGGATTTCGGCATCGTGTTGCTGCTGTTCGCCATCGGGCTGGAACTGAGCTTCAACCGCTTATGGGCGATGCGCAAACTGGTGTTCGGGCTTGGCGCGCTGGAACTGCTGATCATCGGATCGTCGCTGGCAGTTTTCCTCGGGCTGGCAGGCAGCATGAGCCCCGCTGGCGCGCTGGCGCTTGGTTTTGCGCTCGCCTTCTCCTCGACCGCGATTGTGCTGCCGATTTCCGGTACCCGCACGCCGGTCGGTCGCGCCGCGCTATCCATGCTGCTGTTCGAGGATATCATGATCGTCCCGATCATCTTCATCCTCGGCGCATTGGCGCCCAATGCGTCGGATGATGGCTGGGGCGGCATCATTGAGACCTTGTGGCAGGGCGGGCTGGTGATCGCTGTGCTGCTGATCGTCGGCCGGTTCGCCCTCCCCCGCCTGTTCGCGCAGGCTGCGCGGACCAAGAACCCCGAACTGTTCCTTGCCGCCTCGCTGCTGGTGGTGATCGGCGCGAGCCTTGCGACGGCGCTGGTCGGCCTCTCGCCCATCGTCGGCGCGCTGATCGCTGGCCTGCTGATCGCCGAGACCGAGTATCACACCGAGGTCGAGCAGATCATGGAGCCGTTCAAGGGCCTCGCGCTCGGCGTGTTCCTGATCACGGTCGGCATGAGCATCAACCTGTTCGATATCGGCGCGCAAATCGGCGAGATTGCACTCGCGGTGGTCGGCGTGCTGGTGTTCAAGGCGGCGGTCACCGGCGTGTTGCTCCGCCTGATGGGCGCGCGGCGCAGCACGGCCGCGGAAACCGGCGTACTGATGGCCTCGCCGTCGGAAACCACGCTGATCGTGCTCGCCGCCGCTACCAGCGCGCTGGTGATTGACATGGAGACGGCGCGTTTCTGGCAGACCGTCACCGCCATCGGCCTCACCATCACGCCGCTGCTGGCGAAGCTTGGCGCGATGATCGCGCGCCGGGTGGACGGGGTCGCCGCGATCGGCGGCACGGATGACAGCGACGATATCCGCACCATCATCGTTGGCGGCGGCCGTGTGGGTCGGTTGGTGGCTGACATGATGCAGACCCACGGCAAGCCCTATGTGATGATCGATTCCAACCCCGACCTCATCGCCGATGCGAAGCGCGACGGCTATCGCGCGATCTTCGGCGATGCCGCCCGCGGTGATACGCTGGCCCGGCTCGGGGTCGAGGTCGCTCCCGCCGTTGTGTTGACGATGGACGAGCCGGTGCTGGCCCAGCGGCTGGTCACGAAACTGCGGCAGACCTATCCCGACTTGCTGATCGTCGCCCGCGCCCGCGACACGGACCATGCCGCAGCCATGTACCGCGCCGGAGCGAGCCATGCGGTGCCTGAAACGCTGGAAAGTTCGCTCCAGCTATCCGAGGCCGTGCTGGTCGATATCGGGGTCGCGATGGGCCCGGTGATCGCCTCGATCCACGCCAAGCGCGACGAGTTCCGCGAACAGCTCGAACGCGACGGGGGCTTGAGCGAAAAGCCAAAGCTGCGAACGTCGAACAGCGCGCCGGCTTAGTCCTCTGCGAGGCGCCAATGCGTCACCCAGACATAGGGCCGCGCATCGGGTGCCTTGCGCAGGCTGAAACCGCGCCGCGCCGCAAGGCACGTATCATAGGCAATGCGCGCCGTGTTGCTGGAACGAACCGGACGACAGGTCGTAACGCGGCCTTGTTCATCAAAGGTCACCGCAACAATCACCTGTGCCTCAATATCATTCTGCAAGGCATCGCGCGGGTATTCCATCGATCGGTATTGGAGATCGGCGAGCGTTAGCCGCTCATTCTCGGGAGGGATTACGTAGCTGCCAAAGGTCACGGGCTGTCCATCGAACGGATAGGCTGTGGACACCTTAAAGGTCGCCTCGCCCTTGATCGGCTGGCCGGTGTGGCTGCGAATGCTCAGGCGGTAGGTTGCGCTTGTATAATCGAGAACCATCCCCGGATATGGCCGGAACAGCCCCACCCGCAGCGCCTGCGCACAGAGCGCTTTTCCCGCAGGCGCAAGCTTTGCGTTCGCGTCAACCCGGCAGTCCTGCACCGTGTCCGCAGCATTGATGGTGAGTTCGACACCGAGCCGCTCGCGCCCCTGATCAAAGGCGCGGCGATACGGCATGAGCGCCTCGTCGAGAATGCCGAGGTCCAGCACCCCCGCGCCTGTGACATCGAAAACGTCGCCGCCGAAAATGATCGCCGCGTGGTTCTGCGCTACGGCGGGCAAGGCTTGCACACAAGCAAGCACCGCCGCCAAGGGGCTAGCACCGCGAAGCGTCATCCCGCCATAACTGCCTTCACCGCCGCGAGCGCATCAGCCGCCTTGGCCCCTTCGGGCCCGCCGCCCTGCGCCATGTCGGGTCGGCCGCCGCCGCCCTTGCCGCCGAGCGCTTCCACGCCCGCGCGCACCAGATCGACCGCGCTGAACCGGCCGGTGAGATCGTCTGTTACGGCAGCCGCGATGCTTGCCTTGCCATCATTGACCGCGATGATCGCCGCCACGCCCGATCCCATGCGCTGCTTGGCCGCATCGAGCAGCGGGCGCAGTTCCTTGGGGTCGAGCCCGTCGAGCACCTGACCGCTGAAGGCAACGCCCGCGATCGCTTCGTCCGCCGCAATCGCGCCGCCGCTTGCCCCGCCACCGCCCAAAGCCAGCGACTTCTTCGCCGCGGCCAGTTCCTTTTCGAGCCGCTTGCGTTCGTCGAGCAGCGCCGCGAGGCGCGCAGGCACCTCCTCCGGCGTCGCGCGGATCACACTCGCCGCAGCCTTGAGCGCTTCTTCGCGGCTGACCAGCCACTGGCGCGCGCCTTCACCAGTCATCGCCTCGATCCGGCGGACGCCCGATGAAACCGCGCTTTCCGACACGATCCGGAACACGCCGATATCGCCGGTCGCGCGCACGTGAGTGCCGCCGCACAATTCGACCGAGTAGTTGTGCCCTTCCTTGCCCGACCGGCCCATCGCCAGCACGCGCACCTCGTCGCCGTACTTTTCGCCGAACAGCGCGAGCGCGCCAGCGGCGACCGCGTCATCCGGGGTCATCAGCCGCGTCGAGACCAGCTCGTTGGCGCGGATTTCGGCGTTCACTTCGGCTTCGACCGCCGCGATATCGTCGGGCGTGAGCGCCACGGGGTGGGAGAAATCGAACCGCAGGCGATCTTCGGCGACCATGCTGCCCTTCTGCGTCACATGCCCGCCCAGACGATTGCGGAGCGCAGCGTGAACGAGGTGGGTGGCCGAGTGGTTAGCACGGATGCGGTCACGGCGGTCGGCATCGACCTTCATCTCGACCGTATCGCCAACCGCGATCTCGCCCGCTTCAATCCGCACCTGATGCGCGTGGAGCCGGCCCAAGGGCTTGGACGTGTCGGTAACCGTGCCTTTGAAGCCTGCGAGGCTCGCCATAGTCCCAGCATCGCCGGTCTGGCCGCCGCTTTCGCCATAGAACGGGGTCTGGTTGGTGAGGATCACGACCGCGTCACCCGCCCCGGCGCTGGCGACTTCGGCGCCGCCCTTGACGATGGCGACCACTCGCCCTTCCCCGCTGGTGGCGGCATAGCCGGTGAACTCGCTCGCGCCTTCGCGTTCGGCGATGTCGAACCAGACTTCGCCCGAAGCCGCATCACCGCTGCCCTTCCACGCGGCGCGGGCGGCGGCCTTCTGGCGCGCCATGGCGGTGTCGAAGCCGTCCTTGTCGACCCCGATGCCGCGGGCGCGCAGGGCGTCCTCGGTGAGGTCATAGGGGAAGCCGTAGGTGTCATAGAGGCGGAAGGCGATCTCGCCATCGAGTTCGCCGCCTTCGGCGAGGTCACCAGTGGCTTCATCGAGCAGCTTGAGCCCCTTGTCGAGCGTGCGGCGGAACTGGGCTTCCTCGCGCTCAAGCACTTCGGAAATCAGCGCCTGACCGCGGACAAGCTCGGGATAGGCTTGGCCCATCTCGGTGACGAGCGCGGGGACAAGGCGGTGCATCAAGGGCTCGGCCGCGCCCAGAAGGTGCGCATGGCGCATCGCGCGGCGCATGATGCGGCGCAGGACATAGCCGCGACCTTCGTTGGACGGGAGCACACCGTCGGCCATCAGGAAGCTGGTGGAGCGCAGGTGATCGGCGATCACGCGGTGGCTGGCAGCCTGTTCGCCCTGCGCGGTGACGCCGGTGAGTGCTTCGCTGGCGGCGATCAGCGCCTTGAAGGTGTCGGTGTCGTAGTTGTCGTGAACGCCCTGAAGCACGGCGGCGACGCGTTCGATGCCCATGCCGGTGTCAATCGAGGGCTTGGGCAGATCGCGGCGGGTGCCGTCGGCCTGCTGCTCATATTGCATGAAGACGAGGTTCCAGATCTCGACGAAGCGGTCACCGTCCTCATCGGGGCTGCCGGGAGGGCCGCCGAAGATGTGGTCGCCGTGATCGTAGAAGATTTCCGAGCACGGTCCGCAGGGGCCGGTGTCGCCCATCGACCAGAAATTGTCGCTGGTGGAGATGCGGATGATGCGGTCATCGGGCAGGCCCGCAATCTTGCGCCACAGGGCGTGGGCTTCATCATCGGTGTGGTAGACAGTGACGGTCAGCTTGTCCTTGGGCAGACCCCATTCGCCGGTGAGCAGGGTCCATGCGTGTTCGATCGCCTGCTCTTTGAAATAGTCGCCGAACGAGAAATTTCCGAGCATTTCGAAGAAGGTATGGTGGCGCGCGGTGTAGCCGACATTGTCGAGATCATTGTGCTTGCCGCCCGCACGGACGCATTTCTGCGAGGAGGCCGCGCGCGGGGATGCGGGGGTTTCCAGCCCGGTGAAGACATTCTTGAACGGCACCATCCCGGCGTTGACGAACATCAGCGTCGGATCATTGTACGGCACAAGCGGCGCCGAAGGCGTGGCGGTGTGGCCAGCCTTGCTGAAATAGTCGAGGAAGGAGCGGCGGATTTCGTTCGTCGATGTCATGGCGGTGCAGTTAGGCAAACCGCGAGGATTTCGCAATGGAGCGCGCAAAATCGGCAGTCACGCCGCCGCCATGACCGGGTAAAGATGGCACAATAACCCCGTCATAACCCCGCCATAACCCGCCGACACCCCGCACCGAAAAGCCGACCAGCACCCCGTGGCGGGATGGTGATCGGCTTCACGGTTGTCCGGGTGGCAAGTGCGTGATGCTTGCCCGATACCCGCTTAGGGATCAGTCGTCAGAGTCCGCGTCCGGCCCTGTCATCATTTCCCCGGCGACCTGATCGGTGCGGCTGCGGATCGCAGCTTCCAACCGGTCGCAAACTTCAGGATGCTCCTTGAGATAGGTCTTGGCGTTTTCACGGCCCTGACCGATGCGGATGCTGTCATAGGAGAACCAGCTCCCCGACTTTTCCACCAGGCCCGCCTTCACGCCGAGATCGATGATCTCACCGATCTTGGAGATGCCTTCACCGTACATGATGTCGAATTCGACCTGCTTGAACGGCGGGGCGACCTTGTTCTTGACCACCTTCACGCGGGTTGCGTTGCCGGTAATCTCGTCGCGGTCCTTGATCTGCCCGGTGCGGCGGATGTCGAGCCGGACCGAAGCGTAGAACTTCAGTGCATTGCCGCCGGTGGTGGTTTCCGGATTGCCGTACATCACCCCGATCTTCATGCGCAGCTGGTTGATGAAAATCACCATGCAGCGCGAGCGGCTGATCGAGCCGGTCAGCTTGCGCAGCGACTGGCTCATCAAGCGCGCCTGAAGGCCGACGTGCGAATCGCCCATTTCGCCTTCGATTTCCGCGCGCGGCACCAGCGCCGCGACCGAATCAACCACCAGCACATCGATCGCGTTGGAACGCACCAGCGTATCCACGATTTCGAGCGCCTGTTCGCCAGTATCGGGCTGCGAAACGATCAACTCGTCAATGTCGACGCCGAGCTTCTTGGCATAGACCGGATCGAGCGCGTGTTCCGCGTCCACGAAAGCCGCGGTGCCGCCCATCTTCTGCGCTTCGGCAATGACGTGGAGTGCCAGCGTGGTCTTGCCCGAGCTTTCCGGGCCGTAAACTTCGATCACCCGGCCGCGCGGCAGGCCGCCGATGCCGAGTGCGATGTCCAGACCCAGCGATCCGGTCGAAATCGCTTCGACCTGCATCGTCTCCTTCGAGCCCAGCTTCATCGCCGAACCCTTGCCAAAGGCACGGTCAATCTGTGCAAGCGCAGCTTCGAGAGCCTTTTGACGATCCACGGCTTTTTTGTCCTCTTCCACCAATTTCAATTGGGTAGCCATCGCACGCGCTCCTTCGATTGACCAGAGGCGGCAAAACAGTTTTCCGCCGCCTGGTGGAGCCTATGTATTGCATTTGTTCTCATGGAACAAGTAGGGAACGGAAAATTTTTCCGCAGGGGCCGCTCAGCCCGTCCCTACTCGTCGGCAGCTTCGCGGTGCTTCCAGTCAAAGGACTGTGTCTGATTGGCGGGAACGGTCAGTTCGACCGTCTGGTAGCCGTTCTTCACCTCGACCTTCCGGCCCGGAAACCGGATATCGAATTCGCCCGCATAGCCCACTTGCAGGCGCAGCGTGATGGGGTGCGGGTTGGCGTTGGTGATGCGGGCGCGCATCGGCGTCCATTGTCGCGCATCCTTGGGCGGGCCAATGTCCCTCGCCCCGCCGCAGCGCACGAAGACCTGCGCACTGGTGCCGAGGTCGAGCTCGATATCCTGCCCGCGCGCATAATCGCGCAAGTTCACCTGCGCGGCGAGCTGCGGGCCGCGCGATGTCGGCTCATACAGCGTCATCGCGCCTTGCGGCAGAGCGATGCCGAGGCCCTTCTTCTCTTCGTTCTTGGTCACCAGCAGCAAGGTCGCAGCGACGAAATCCTCGTCCTCCGCATCTTCAGCCTTGATCCAATCCCACGGATCGCAGTTGCCCGCCTGATAGAGATAGCGCGCCTTGACCGCATCCTTGTTGAGGAAGGCGACCTGCTTCATCCCCTTGGCCGAAACATCGACCCGTTCGGGCACGCGGAACAACTTCAGATCGCCGATGTCCTCTTCTTCTGCGGTGACGACCGAGGGGGATTCGAACACGGCTTCAAGGCGCGATCCGGTGACGACGATCATGCGGTCTTCCCGAGCCATCATCGCCGGGGCGGGATAGGCCATATCCGGGGCGTACATTGGCGGCGGCGGCATCAGTTCCGGCACCGGCACGCCGCCGGTGCGGCCCAGCGGGTAGCAGGTCAGCCACAGTTCCTCGGCAACCGGCGGATCGGCGAGGCTTTCATAGTCACTGTCGACATTGAGCTTACCAGCGATGATCTGGAGCCGAGCTTTGTCGAAACTCTGGCCGTTGTCATTGACAAGGGTGAGCCAACTCAGGACCCCCATGTCGAATTCCCCGACCCCGCCCTTCTCCTGCATGGTGGCGACGTAATTCGCCTGCCAATCGAAGCCCCAGGCGAGGTAGGTCAGCGTCACATCAAAGGTGCCGCCTTCGGGCGAACGGGTGTCGACCGAGAACACCGGGCTGGCCGAAAGCCCGTCAGGCACGCGGTCGTAGGTGAGGGTTTCGGGCAGGCCAGAACACTGCACCGCTTCGAAGCCTTGGCTGGTTTGCAGCACCAGACCGCCATCGGCCCGCGTTCGGACCACGGCGCGTTCGCTCACCTGCGTGCCGGTCGCGGGGTTCATGCGGGTGATGGTCACGCGGTTACCCAGCGTTCCGTCAACCAAAGCGGCGGGCGAGAGCAACTGCGCGTTGCGGTTCTTCTCGATCGTGCCGCCGGGCAGGCCGGTGACGATGGCCGAAACGCCGATCATGCCTTCGGCCACGCCTTCGAAGCGGATCGTGGATTCGCCCTTGGGCAGCGTCACCCGGCGAGTCTCGCTGATCATGGCGAGGCCTTGGGGGTAATTAGCTTCCAGCGGCTCGTCCACGCTACGGTCGGGATCGCGGTAGATGGTGACCGCGATGTCGGATGGCGGCGCGGCGCCCACTATCTCGCGCGCCCAAGCGGGAGCGGCAAGGATTGTGGCAAGGGTCGCTACAGCGAGAGTCGCCTTCTTTCCCCCCTCCCTTGAGGGAGGGGCTGGGGGTGGGTGTACGGCGGTTCTCGCTGGCGTGGAGCCCCCACCCCCAACCCCTCCCCGAGGGGAGGGGAGTTTCAGAGCCATACCGGATCGCAGGCGCACGGCCCGGCCCCTAGTAGCGGGTTTCGTAGGTGACGCGGATCACCCGTTCACCCTCGGCGGGGATGGGGACGATGAAGCGCCGTTGGTCATTGTTGAGCTGTTCGCCCTTGATGTCCTCGGACGTAATGCGGAAATCATCCGACCACCAGTTGCGGTTGAGGCCGGTCTGGGTGAGCTGCACCTCCACGGCTTCCGCCTTCGCGTTGGTGAGGGTGTAGCGCATCGTGGTGCGGTAGTAGGTCTTCGGCCGCTCCAGCGTGACTTCCTGCACGACCTTGCCATCTTCGACCACGCGGTAACGCGCGCTCTTTTCCCATTCGTCGGCGGTGATGGTCTCACGCTTTTCGACTTCGGACTTGACCGTGATGTCGAAGGCCTCACCCGTCACCAATGAAAGATCGCTGCCCATCGGGGTGTGGGAGATCGCTTTTTCGCCGATGAACTGCGGCGTGCCTTCGCTGTCGCGCTGGTAGAAGCGCACCGTCCCGGCCGGAAGCGCATCGCCGAGGCCCTGATCGCGCGAAGTCGAAAAGGCGATGCGGCTTTCGACGTTGTCAGGCTGCTCGTCATTCTGCTGCCAATAGACGCTGTGCGAATAGATCTTGCGCGCGGCGACGCCCTGCACGTCGAGGAAGCTCACCTGCTTGGTCTGCGCATTGGCGACCGTGGTGCGCGCGGAAATCGGGTAGAGGTAGAAATCGCCCAAGCGCTCGCGGCTGGCCGCTTCGGTGCCGGCGCGGGTCATGCCGCGATCGCCGAAGCTGCGCCCGCCGCCCGAGCTTGCATCCCCCGCACTCGCCGGGGCGCCTGCGACCAGGACGGTATCCGCCATGTGGAAGGTGGTGCCGGTCTGGTTGGTCAGCGTCACCCAACCCTGCATGTCGATGGTGCCGCCCTTCTCGTTGTAGAGCGCGACATAATCCGCGCTCCAGCCAAGGCCGTTGGTGAGATAGCGCAGCGCCACAGGCCGCGTGCCAGCGCGGGTGCTGTCAAGATTGACCGAGAGCGTAGGGCGCGCGCGCAGATTGGGCGGGACGCGGTCAAAGATCACGCGCACCGGCAGGCCATCATCCCGCAGCACCTCGATCCGCTCCCCAATCTTCAGCACGGTGCCGCCCGCGACCGAGAGCACCGTCGCGCGCTCGCGGGTTTCGGCGCCGGTGGCGGGGTTGGTGCGAAGAAGCGTGACGCTTTGACCGACGGCTTTCTCCATCAGTTTGGTCGGGGTGAGCAGGTCGTAATCGAAGTTCTGTTCGATGATCGTGGTGTTCGCGGCAGCAAAGCTCAGCGTCTGGGGCTGAATCTGGGCCGAGACGTCGGGGAATTCGACCCGGGTCCTGCCTTGGGCAATGGCGAGCTGGCGCACGTCCTGCACCAGCGCGATGTTGTTGTTGTAGATCGTGAGCGCAACCTCGCCCTGCGCCGATTCGGAGCGGGCGCTGTCGTCCGATGTCTGCGCCGCAGCGCCTGCCGCCAGCAAAGCCGCTGCCGATACGCTGCACATAGCGCTGAATGCCCGGTCAATCATCTCGTACCCCTCCTGCCTATGACAATGAGGATGAACGACTTGGACGCTTTATCCAAGGTGAATGGAGTGCCTTCCCGCCAAATGGGGGGACTGGACGCGGATCACGCCTCGGTGGCTTGCGCCGCCCGTGCCTCGCGCAGCACTGCGCCGACCTTGTCGCCGATCGAAGCGACGCTGAAGGGCTTGGCGATGAAATGCATATCGGGAATGTCGATGTCGCGGCGGAGCTGTTCCTCGGCATAGCCGGACATGAACAGCACCGGCATGTGTGGCAGCTTGGCACGGATCGCGCGGACCATTGCAGGGCCATCCATCCCCGGCATCACGACGTCGGAGACCACGATATCGAACTTCGCCGTGCCCTCGGTGATCGCGGCGAGGCCTTCTTCACCATTGGCACAGGCCGTGACGTCATAACCTGCTCGCGCCAGCGCCCGTTCGGCGACGATGCGGACCATGTCCTCGTCCTCGACCAGCAGCACCTTGCCGCCCGCCGACCAGTCGGACGAGACCAGTTCCTGCACCGGGCGCTTCTTGGGCATCTCGCCGCGGTGGACCGGGAAATAGACCGTGAAGCGCGCACCGGTGGGATGGCCGGCCTTGTCGGTGATGTTGTCGGCGAAGATGAACCCGCCCGATTGCTTGACGATCCCGTAAGCGGTCGACAGGCCGAGGCCCGTGCCTTTGCCTTGTTCCTTGGTGGTGAAGAACGGCTCGAACAGCTTGGGCAGCACGTGCGGCGGGATGCCGCCGCCGGTGTCCTGCACGATCAGCACGGTGTAATCCGCTGCCGGGAGGACCTCTGAACCCAGCTGGATGACCTGCTTGGCCTGCAATGTCCGCGTGTAAAGCGATATCCGCCCCTGCCCGCTCCCGCGTGACTGGATCGCATCGCGCGCATTCACGGCGAGGTTCATGATCACCTGCTCCAGCTGCTGCGGATCGGCGCGCACCGGGCCGAGGTTGCGGTCATGCTGGACGTAATAGGTGATCTTCTCGCCCAGCAGCCGCTTGATCAGCGGGCTGACTTCGCTCACCACATCGGGCAGCTGAATGATTTCGGGCCGCAGGGTCTGCTGGCGCGAGAAGGCGAGCAATTGCCGGGTCAGCGCGGCGGCGCGGTTGGAATTGGCGCGGATCTGCTGGATGTCGTCATAGTCACTGTCGCCCGGAATATGGCGCAGCAGCATCAGATCGCAGGTGCCGATGATCGCGGTCAGGACGTTGTTGAAATCATGCGCGACCCCTCCGGCGAGCTGCCCCACAGCCTGCATCTTGGTGGCTTGCGCGACTTGGCGGCGCAATTGGTTTTCCTGAGACGTATCGGCCAGGCTGAGCAGTACCGCCGCCTCGCCCAAGCCGCGCACGCCCGCCAGCCCGAGCGAGACCGGCTCTTCCGGACTCCCAACCAGCCGCACGGTAACATCGCCGCTGGTCGCAGGCCCGCGCCCGTGACGGCGCACGGCGTCCGAGAGCGCAGCCTTGTCTTCCCGCACCACCAGATCGGTCGGGAATTGCGGCAGGCCCCGCCCTTCGCGCGCGACGGAGCGCAAGAACGCCTCGTTGCCGAACAGGAAGCGCCCGTCACGGTCGGTCATCGCCAGACCCAGCGGCAATTGCGCCAGCAGCGCATCAAGCTGCGCGACGCCCGCTTGCGAGGCCCCGTCCCAGCCAGAACCGATGCCCACGCCGCTATCGATCAGCAGCATCAGCGACGTCGCCTCGTCCGGCCCTGCGGCGGTGACGCGCTCCTCGGGATCGACCAGCGGAATATCGACCAGCGTCTGCGGCGTGCCGCCGCGCCCTTCGCGGGCGAAGAAGATCCGGTCCCGTTCGTCCGAACGCAGAAAGCCGACGAAGTCCTGCCCCACCAAGGTCGCGCGGTCATCGCCCACGGCCCGCTCGGCAAAGCCGGAGCTGACGGCGCGGATCACGCCGTCGGCAGTGGTAATCGCGGTCTCGATCCCGGCGCGGCTCAGCATCTTGCCGAATGGCCCCGCCAGATCCAGCAGGCCGAGGCTGTCCACCTGCGCGCGGGCCATCGGGCGCAGCCGCCAGATCAGGTGATCATCCCCGCGTCCGGCGCGGGTGGCGGCAATGTGCCAGCGGGTTTCATCCAGCGCCTCAAGCGTCTCAATCGCAGCCGAACCGTCTCGCCACGCATTGCGCGCGAGTAGCGTCACCGCCTCCTGCCCCGCACGCCCAAACGGCAGGGCTGGCGGGGCGGCACTGGCACCGAAACTGTCGAGGAAAAACACGTTGGCGCAGACCAAGCGATTGGCGCGGTCGGTGATCGCGATCGCCTCACCCTCGCGCTCGATCGCGGCGACGGTGACGCTCCAGTCAGGCGCACCAATGCTTTCGCTGGCCGGTGCGCCGCGCATCCGGTCAAGCAACACCACGCCGCCCAGCATCACGCCCGCCGCCAGCACAAAGGCCAGCGCCACGATGCCGCTGCCGGTGGCGAAGAACAGCACGGCCGCGCTGGCCACCACAGCTCCGCCCAGCGCAAGCAGCAGCGTTGCCGGGGGCGCGTCATTAGCCCCGCTTGCGTCATTCGCAGCGGGCACAGCATTCGAATCATTGCCAAGGCGGCGGGACAAGCGGGCAGGCTCCTGTGGCTCAGGGATCGCGGGAAGGTGCTTCCTACTGTGTGCCGAGCCGCTGGTCGAGCCGTCCCACCATCGCCTTCAACCGTCTGGCTCGCTTGCGGGACACTACAGCGCGCCACACCCAGCCTGAGACGAAATAGCCGATGACCGGCGTGACCACCGCGAGCACCACACAGCCCAGCAGGGTTGCCGCGCCGACCTCGTATATCAGCATCAGCACGGCCCAGGTTCCGTCATCAGCCGTGGCGCTCGCCAGGCTGGCGCTGGCGGCATCAAAGCGCAGAAAGAACTCGCCGATGCGGTTGGCTACCACCATCCAGAAAGGCAGCGTGAAGGGATTGGTGATGAATGTGACCAAGGCCGCGAGCGGCACGTTGGCGCGCGAAGGCAGCGCCAGAAAGGCAGCGAGGAAGATTTGCCCGATGGGAACAATGAAAGCCGCAAACAGCCCCAGCGCCACACCGCGCGGGACCGAACGGCGGGTGAAGCGCCACAATTCGGGCGAGAGGAAACGGTGCGCAATCGGGGCGAGATACTTGTTCGCCGCCATTCCCTCACGCGTGGGCGTGTTCTTGCGAATGACATCCATCGCCCAGGTCTTGGACCGGAAGCTGATGCTGTCTTTGCGCGGCGGCGGAATGCTCATGGGCGAGCGCCTTGCCGACGCTCAAGCAGGCGCAAGGGGGCGACGGTATCGCTGGAGGCAGGCCGGGGGCGCATTGTGGATACCGATATGGGTAGCATAGCCTTGGTGACCAGTAGGTGAATCCGGACCTTGGTTACTATTTTTTCGCTGGCCGCGATTTACCCGCGATCCCGCATCAACCGGGCCTTGTCACGCTTCCAGTCGCGGTCCTTGGTGCTCGCGCGCTTGTCGTGGGTCTGCTTGCCCTTGGCGAGCGCGAGTTCGACCTTCGCCCGGCCGGTGCTGTTGAAGTAAACCATCAGCGGCACCAGCGTCATGCCCTTGCGCTCCACCGCGCCGACGAATTTCTCGATCTCGCGTTCGTGCAGCAGCAATTTGCGCGGGCGGCGCGGTTCGTGGTTCAGGCGATTGCCGTGACTGTATTCGGGGATGTTGGCGTTGATCAGCCAAACCTGCCCATCCTTCACCTCGGCATAGGATTCCGCGATGCTCGCCTCGCCCGCCCTGAGCGCCTTCACTTCAGTGCCCTGCAAGGCGAGCCCGGCCTCGAACTTGTCCTCGATATAGTAATCGTACCGCGCACGGCGGTTTTCGGCGACGATCTTGAGCTTGTCGAAGGTTACGGGTTTGGGGCGTGCCATGGGACGCGCGATGTAGGAGCGCGAGACGCAAAAAGCGAGGGCCTTTGCGCTGAGCGCCCTTGCGGGGTATCGCTGGGTGCACGCAGCACGGGGGCCTGGCCGCATGAATAGTCCTGAACCCTTCATCATCGCCGGTGAAAGCATCGCGCCCGGCACCATGCGCGATGTCGCCTTCCCGATCACCACGATGGCGACCGGCACGGCATCATCGCTGGCGGTGCGGGTGCTGCATGGCGCAAAGTCCGGCCCGGCGGTGTTCGTGAGCGCGGCCATCCACGGGGACGAGATCATCGGCACAGCGGTGATCCAGCGGCTGGCCAAGAAGCTCCATCCGGCGGTGCTGGCGGGCACCGTGATGCTGGTGCCGGTCGCCAATATCTTCGGCTTTATCACGCATTCGCGTTACCTGCCTGACCGGCGCGACCTTAATCGCAGCTTTCCGGGGAGCGCGGGCGGATCGCTCGCGGGGCAGCTCGCCCATGTGTTCTATCGCGAAGTGGTGGCGCGCTGCCAGCTGGGGATCGACATCCATTCGGCCGCGATCCACCGCTACAACCTCCCGCAGATCCGCATCGCGGCGGGCAACCGCAAGCTGGTGGAACTGGCGATGGCCTTCGGCGCGCCAGTGATTATCGAGAGCCCATTGCGCGACGGGTCCCTGCGCGATCTCGCCCAGAAGCACGGCGTTGATATGCTGCTGATGGAAGCGGGCGAGGCGCTGCGGTTTGACCGGTTGTCGATCGAGACCGGCGTTGAGGGGGTCGAGCGGGTGCTGGCGCATCTCGCTATGATCGAAGCCGATGACGGCCTTAGCGCCGTCGGCATCCCGGCCCGCGCCAACCGCTCGGTCTGGGTGCGAAGCCCGCGCGGCGGCGTGGTGCAGATCGTTCGGGAGTCGGGCGCGCCGGTGCGCAAGGGCGATGTGCTCGCCTGCGTCTCGGGCCTGTTCGGTGAGGACGCGCAGGAGATGATCAGTCCCTTGGACGGCATCATCATCGGCCATGCCACCCTGCCGGTGGTGCATCAGGGCGACGCCCTGTTCCACATCGCCGCGATTGCTCACCCCGAACGGGTCGGCGCGCAGATCGATTCGATCACCGATGCGATCTTGGCGAGCGAACCCGAGGGGAACGCGGAGCGGCTGCTGGACGAGGACGAGGTGGTCTAGGCCTCCAGCACCCCGGCCAGCACCAGCGCCTCATCCACCGCGCGCTTGGCTTCGTCGGAGGCCTCGACCAGCGGCAAGCGCACTTCCGGCTCAATCCAGCCGTGCACGCGGCTCAGTGCGTATTTCACCGGCGCGGGACTGGCGTCGGAGAACATCGCATAGTGGAGCGGGAACAGGCGGTCGTTCAACTGGCGCGCCTTCTTCAGCTCGTTTGCAGCGATGGCTTCGTGGAACTCGGCGCACAGCTTCGGCGCGACGTTCGCCGTCACCGAAATGCACCCGCGCCCGCCCGCTGCGGCGTGGGGCAGCCACAGCTCGTCATTGCCCGAAAGCTGGCAGAATTCGCGGCCGATGCCCATGCGGTGGTCAGCAACCCGCGACAGGTCGCCGCTTGCGTCCTTGATGGCGATGATCCGGTCGGGATATTTGCGCACCAGCTCCACCACCGTTTCATCAAGCAGGTCGGTCACCGTGCGCGCGGGCACGTTGTAGAGCACGATCGGCAGATCGCAGTTTTCCGCCAGATAGCTGAAATGCGCCACCAACCCGCGCTGGCTCGGTCGGTTGTAATAGGGGGCGACGCAGAGGCCCGCTGCCGCGCCTGCCTTCTTGGCGAAGTTCATGTGGAGCTGCGCGTTGCGGGTGTCGTTCGACCCGCAGCCCGCGATCACCGGCACGCGGCCTGCCGCCTGTTCGATACAGACTTCGATCACGCGGTGATGCTCGGCGTTGGAGAGGGTCGATGCCTCCCCCGTCGTACCGCAGGGCACCAGCGCGGCACTGCCGTTTTCAATTTGCCAGTCGACCAGCCGCCGGAATGCCGCCTCGTCAAACGTTCCACCCCGGAAAGGAGTCACCAGAGCGGGTATCGAACCGCTGAACATTGCCTTTGTCTCGCCTTCATCGCTAGGTATCGAGCATAAGCGGGGCCTCTCCCCCGTTATCCCGTCGTTCACCGCCTGATAAGGAGCCGATTGGCACTATGTCCAGCATGGTCCGCACTTCTTTGTTCTCGTCACGGATTTATGCTGCTCTGGGGCTGACGCTTGCGGGATTTGCGGCCCTTCCTGCTGCTGCGCAGAATCTTTCGGGGAGCGATAATCTCGTCGCCCGTCAGCCGGCCGCGATCGACGCGGCGGTGGCGCGTTGGGAGGTGCTGCAAGCCAGCCGCACCCATACCTTCGCCGACTATGCGGGCTTCGTGCTCGCCTATCCCACCTTCCCGCGCGCCGATATCCTCCGCCTGCGGGCAGAGGCCACGCTGGAGAACGAGGCTCCGCCGCAGGCAGAGCTGCTGCGCTATTTCGACGCGAACCCGCCGCTGACCAACCCCGGTCGCGCACGCTATGCGCTGGCGCTGGCTGCGATCCAGCACCCCAAGGCCTTCGAGGAAGCGCGCCGTGCCTGGCGCGGCGGCGCGATGAGCGATCCGGTCGAGCTGTACATTGCCGGGCTCTACGGCGCGCAGTTCACGCCTGAAGATCAGGCGGTGCGGATGGATGCACTGCTGTGGCAGGGCAAGGGCGATGCCGCCTCGCGCCAATTGGTCAATCTCTCCGAAACCGACCGGCAGCTCGCGATGACACGCCTGTCACTGGTGCGCGGTGCGCGGCCCGAAATGTCCGGCCTCGCCGTGCCAGCGGGGGCGGAAGCCGATCCGGGTTACACCTTCAATCTGGTCAAGTTCCTGCGCTCGACCGGCCAATCGGGTGAAGCCGCGCGGGCCTTCACCAACCGGCCGGGGTTCAACCGCCCCGCCCTCGACCCCGAGGCGTTCGTGGGCGAGTTGCTCTCCCTCGTCAAGGCCACCGGCGCGCGCGATGCGGCCATGATTGCCGCCCGCACCGATGATCTGTTCGCGCCGGGCACCGATGTCTCGCTGATGAGCTTCACCTTGCGTGATCGCTACACCGATCTCATGTGGCTCGGCGGGACGCGGGCACTCTGGGACATGGGCGACGGCACCACCGCTGCGCCGCTGTTCCAGCGCTATGGCGATGCGGCCAAGACCCCGCTGACCAAGGCCAAGGGCTATTTCTGGGCCGGACGCGCCGCGCGCCAGGCGGGCAAGGGCGCGGATGCGGCGCGCTATTTCGAAATGGCCGCGCGCTGGCCGGATTATTACTACGGCCAGCTCGCCCTGTCAGAGCTCGGCCGGTCGATGCCGTCCTTTGCCGGTCTCCCCCAACCTGCAATGGACCCGAACGTCCGCGCCGAGTTCGAGAGCCGCCCGCTGGTCAAGGCGATCCGCGCGCTCGCCGTCAGCCGCCGCGACTGGCGCACCGAGCGCCGCTTCTTCGAAGCCTTGGGCGACGAGGCCGACACGCCGACCGAAATGCTGATGGCTGCGATGCTCGCCAATGAAGTCGGGTTGGATGAGATGGCGGTGGTGCTAGGCATGAAGGCGGGCGAAAACGGGCTTTCCAGCCTTGAGCGGATCGGCTTTCCGGTGGTTGCGACGCCGCCAACCGTCAACGACTGGGTCATGGTCCACGCTATCGCGCGGCAGGAAAGCGAATTTGACCGCACGCGTGAAAGCCATGCCGGTGCGCGCGGGATCATGCAGCTGATGCCGGGCACCGCGCGCGAGCAGGCGGGCAAGCTCGGGATGCAATATCTCTCCGCCGATCTGACCGGCGCTCCGCAATACAACATCACGCTGGGCGATGCCTATTTCGCGCGGATGATGAACTATTACGGCGGGGCCTATCCGCTCGCGGTGGGCGCTTACAATGCCGGGCCCGGACGCGTGAACGAATGGCTGCGCCTCAACGGCGACCCGCGCCGTGGCGAGATCGACTGGGTCACCTGGGTCGAGAAGATCCCCGCCAATTTCGAAACGCGCTATTACATCATGCGCGTGATCGGCAATGCGGTGACCTATTCGCATATGTACCCCGATCGGGCCGGATTGCCGCGTCCGGTCGATACCTTCCTGCGCTGAACCTGCCCGTGAAACCGCAGGGGCAACCCATCACCCCTGCGGGGATGGCGGCGTTGAAGGCGCGATACGACCAGCTGCTCGAAACCGACCGCCCGGCGATTGTCGAGATCGTCAGCTGGGCGGCGGGCAATGGCGACCGATCCGAGAATGGCGACTACCTCTATGGCCGCAAGAAAATGCGCGAAATCGACCGCGAGCTCACCCATCTGATCGAGCGGATGAAGGCGCTGCGCGTGGTTGATCCTGCCGCGCAGGTGGACCGCAGCCGCGTGTTCTTCGGCGCGCAGGTCACTATCGCAGACGAGGACGACGAACAGCAAACAGTGCATCTGGTCGGCGATGACGAGCAGGACGCGAGCGCAGGGCGGATCGGCTGGAACTCCCCGCTCGCCCGGGCGCTGCGCGGCGCGGGCGTCGGGGATTTGCGGGTGGTCAGCCTTCCCTCGGGCACGAAAGAGTGGGAAGTGCTGGCGATCAGCTATGACTAGGTTTGCACTTCTTGCCCTGCTGCTTCTCGCCGCGCCTCTGGCCGCGCGCGAGAGTCTTGGCGTCTATGACGGCTGGGCGGCGTTCAAGGATGCCAAGCCCTTGCGCTGCTACGCAATTGCCAAGGCCCAGGGCAAGCCCCCCGCGCCGGCCTATGCCACGGTCTCCAACTGGCCGGATCGCAAGGTGCGCGGGGCGGTGCATCTTGTCCTGTCGCGTGATGTGGCGGACAAGCAGGCGGTGCGGCTCACCGTGGGCGACAAGCGCTTCGATCTGGTCGCCAAGGGCCGCAATGCCTGGGCCAAGGACGCGCGCGACGATGCCGCGATCATCGCCGCAATGCGCTCCGCCAGCCGGATGAGCGTGTCGGGCGGCGGCTTTACCGACCGCTACATCCTCGCCGGAGCGGCCACGGCGATTGATGCGGCGACTGTGGGGTGTGCCAAGCGATAACTCTCGGCACCGGGACGGGGGATAGTCAAATCTCTCCAACCGCACTATATGCGCGGACCTCATGGCCGATACTGCACTCATGTCCATTCCGGGCCTCGTTGACCCGGTTCCCGCCGCGCGCGACATCACGCCGCGCGAAGACGGCCGCATTGACCTGATCGGTCTGCCCCGCCCGCGCATCCGCGAGCTGTTCGCCGAAGCCGGGCTCGACGACAAGGCCGCCAAGCTGCGCGCCAAGCAGGTGTTCCACTGGCTCTACCATCGCGGCGTCACCGATTTCGAGGCGATGACCGACATCGCCAAGCCGATGCGCCCGTGGCTGGCGGAACGCTTCGTGATCGGCCGCCCCGATGTGGTCGAAGCCCAGCACTCGGTCGACGGCACCCGCAAATGGCTGCTGCGCACCGCCGACGGCCACGATTTCGAGATGGTCTTCATCCCTGACGAGACGCGCGGCACCCTGTGCGTCTCCAGCCAAGTCGGCTGCACGCTCACCTGTTCGTTCTGCCACACGGGCACGATGCGGCTGGTGCGCAATCTCACCCCCGGCGAGATTGTCGGGCAGGTAATGCTCGCCCGCGACGCGCTGGGCGAGTGGCCGCGCGGCACCATGATCAGCGATGCCGACGTGATCGACGAGGATGACGAGGCGGGCCACTACACCGCCGATGGCCGGTTGCTCACCAACATCGTGATGATGGGCATGGGTGAGCCGCTCTACAATTTCGACCACGTGCGCGACGCGCTGAAGCTGGTGATGGACGGCGATGGCCTCGCCCTCTCCAAGCGCCGCATCACGCTTTCGACCAGCGGCGTGATCCCCATGATGGAGCGCTGCGGCGAGGAAATCGGCGTGAATCTCGCGGTCTCGCTCCACGGCGTGCGCAAGGAAGTGCGTGATGAATTGGTGCCGCTCAACAAGAAATACGGCATCGAGGACCTGCTTCAGGCCTGCGCCGATTATCCGGGCGCAAGCAACGCACGGCGCATCACCTTCGAATATGTCATGATCAAGGACAAGAACGACAGCGACGAAGATGCGCGCGAACTTGTCCGCCTGCTGCGCCAGTACAACCTGCCGGCCAAGGTCAACCTGATCCCGTTCAACCCCTGGCCGGGCGCCGGTTACGATACCTCCACGCCCGACCGCATCCGCAACTTCTCGCAGATCGTGTTCGAGGGCGGCATCTCCGCCCCCGTCCGCACACCACGCGGGCGCGATATTGATGCGGCTTGCGGACAGCTGAAGACGGCCGCCGAGAAGAAATCCCGGGCCCAGCGTGACCGCGAGGCGGCGGCAGCGGCGGACGCGTGAGCACCGATCCGGACACGATCGCTTTCTACCAGACGCGCGCGCCGCATTATGTGCTGAAGTTCGGACAGTCACACAGTTACCAGCTCGATCCTTTCCTTGACCGCCTGCCTGCGGGCGGGCGAGTCCTAGAGCTAGGCTGCGGCGGCGGTCAGGATGCCGCGCGGATCGCTGCGCGCGGCTTCGCGGTCGATGCCACGGATGGCACCCCGGCGATGGTGGTGAAAGCCAACGAGCGCTGGAATGTGGGGGCGCGGGTGATGGCCTTCGATGAACTTGACGCCGAAGCGGCCTATGACGGCGTGTGGGCGCATGCGAGCCTGCTCCATTGCCCCCGCGCCGCCTTGCCCGAAGTGCTCGCCCGCATCAACCGCGCCTTGCGTCCCGGCGGGTGGCACTTTGCCAGCTACAAATTGGGCACAGCAGAAGGGCGCGACGCGCTGGGTCGCTTTTACAACTTCCCCGATGCCCAGTGGCTTGCTGCGCAATACGACGCGCTGACCGGTTGGGAGATTGTCGAAACCCGTCATTACAAGTCCGGCGGGTTCGACAATGTCGAGCGTGACTGGATCGACCTCATCGTGAGAAAGCGATGAAGCATATCGTCGAAGCCGTCTGCACCGGCACCGCCCGCCCGTTCAACGGCGCGGAACTGAGCGCCATTGCCAAGCGTCCGCGTGAAGGCTTGGTGCAAGTGCTGGAAGAAGGCCTCGCCCCGGACGAACAGGCCGACCGCTCTGTCCACGGCGGGCCGGAGATGGCGCTGCACCTCTATCCGCTCGGTCACCACGCATGGTGGCGCGGGATTATCGGCGATCATCCGGCGCTGGACGAGCCCGGCGGGTTCGGATCGAACCTCGCTGTCACCGGTCTGCTGGAGGATCAGGTGCACATCGGCGACCGCTTCCGGCTCGGGACCGCACTGATCGAGGTCAGCCAACCGCGCCAGCCGTGCTGGAAGATCGAGCACCGTTTCGGTCACAAGGGCATGGTCGCGCAGATCGTCAAGACCGGACGCTGCGGCTGGTATTTCCGCGTGATCGAGACCGGAGAGGTCGCCGCGGGCGATTCGCTCGAACGCATCGCCATCGGCGCGGCGGACTGGAGCATTGCGCGGGTCTTTCGGGCTCTGGTCGCAGGCAAAGCGACCGCGGAAGAATTGGCGCAACTGGCCGATCTCGCCACGCTCACCCCGCGCCTTCGCGCCAATGCCGCAGCCCGGCGCGGTTGAGCCACGGTTCATCCCAAAGCGCCCTCAGCTGAACAAATCTGCCGATTTCCTGAAAGCCGCGTTCATCCTGCGTTCGAGTAAACTGAACGAAAAGGGGGTCGCTCCATCGGGGAGCCGCCACAAGGAAGAATGACATGAAAAACCTTGCCCTGCTCGCCGCCGCCGCCGGTTCGATGGCTGTCTTTGCCGCTCCCGCGCAGGCAGCCGAACTGCCCGCCGCGCCCGCGCCGATCTTTGCCAACTTCAACGATAGCGCTGCGCCCTTCACCAGTGTTGCCGCCTATGGCGACCGTGACGACTGGCGTGACCGCCGCGACCGTCGCAACTACCGTGATCGTGACCGTGGTCGCGACTGGGATGATCGTGGCCGCCGCCTCTCGCGCAATGACCGCGTATGGCGTGGGAATGATGGCCGCTACTACTGCAAGCGCGACAACGGCACCACCGGGCTCGTGATTGGCGCAGTCGGCGGGGCTCTCCTCGGCCGCACCGTTGACACCCGCGGTGACCGTACGCTTGGCACCGTTCTCGGCGGTCTCGCCGGGGGTCTGCTGGGTCGCGAAATCGACCGCGGCGAAGCACGCTGCCGCTAATTGACACTCCTTAACGGGCTGAACGCCGCTGGTCCCACCGCCAGCGGCGTTTTTGCCTGTTCTGCTATCACCGGCAAGGGCCGCGCCGCGCTCCCCGATTGAAGCGCGGCCCCTGCCCTGTTAGCGCTGGGCCATGCCCCAAATCTCAGACCTTGCCTTATGATCCGCCCCGCCGTTCTTGTGACTGGCGGGGCGACCCGTATTGGCGCTGCGATCGTGCGCCGCTTTGCCGAGGCAGGATGGCACGTGGTGATCCATTACCGCGCCTCCGGCATCGCAGCGGAGGCGCTCGCCGCCACCTTGCCGTCCGCCGAGACGATCGCTTTCGATCTCGCCGATGACGACGCTGCCGTGGCCGCTGTCACGCAGCTTGCGGCGCGCCTGCCCGACTGGCGCTGCCTGGTGAACTCCGCCTCGGTGTTTGATTATGACGGTGTAACCGAACTCGATCCCGCCACGAACCGGGCTGCGATGCAGATCAACGCGCTTGCCCCGGCCCGCCTTGCCCAGGCCTTCATCGCCCACGCGGTGAGCACGGCTATGCGCTGTGTGATCCACGTCACGGATATGAAGATCGAAAACACGAACCCCGATTTCTTCAGTTACACAATGTCCAAACACGCGCTGGCTTCCACCATCGGAATGTTGGCCAAGGGGAACCAGGACAAGGGCGTCAGGGTCTATGGCCTTGCGCCCGGCGCCGTGCTGGCCAGCCATGACCAGCGCGAGGAGGAGACCGAGATTTCACACCGCCTCAACTTGCTTCAGCGCAAAACCGGCGCTGACGAGATCGCCAATGCGGCGCTGTTCCTGAGCAGCGGCGCGCTCGCAAGCGGGCAGAGCCTGTTCATCGACAGCGGCCAACATCTGCTGGATCAGCCGCGCGATGTCATCTGGCTCGCCCGCGAACAGGCGCAGGCGACAGGGGTAACCGCATGAAAAAGCACGCGCTCTCCACCCGGCTATGGCATTGGGTCAATGCCGCCGCGATCGTCGTGCTGTTCATGAGCGGGCTGAACATCTCGAACGCGCACCGCTATCTCTATTGGGGCGATTATGGCTTCGATCCCAAGGATGCCTGGCTAAGCGTCATCAAGTTCCCCGGCTGGGCGACGATCCCGCAGCATTACAACCTCGCCCTCGCGCGCGACTGGCATACCACAGCGGCTTGGCCGTTCGGCGTGGGCCTGCTGTTCATCTGGGTCGCCATGCTGGTCAACGGCCATTTTCGCCGCGATCTGACCACCACCCCGCGCGACTGGTCGCCGGGCGCGGTGATTGCCTCGGTCAAGGCGCATTCGGGCGGCGGGGCAGCGCATGGTTACAACCCGGTGCAGCGCATTCTCTACGGCATGGTGTTCGGCGTGCTGTTGCCGCTGATGCTGTTCACTGGCCTTGCGATCAGTCCGGGCTTTCAGGCGGCGGCGCCGTGGCTGCTCGATGTGCTCGGCGGGCGGCAGAGTGCACGCTCGCTGCATTTCATTTCGGCTTGGGCGATCTTCGGCTTCTTCGTCATCCACATCGTGCTGGCGTTGATCGATTGGCGGCTGATCCTCGAGATGTTCACCGGCGGCAAGCGCGCGGATGCTGCAACCCCGCCCGCTCCGGCTCGGCCTGAGCCTGAGCCTGACACCATGCCGCCCGAAGATGGAGCACCCGCCCATGGTTGATCTGCCGCGTCGTTCACTGCTTGCCGGGATCGCCGCCATGGGCGCGGCCGCCTGTTCTAAGATCAACGAAAGCGAAACAGCCAAGAGCCTGTTCAAGGCCGCCGAGGACGGGCACCGCGTCACCCACCGCGCGCTCGCTGGCAAGCAGGGGCTAGCGCCCGAATATTCCCGCGCCGAACGCTCACCCACATTCCGGGGCAATGGCTCGGTCACGGTGGCCGATCCGTTCTATCAGGAGCAACTGGCCACGGGCTTTCCCGAATGGAAGCTCGAGGTGAAGGGCTTGGTCGAACAGCCGCTTGCCCTCACGCTTGCAGAGGTCAGGGCACTCCCGCAGCGCACCCAGATCACCCGGCACGACTGCGTCGAAGGCTGGAGCGCGATCGGCGAATGGCAAGGGCCGCAGCTCGCCGCGCTGCTCGATGCGGCAAAGGTCATGGAAGGGGCGAACTTCATCGTCTTCCGCTGCGCCGATGTGCTCTACGGACGCGACTATTACGAGAGCATCGACATGGTCGATGCCTATCACCCTCAGACGATCATCGCCCACACCCTCAACGGCGAGCCGCTGCCGGAGAAGAACGGTGCGCCGCTAAGAATGCGGATCGAGCGGCAACTGGGCTACAAGCAGGCGAAATATGTGAAGGCGATCGAAGCAGTCGCCAGCTTCGACGATATCGGACAGGGCAAAGGCGGGTTCTGGGAGGATGTTGCCGGCTACCAGTGGTACGCCGGAGTTTAGCCTTCCGGGAATAGCCGCAGCATCGTTTGCCAATCCGCCGCGACGATGTCCTCCAGCACCGCCAGATCGATATCGGCGAGCTTGTTCACATAGAGGCAGCTCTTGCCGGTGGAGTACTTGCCCAACCGCGCCAGCTTTTCGTCCCGGCCCTGGGCGGTGATGTCGTCGCAATAGCCGCCCATCAGGTAGAGTGAGTGCTTGGCCTTTCGCGGACTGAAGCCGGTGCGCATCGTATGAACATCGCGCCCGCTTTCGTAGGTGGTGCGATACTCACCATAGCCAATGATGCTCGGCCCCCACATTTTTGGCGCTTCGCCCGTCACGCGGCGAAACATTGCGTCGAGCACGCGCGCCTCATCGCGCTTGGTCGGCGGTTCGACCGTGTCGAAAAACCCTTCAACTGATGCAGTGGTGATCTGTGTCTTTGCCTCGCTCATGTTCTCCCCCCTACCCGCCCGCTTTGCTGCAACCGCGATATTGCGAAAGCTGGCAGGTGCGGTAACCAAGCATGATTGAACCACGAAAGGAACGCCATGAGCAAGCCACTCCTCGACCGGTTTTTGTCCCGCGCTGTCAAGCAGGGCCGCCTCGGCATTGTGTTCGCCGATGGCAGCGCCAGCACCTATGGCACGAGCGCGCCCGGCTTTCCCGAGATCGTGTTGCGCTTCACCGATGCCCGCGTGCCGCGCGACATCGTGCTCGACCCCCGGCTCGGTGCGGCAGAGGCCTTTATCGACGGGCGGCTGCTGATCGAAAAAGGCGACGTGATGGGCCTCGTCAGCCTGCTGCGCGCCAACAATCCGTGGGACAGGGGCGGCGATCTCGGCAAGCCAAGCCGGCTGAAGCGCTGGATCAACCGCGCAAGTTTTGCCGCCGAACAGATCAACAACCGCGTCGGCTCCAAACAGAACGTCGCCCACCATTACGACATTGGTAATCCGCTCTACGCCTTGATGCTGGACGCAGAGCATTGGCAGTATTCCTGCGCCTATTGGTCCGAGGGCGTGACCACGCTGGCCGAAGCACAAGGCGCGAAGCTGGCGCATATCGCGAAGAAGCTGGCGCTGTCGGCCGGGCAGGAGGTGCTCGACATCGGCTGCGGCTGGGGCGGGATGGCGATCCATCTGGCCAAGCACCACGATGTGCGGGTGACCGGCATCACCCTGTCCGAGGAACAAGCCGCCCTCGCCCGCGAACGGGTGCGCGCGGCAGGCGTGGCCGACAAGGTGACGATCCTGCTGGAGGACTACCGCGACACCGCCGCCAGCGGGCGCAGGTTCGACCGGATCGTCTCGGTCGGGATGTTCGAACACGTCGGCCGCGCGCAGTTCGACACCTTCTTTTCTGACTGCGCGCGAATGCTGGCGGATGACGGGGTGATGCTGCTCCACACCATCGGCCGGTTTGGCGGGCCGGGCACGACCGATGCCTTCACCCGCAAATACATCTTCCCCGGCGGCTATATCCCCGCTCTGTCCGAGACGCTGGCGGCCAGCGAGAAAGTCCGCCTGATCGCCGCCGATGTCGAGACGCTGCGGCTGCACTACGCCAAGACAATCCGCGCCTGGTACGCCAACTGCCTCGCCAATCGCGAGGCGATCATCGCCCTGCATGACGAGCGGTTCTTCCGGATGTGGACCTTCTACCTCGCCGGGGCGGCCACGGTCTTCGAGAATGGCGGGATGTGCAATTACCAGATCCAATACGTCCGCAGCCGCCGCGCATTGCCGATCACCAGGGATTATCTGATCGGCAGTTGACCGGCCCCTTCGCATTTTTTTGAGAGGGCCGGTCGAATCCGCGCCGCCACCTGCGTCTCCCTTCACGAAGCCCGCTGCACTTCTCGCGCCGGGCCACATGGAAGGACGCTGCCCGATGACTGCCACCACCGCTCCCCTCCCCGTCCCCTACCCGCTGCCTGCGCGCATCTTCGCTGTCGCAGGATTGCTTTGGAGCCTGTTCGGCGCCTTCCAGTTCGCCGTGCAGACATTCAATGATGAGGCCGGCCTCGTCGCAAACGGCATGACGCCGGAGCAGGCGGCACTTTACGTCGGGCTGCCGGTATGGATGGCGGTGGTCTTCGCTATTGGCACGCTAGGCGGCACGCTGGGCTGCGCTCTACTGATCGCCCGCCGCAGGGCGAGCGTGACTGTGCTCGCAGTCTCGCTGGTCGCCTATGTCCTGCTGTGGACGGGCGATGCGCTGCTGGGCGTGTTCGCCGTGTTCGGCACCCCTCAGGTAGTAGTGCTATCCAGTGTTGTGCTGATCGCGGCGGGCTTGCTGTGGCTCGCCCGCCTGCTCGATCAGCGCGGCGTGCTGGGCTAGGCTGGCTCCCCGCTCGATCCCGGACGGTTGCGCGGCCGGTAAACCGGGCCGAAGCCCATCAACGCCGCGCCCACCAGTGGCAGCGCGATCACCCACCAGCGGACGCCGGATACGCCCTCGGGGCTGGCAATCGTCAGCCCCGCCGTCGCTCCGAGACCCGCGCAGATCGCGACCACGCCCAGCACCGCGCGCAGGCGCGGCACGGTGCGACCGCCGCGGATCGGGCCGAAGCTGCGCTCATGCCGCGCGAACACAGCAATCATGGGCAGCAGCGCGAGGATGTAGAGCCCGATCCACAGCGGACGGCTCGCCCACCATGCGCCCGTGCCCGGAACAGGATCCAGACCCACCCCGCCCAACGCCAGCCAAGCGACGGTCATCACCAGCACAAAGGCGGTGAGGTGCCACAGGAACACGGTCATGATCATCCCGTTCATCAGCACCGTCGCCGTCCAGACGCCGACGTGATTGAGCATCCGCCGCCCCGCCGGCTCCAACGCCAGCACGAGCCCGATCTGCACCGATCCCAACGCAAACAGCGCCAGTGTCGGCGGGAGCGAGTTGGAGAAACCGCCCGGCGCGGACACCATCGAGACGGGGTAAAAACCATAGACCGTGATCGATACGAGGATCGCGAGCGACACCGCGAACCACACCCACGCAAACCAGGTCGCGGCAAACTTACCCGCGCGCCAGGCAAAGCCTAGCTGGTGAATGCCGAGGAACACCCAGAGGAAATTGGTGAAGTTGACCCACGGCACCTTGGCGGTGAAGGTCAGCCAATCGGTCAGAATCGCGGCGGGGATGAAGACGGCAAAGCTCAGCCACCCGAACCTCTGCCACGCGCGGTAGGCAATCGGGGTGAAGGCGGTCACCAGCAGATAGACCGCGAGGAACCACACGGGGATCAGCGCCGCCTCGGTCGCCATGCGGATTTGTTCACGCGGCAGGCCGACCTGCGTCATCACCACCGCAAGCGCGGCCCACAGCAGCAGCACCGGGAACGTCGGCGTGATCAGGCGCTGCACCCGGCTCGCCAGCCAGTCGCGATAGACGCCGTCCTGTGTCAAAGGCGCTTTGGCGGTGGTCGCCGCCCAGCTCACCGAATTGGAATAGCCGCCGACAAGGAAAAACACCGGCATGACCTGAAAGCCCCAGGTCAGCCAGTGGGTCCATTCGGCCACCGACAAAAGGTCACCGCGCCGCAATTCGCCAGAGGCGTCGACATAGAGCCCCGCCATCAGCCAGTGGCCGATCACCACCGCCATGATCGACACGGCGCGCAGAAAATCGACCCAGCGATTGCGCTCGGGCGGGGTCATTTCCGCCAGCTCGCGCGCCTTGCTCCACATTGTCAGCATGCAATCCCCTGTCTGACCGCGTGCATCACGCCATCACACAGCGATTTAGCAGCAAATTCTGAAAGGACGATTGCTGATTGGCGTGCGATCCCCAGCGAACACGTCGCAAGACAATGGCCGATTGCCCCCGCCCCCGCGCGCTGATAGGGGCGCGCCCACGTCATTTCCAAGGAAACCACCCATGGCCCAGCCCCAGAAAGTCGTCCTCGCCTATTCAGGCGGTCTCGATACCAGCGTCATCGCCAAGTGGCTGAGCGTGGAGCGCGGGCTGGAGGTCGTGACCTTCACCGCCGATCTCGGCCAAGGCGAGGAAATCGAGCCTGCGCGTGCCAAGGCCAAGGCGATGGGCATCCCTGACAATCACATCTTCATCGAAGACCTGCGCGAAGAATTTGTCCGCGATTTCGTCTTCCCAATGATGCGCGCCAATGCCCGTTATGAAGGCGACTATCTGCTCGGCACCTCGATCGCGCGGCCCTTGATCTCCAAGCGGCTGGTCGAGATCGCGCACCAGACTGGCGCCGATTTCATCGCCCACGGCGCGACTGGCAAGGGCAATGATCAGGTGCGGTTCGAGCTTTCGGCCTATGCGCTCGATCCCGACATCAAGGTGATCGCCCCGTGGCGCGAATGGGATCTGACCAGCCGCACCGCGCTGATCGCATGGGCCGAGCAGCACCAGATTCAGGTGCCCAAGGACAAGCGCGGCGACAGCCCGTTCTCGACCGATGCGAACCTGCTGCACACCTCGTCCGAGGGCAAGGTGCTGGAAGACCCGTGGGAGGAAACCCCCGATTACGTCTATTCGCGCACGGTCAATCCCGAGGACGCGCCCGATACGCCCGAATACATCACGGTCGATTTCGAACGCGGTGACGGCGTGGCGCTCAATGGCGAGGCGATGTCGCCCGCCACGCTGCTGACGGCGCTCAACGAGCTGGGCCGCAAGCACGGCATCGGCCGGCTCGATCTGGTCGAGAACCGCTTCGTCGGGATGAAGTCGCGCGGGATGTACGAGACTCCCGGCGGCGAAATCTACGCCCGCGCGCATCGCGGGATCGAGCAGATCACGCTGGATCGCGGCGCAGCGCATCTCAAGGACGAGCTGATGCCGAAGTATGCAGAGCTGATCTACAACGGCTTCTGGTTCTCGCCCGAGCGCGAGATGCTGCAAGCCGCGATCGACCACAGCCAAGACAAGGTCACCGGCACGGTGCGGCTGAAGCTGTACAAGGGGATGGCGAGCGTGGTGGGTCGTAAGTCGCCCTATTCGCTCTATTCCGAAGCGCACGTGACGTTTGAGGACGACGCCGGGGCTTACGATCAGAAGGACGCCGAGGGCTTCATCAAGCTCAATGGCCTGCGCCTGCGCCTGCTCTCGCGCCGCAACCGCGACGCCTGATCGGCATTCAGAACGGGGAAAACCGAGTCGGACCGCTGGGTGCAGCGGCCTGCGCCCCCTATTCTGACGCTTGGCGGCGGTGTCGTGTCCGCGCTTTGCTCCGCTTCGTGACCATTGCGACGAAGCGTTGACTTATCCACTCGTGTCCACAGGACAAATCGCGCGGAGTGGAAAAGTCGCCGGTTGGAATGTTGTCAGATCGCCGATTCAGGCGCACCTTCAACTTGTCTTCGGGACACGAAGCAACCGGAACGGAAAGCCGCAAGGCCTTGAAGTTACCGGGGTTTTGATCCCAAGGATGGCGGTGACATCTGTCCACGCGCTCAGCTGGAGACGGCATGCAGGAGGCTTCGGCCAAAGGCAAGTCAGCTCATTAACGGGTGAGAGCGACGCGATGACACCGGACAGGCCAAGAACCTGGCCGGACAGAAGAGCAGCGGAACCGGCGAAAGCCCCCAAGCCGCCGCACTTCAGATCGGTAAAGGAACGCGGCCTCGGCTGAGCGAATGCGCAAGGCGGCGAATATCGACAGGCTTCGGTCGGACGATGGACGCAGCTGGCAGGAGCAAAGCCGGATGCCGGCGCGAGCGCCGGTGACGAAGCTCTGGCAAGGCCAGTCGCAAGACCGGGCAGCGAGAGGTTAGACATCGGGCGCCAAGTATGGCCCGGAGCGAAAAGATGCCGAAGGTCCGCCGGACGCATCATGAGCGAAGGTCATCCACACGCCGGTGAGAGTGGGGTCGGCAGCAATGCCGGCCCCATTTGCATTGTGCGGGCCGGTTCGCTCCCTTTCCGTCTTTACCCGAGTCGCTCTGCCCCAAAAGCGTACGCCGATCGCCGCTGGCCGACCTCGGTTCCAACGGTTCATCGCATTTCCGGGGCAACTCGCTCCCCACCGGAACCCTCCCAGCGACGAAATGCTAACCTGGTTTGCTTTTGGGAAGGCCCCCGCCTTAACGGCCCCGCTATGCGGACGGGAAATCGCAAACATGGCCTCGATGCCCGCAGCGCCGCTACGCGGAGCCTGCAAGCCCTTGCAGTAGCCGGCTTGCTCGGGCTGGCGCCGCTTGCTGCGTCTTCGGCCGCCACGCCGGATGCTGGCACCTCAGGGATTGAGCCTGCCACCAGCGCGGCCATCATTGAACTCGTGCCGCTCCAGCCCACCGCTGACGTAACCGCACCCGCATCCTTCATCGAAGAGCCCGCCGCCTCGGCCCCGCAGGAAACAGTCCTCGGCCGCGGCAGTGCGTCTTACTACGCGTCCAAGTTCAACGGCCGCCGTACCGCCAGTGGCGAGCGCTTCGACAATTCCGACCTGACGGCCGCCCACCGCAGCCTGCCCTTCGGCAGCCGCGTGCGCGTCACCAATCCGGCGAATGGCCGCAGCGTCGTCGTCCGCGTGAATGACCGCGGCCCCTTCACGCGCGGGCGCCTGATCGATGTCAGCCGCGCCGCCGCCGAGGAACTCGGCATGGTCGCGCGCGGTCACGCCGATGTGGAGCTCGCGCTGATCGCCGACTGATCAGCCTAGGGATTGTCCGCGTAGCTCATCCCGAGGCTCGACGTATCGCCGGTAACCTTGAGCTTCAACGTGGCGGTCTTCTCATCCGACGTATTGCGCAGCAACGCCATCTCGCCCGGCGCAATCCGCGCATCGACCGCTCCGCCCGGCGCGACTGTCCCGCGCTCCACGGCTGCGGCGCCGTCGGCCTTGCTCAGCACCACCACAGCAACCGGCCCGGTGTTTGTGCCGGTCACGACAAAGCCGCCCTCCTGCCCGCCGCCCAGCTCGAAGGTCTGGCCCGGATCGATCTGAAGGTTGGAGTTGATCGTCCCCGCCTGCACCGCTGCGCCCAGCGCAGCTAGAGACAGAGCGGCGGCCAAGACCGAGGCGGGACGGACAATCTTGAACGGCATCATGCGGCACTCCTTTGCGCTGGTCCTTATCCACCCCCAGTAACGCGCCCTCCCCCACGCTGGATGCAGGCAACCGACGATTGCGACCCTTCGCCTCTTGCGGTCAGTTATTTGCTCGCTAAAGACTTTGCTTGTTTTTCAAGGGGGAACACCGCCATCACGCTCACGCTGATCGTGCTCTATGTCGTGGCCCAGATCGCGCTTGCGGTGTGGGCCGGGCGCGGGGCGAAGTCCGATGCCGACTACCTCGTGGCCGGCCGCAGCCTCGGCCCCTTCGCGGTCGGCATGAGCCTGTTCGCCACCTGGTTCGCCTCCGAAAGCCTGATCGCCACCTCGGGCGAGGTCGCGCGGGACGGGATCGCGGGCGCCCGGGCCGAGCCGTTCGCCTATGCCATCGGCATCCTCGCGATCGCGCTGTTCTTCGCCTACCGGCTGCGCGCGGGCGGCTTCATCACCATCGCCGACTTCCTCAAGACCCGCTTTGGCCCCGCGACCGAGAGCTTGGCCGCGGTTGTCATCGCGCTCTCCGCCACCACGTGGTCAGCGGCGCAGCTGTTCGCCTTCGCCACCATCATCGCGAGCGCATCGGGGCTCGACTTCACCACCGGCCTGATCGGCGCGACGCTGCTGGTGATGACCTACACCCTGTTCGGCGGGCTTGCCGGGGACGTCGTCACCGACATCGTGCAGGGCATCGTCATCGTCATGGCGATCCTCATCCTCTTCGCGCTGATGGCGAGCGCGTTCGGAGGCCCCGCCGCCATGTGGGCCGCCGCGCCGCCCACCATCTGGAGCTTCACCGCGCCGGGCGAGAGCTGGATCGACCGGGTCGAGCTCTGGCTCATCCCGATCGCCGGCACCATGGTCAGCCAGGAGGCGCTGTCCCGCACGCTCGCCGCCAAGTCGCCCGAGGTCGCGCGGCGCGGCGCGCTGTGGGGGGCCGCGATCTACCTCACCGTCGGCCTGATCCCGGTCAGCTTCGGCCTGTTCGGCCCGCAGCTCGCCCCCGTTCTCGGCGTCACCTTCGGCGCGGACGAGGCGTACCTCCCCAGCCTTGCCACCGCGCTGTTCCCGCCGTGGCTGCTCATCGTCTTCACCGGAGCGCTGGTGTCCGCGATCCTCTCCTCGGTCGACTCCGCCCTGCTCGCGGTCTCGGCCGTGGTGACCGAGAGCGGGTATCGCCGCCTCCGCCCGGACGCCTCCCCGCTCGCCATGCTGCGCGCCGCACGGTTGGCGACGGTGGCTGCGGCGGCGGTCGCGGCGCTCCTTGCGATGCAGGGGGAGAGCCTGCGCAACCTCGTGCTCGATGCCGGAGCCATCGCCGCCGTGCTGGCCGTGCCGATCATCGCCGGGCTCGCGGGCTCCACCGCCCGCCACGCAGCGCTAGCGGCGATCGTGGTGCAGATGGCGGTGCTGGGCGTGCTCGACTGGGGCCTGGGCGTGCCCGGCGCCTTCCTGTGGATGCTCGCGAGCGGGACTGCGACCTTCGCCGCCGTCGCCGCCCTGTCAGCCCGCCGCAGCGCCGCGCCGCGCGCTGTTGGAGACACATGAGACACTGTCCAGGAACCAAAAACCGGCCCCCCGCACGGCCCCGCTTAGGGAGTGTTCCCGCGCAGCCTTGCGATAAAGGCGTCCATATCCTCCTCCGCGCCGTCATCCCCCTCCGCAGCCTCGCCCTCACCCTCGACCGCCCAATCGTCCTCGTCGTATTCCTCGTAGTCCTCGTCATCCCACGCCATCACCACCGGCGGATCGAGCAGCAGCGCCACCCGCTCCTCAAACTCCGCCGCGACCTTGTGGACCTGATGCGAGGCTTCGATCCGATCGAGCCGCGCGAGGTGCGCCAGCAGCAACCGTCCATCATAACGGGTGCGGGTCGCCACCTCCTCACCGTGATAGAACACGGTCTCCTGCACCCCGTTGAGCGCCCGGTCGGCCAGCACCTCCTCGACCTGCGGCCGCGCCAGCACCAGCGCCGCATCCCACAATTGCCGGAACTCGGTCGAGGCGCGCCGCATCCGGTACAGATGCGCGCGGCTCACCCCCGCCTGCTGCGCCGCCGCCCGCACATTGCCCCACTGCGCCAGCGTCTGCACAAAGGCCGCCTGCACCTCGCGCGACAGATCGGGGGCGAGGCCCGCCGGATCGACAATCTGCGTTGACGGCGCGGACGGGGGAGAATGATCGGACATACAGCAGCTCCTCGACAAAACCACGCCGCAGCGGGCGCAAAGCGCGGGAGCGTATCAGCGGCAAGTCGCTGTAGGAAAATGGAAAATCTGCGCGTTTTTGTGTTCCGCATCGCCTCCGCGATGCGAAATCCTCGCTCACACGGTGTCTTTGTTGGCCTATCGCTTCGCTACTTGAGGCCTGAAGGTCGGGTGTCCCGCCTGCGGCGGTTCAGCTACGCTTCCGCTGCGGGCGGCCGGTCGGCCTTGCCGGCCTGCGGCCCGATTATCCTCCCCGGCACGGGGAGGGGGACCACCGCAGGTGGTGGAGGGGCAGGCGCGGCTGCTCCGGTTTCCCCCCTCCCCCCGCGGGAGGGGAGCGAGACTTGGGTCTGCGCAGCAGGCCCTAGTCGCAGCAGGGAGGGGGGATTTTTGCGCCCTACCGCTGCGCTACTTGAGGGAGTCTTTGCTGCCCTATCGCTGCGCTACATGAGGGAGTCTTTGCTGCCCTACCGCTGCGCTACTTGAGGGCGTATTTTCTGGCCTACCGCTCCGCTACTTGAGGGCGGGCACCAAAATCACCAAATCGGAAAGCGCCCATCCCCGCAAATCAACAGCTCATTGGCGAGCGTGATCGCCCGGATCTCGTCAGGCGTTTCAACCTTCACCCCAATCCGCCCGGCCTCCACATGGGCGAGCCAACTGGCAATGAACGCCTCCCCGCCCGGATCGCGCAGATCGGTCGGCCCGACAGGCAGCTTGCGCGACGGATCATAGGGCGAGGGGTTGGTGAGATAGAGCTCGTGACACGTAATCATCCGCGCGGGTCTCCTGCGAGAGAGGACAAGACGCGCCGGACGACCCGAGCCGCCGCAAGAACGCCCCCGCCACGTCAGGGCTTCGCGGAGCCGACGGGCGCAGGAGAGCGGATGCGGCGCGAGCGGGCTGATCGGCGCGGGCGGGACGGTAGTGGGGTGTGGGGGGTGTAGGAAAGGGAACGAATTTTTCTGTCACATTATAGTGAACCTACTGCCTCAAGAATCCACAAAAGCGTTTCATCAAGCACTTGGCTTTTTGTTTGAAGCAAGGGACAACCATGGCGAAAGGAAAAAACGCAATGGCTGTCGTATTAAGACGGGGCATGTCAATCGGTGCTATGGCTGCTGAGGACGACCTCAAATTCTTGTCCGACTGCTTCATTGAGACGGGTCAAGCTGCACAGTTAGTGGATATAAACTCACCGCGCTGCATCGCACTTGGTCGAACAGGTTCAGGTAAGAGCGCCCTACTGATCCATATTGAGCAATCTGAAAGAAATTATGCGAATGTCGACCCAGAAGACCTTTCACTCCGTTACATAAGCAACTCTGACATTCTCCGGTTTTTTGAAGAAATTGATGTAAATTTGGATGTATTCTACCAGCTACTTTGGCGTCATATTCTTGTAGTCGAGCTGCTGAAACTTAAGAAGGAATTCCATGATAAAGATTCCGCCACTCGTTGGTTCGCTGGAATCTACAACAGCTTCGACAAGAACCCAAAGAGGCAGGCCGCCCTGGCTTACCTTACTGAGTTTAATGGCAGCTTTTGGCTCGACACTGAAAAGCGAATTCGGCAGGTCGTCGATCGGATCGAAGAATCTCTTCAACAATCGCTTGGCATGGATGCACAAACCCTAAGGAGTAGAGTTGCCGCGATGGCAACGTCAGGAAAGAAAAAGGAAAAAGAAGAGACATCAGAAATCATTAATCGAGCGCAAAAGGTAGTAAGTGAAGTACAAATTCAAGAACTAAATGAACTCATGAAATTTCTGTCAGAGGATATTTTTAAAGATAGAATGAATAAGTACTATCTCCTTATTGATGATCTTGATCGCGGTTGGGTCCATGATGCGCTAAGGTTTAAGTTGATCAGGGCTCTTATTGAAACGATTAGAAAGTTTCGCAGGGTTTCTAACGTAAAAATTATAATTAGTCTTCGCGCCGACCTTTTTCATATGGTAATGAATAAAACTGAGGGCAAGGGGTTTCAATCGGAGAAATTTGATGACCTCATGCTTAGGATTAAATGGTCAAAATCAGATTTAAAGAATCTGCTCGAAGCTCGAATAAATGAAGTCTTCAAAGACCAATACACAGGCCGTAGTTTAAAATTTGAAGATATATTCACCTCTAACATTGGCGACACCGATCCTTTGAGTTATATGCTTGACAGGTCACTTTATCGACCAAGAGACATATTGTCGTTTGTCAATCAGTGCTTCGAAGATGCCGAAGTCGGTGCCTCATCGATTAGCGCCAGAGTTCTCCGTAAGGCAGAAACGGAATATTCCAACAAACGCTTACTCGCAATTGCAGATGAATGGCGTGAAGCTTATGGTGACCTTGAATATGTTATAGAAAGTCTTGGCAACTTGGAGCCAAGATTTTCGTATCACGATCTAAGTGACCAATTCTTTGAGGATTTCTGCCTTCAGGTCCTTGCGGGTGATCATACATTTTCCGGTCGATTTGCCATGGTGTGCAATGGGATTACACAGAATTCTACACCTCACTATCATCAGATAAGAAAGATGTATGTTGAGACGCTATATATTATAGGTGCAATCGGAGTGAAGCGATCTTCCGGATCAAAGTTCGAATGGAGCTTTAAGAACGAACCTGTTCTTAATCCCTCGATACTCGACCAAGATACACGATTTTGTGTTCACCCTATGCTTCATCGACGTCTGAATATGAAAGCGGATGGCTCAACCTTTAATGTTTCCAATTAAGATTACAGCCCATCCACCAAGTACGACCTTTGCGCTCCCCGCCGCGCACGCCGCAAGCGCGCGCAGCGCGCGCCTCAGCATGGATGCTGAAACAAGTTCAGCATGACGGATAGGCAGGGACGTTGCGGTTGCGAACCCTAACGCGAGACGCTCACAAACGTCCGTAGGTTGGCAGGGCCCCTCTGCGCCTCTCCTTCCCTCTGCGGTCTCTGCGTGAAACACACTGTCTTTGCCGGGGAGCGACGGTGCGCAGGGCTTCGAGCGTCGTACACCCACCCCCGGCCCCGATACCTGCCCCGGCGGAGCCGAAGGCGTGGCGAAGCCACAACGCCGGGGTCAAGGGCGGGGGGAAGGCGCGGTTCGGGACGCTGATGCCTCACCGCTCGTCACCCTGAACTTGGTTCAGGGTCCATCCTGCCTCTCGCTCGGGCAGTGCAATCTGCGGAATGGATGCTGAAACAAGTTCAGCATGACGGGGTTTGGCGACGGCGCGCAGAAACTCAAGCTTGCCCCTCCACCATCCTGCGGATGGTCCCTCCTTCGACAGGCTCAGGACAGGCTCTCCCCTTGAAGGAGAGGATTGCACTCTTGGCTTCTTGGCGGCTTGGCGCGAACCCTCATGAGCCCACCGCCCTTCGACAGGCTCATGAGGCCCCCGCCTGCGCGGGGGCTCACATCAGGTCTTGAGGAGCGGCGCCAGATACTGCCCCGTAAAGCTCCGCGGCTCCTTCACCACCTGCTCGGGCGTGCCTTCCGCGACGATCTCGCCGCCGCGCACGCCGCCTTCGGGGCCGAGGTCGATGATCCAGTCGGCGGTCTTGATCACGTCGAGGTTGTGTTCGATCACCACGACCGAGTTGCCGCCCTCCACCAGCCGGTGCAGCACTTCGAGCAGTTTGCGCACGTCCTCGAAATGCAGGCCGGTGGTCGGCTCGTCGAGGATGTAGAGCGTCTGGCCGGTGCTGCGGCGCGCGAGTTCCTTGGCGAGTTTCACCCGCTGCGCCTCGCCGCCGGACAGGGTGGTCGCCTGCTGGCCGACCTTGACGTAGCCGAGACCGACCTCGTTCAGCATCCGCATCTTCTCGCGGATCGGGGGGACGGCCTTGAAGAACTCCTCGGCATCCTCGATCGTCATGTCGAGCACGTCGGCGATGGAGTGGCCCTTGAACTTCACCTCGAGCGTCTCGCGGTTGTAGCGTTTGCCGCCGCATTCCTCGCAGGTGACGTAGACGTCGGGGAGGAAGTGCATCTCGATCTTGATGAGGCCGTCGCCCTGGCACTTCTCGCAGCGGCCGCCCTTGACGTTGAAGGAGAAGCGGCCGGGCTTGTACCCGCGGGCGAGGCTTTCGGGGAGGCCGGCGAACCAGTCGCGGATCTGGGTGAAGGCGCCGGTGTAGGTGGCGGGGTTGGAGCGCGGGGTGCGGCCGATGGGGGACTGGTCGATCTCGATGACCTTGTCGCAGTATTCGAGCCCGGTGATGGCGTCATGCGCCCCCGCGATCACCCGCGCGCCGTTAAGCGCCCGCGCCGCGCCGGCTTGCAGCGTGTCGATGGTGAGGCTGGATTTGCCCGAGCCGGAGACCCCGGTGATGCAAGTGAAGGTGCCGAGCGGGATCTTGGCCGTCACGCCCTTGAGGTTGTTGGCGCGCGCGTTCTTGACCACGATCTTGTGGCCGTTGCCCTTGCGGCGCTTGGCCGGGACTTCGATCTTGCGCTTGCCGGTGAGGTAGTCGGCGGTGAGGCTGCCCTTGGCCTTGAGGATCTGCTTCAGGGTGCCCTGCGCGACGATCTCGCCCCCGTGCACCCCCGCGCCCGGGCCAAGGTCGACGATGTAGTCGGCGGTGCGGATGGCGTCCTCGTCATGCTCGACGACGATGACGGTGTTGCCGAGATCGCGCAGGCGTTTGAGGGTTTCGAGCAGCCGGTCATTGTCGCGCTGGTGGAGGCCGATGCTGGGCTCATCGAGGACGTAGAGCACGCCGGAGAGGCCGGAGCCGATCTGCGAGGCGAGGCGGATGCGCTGGCTCTCCCCACCCGATAGCGTGCCGGAGGTGCGGTCGAGGTTGAGGTAGTCAAGGCCCACGTTGTCGAGGAAGCCAAGCCGCTCGTTGATCTCCTTCAGGATCGCCTTGGCAATCTGGCTTTGCTGCGAGGTCAGCTGCGCGTCCAATGCGAGGAACCACGCCTTGGCATCCGCCACGCTCATCGCGACGGGAGTGGCGATGTCGGTCTGGGCGATGCGGACGCTCAGCGCCTTTTCATTGAGGCGCTTGCCGCCGCAGGTCTCGCACGCCTGCGCTGTCTGGTACTTGGACAGCTCCTCCTGCATCCACGCGCTTTCGGTCTGCATCATGCGGCGGTTGAGGTTGCCGATGACGCCCTCGAACGCCTTGTTGACGGTGTATTCGCGGCGGCCATCCTTGAAGGTCAGCGGCACCGGCATCCCGCCCGTGCCGTGGAGGATGATGAGTTTCTGTTCGGGCGCGAGGTCTTTCCACGGCGTCGTCAGGTCGAAGCCATACGCCTTCGCGAGGCTGGCGAGCACCTGCATATAGTAAGGCGACGGCGGGTTGGACTTGGCCCACGGCACCACCGCGCCCTGCTTCAAAGTCAATGCCTCGTTCGGGACGACCAGCTGCGGGTCGAACAGCATCTTCTCGCCGATCCCGTCGCACGCGGGGCAGGCGCCTTGCGGGGCGTTGAACGAGAACAGGCGCGGTTCGATCTCCTCGATGGTGAAGCCGCTCACCGGGCAGGCGAACTTCTCGGAGAAGACGATGCGGTTGGGCGGCAGGCCCGCGCCCTTCATCTTGCCACCATCCTGAGCGTGAGTCCCCGCGGCGGCGGGGACCTCAGTCGGTAGTGCGCCATTGCCTGAGGCCCCCGCCTGCGCGGGGGCGCGCGATACGAGATCAGCCACGGTCGTGTCGGCCAAATCGACAAACGCCAGCCCCTCGGCCAGCTTCAACGCCTGTTCGAAGCTTTCGGCGAGGCGGGTTTCGATGCCCTCCTTCACCGCGATCCGGTCAACCACCACTTCGATGTCATGCTTGAACTTCTTGTCGAGCGCGGGGGCTTCCTCAATCGGGTAAATCTCCCCGTCGATCCGTACGCGGGTGAAGCCGCTGCGCTGCCATTCGGCCAGCTCCTTGCGGTATTCCCCCTTGCGCCCGCGCACCACCGGAGCGAGCAGGAACAAGCGTGTGCCTTCTGGCAGAGCCATCACCCGGTCGACCATCTGGCTGACGGTCTGGGCGCTGATCGGCAGGCCGGTCGTGGGCGAATAGGGCGTGCCGACCCGTGCCCACAGCAGTCGCATATAGTCGTAGATCTCGGTGACGGTCGCCACGGTCGAGCGCGGATTGCGGCTCGTCGTCTTCTGCTCGATCGAGATCGCGGGGCTCAGTCCGTCGATATGCTCGACATCGGGCTTCTGCATCATTTCGAGGAACTGGCGCGCATAGGCGCTGAGGCTCTCGACATAGCGCCGCTGCCCCTCGGCATAGATGGTGTCGAAGGCGAGGCTGGATTTGCCGCTGCCCGACAGGCCCGTCACCACGATCAGCGCATCACGCGGCAGATCAATGTCGATACCCTTGAGGTTATGTTCGCGCGCGCCGCGCACGGAGATGGTGGTGAGGCTCATGGGTGCAATCTGTTCCGGAAATGTTCGCGTGGGTCAAGGGCGGCGCGGCGGGGTTATCCGCAAGGCACCACAGATGGGGACGGGCTTCAGGGGGTGCAACGGGCGAAGCGCCGTGCGGTTTCCCGGTTCCTGCCACGATGGCCCAGAGCGCCGGACCGTAAAAAGCAAATCGAATGATATTATGGCGACCCGGAATAGCATCCACCTCGCGCGGCACCCCGTGCAAAACGCGCGGTGCAAAAGCCAGCCCCATACTTCCCCACCTACTTATCAATATGTTAAGTAGGCCTATAGAAAAACTGAAGTCGCCCAAGCAACGCAGATCCATCAGACCGACACTCGCTTTGCGGTTCCTCGGCCGGGTCCTTTCAGGGTCGCAACCTGGCTCTTCGCAAAGGCGTGGCCGGGGGCCGGAACATGGCTGGGAGGGCTACCCCCTGCTCCTCTCAGTCTGTTCCGGTTCCTCTGCCGCGATCAGGGCTTGCGCTCCCGGATCGCCGAGCCACCGCGCCCGAACCCCCCATCCTTGCGCGATCACTTGAGGCGCCAATGCGGTGTGCGGCGGGCCGTCTGCGATCAGGTGGCCGTCCTTCATCACCAGCACCCGGTCGGCATGATTCATCGCCAGCCCAAGATCGTGGAGCACCACGACCACGCCCTGCCCGGCCTGCGCGCACGCCTTGAGGTGGGCAGTCAGGCTGAACTGGTGCGCCAGATCGAGCGCGGCGAGCGGCTCGTCAGCGAGGATCCAGCGCGGTTCGCCTGCCAGCACGCGCGCGAGCAGCACCCGTGCGCGCTCTCCGCCTGAAAGCTGGCTGACGGGGCGATGGCGCAGGGGTTCGAGGTCGAGCGCGGACAGCGCCGCCTGGATCGCATCCCTCCCCCGGTCGCGCCACGGCAGGCGGCCCAGCGCCACCAGCGCCTCGACCGCGACGTCCCACGCGACATCGGGCGCTTGCGGCAAATAGCCGATGTTTTGCGCCCGGACGCGAGGGTGCAGGCGGGCGAGGCTCTCGCCATCCAGCGTGACGCTGCCCGAGGCTGGCACCAGCAATCCGGCCAGCCCCAGCAGCAGCGATGATTTGCCCGCGCCATTAGGGCCGACAATCGCGGTGATGGTGCCGGGCTGGAGCGCGGCGGACAGGCCGGTCACGACTTCGCGCCCGCCGCGCATTAGGGCTAGGTTGTCCGCCGCCAGCATCTAGAGCCGCCCTTGCCGCATACGCAGCAGCAGCCAGCCGAAAAACGGCGCGCCAATCAGCGAGAGCGCGATGCCGAGCCGCAGCTCGGTGACCAGCGGCAGCACCCGCACTACACTGTCGGCGGCCAGCACCAGACAGGCCCCCGCCAGCGCGCTCGGGAGGATCAGGCTTGATGGCAGGCGGTTCGTGAAAGGGCGCACCAGATGCGGCACGACCAGGCCGACAAAGCCGATGATGCCGGCCACCGCGACGCCCGCGCCCACGGTCAGCCCGATGCCGACCACCAGCAGCGCGAGCAGTCGGCGCGGCTCCATGCCCATCGAACGCGCCGCCTCCTCACCCAGGGTTAGCGCGTCGAGGCTGCGCGCAGCGAGCGCCAGCACGGCGATCCCGGCGATGGTGAGCGGGGTTGCGATCCAAACCTCACGCCACGACCGGTCGGTTAGCGCGCCGTTGAGCCACATGACGATCTCGCTGAGGGCAAAGGGATTGGGCGCGAGTGTGATCGCCAGCGCGGTCAAAGCGCCCGCAAGGCTCGCCAGCATCAGGCCCGCCAGCGTGAACAGCGCGATGCCGCCGCCCGCCCCGCCCGCCGCATCGGACGATGTGCGCCCGGCGATCAGCGCGAGGAGCGCCATGCCGAGGCCTGCTCCGGCAAGCGCCATCAGCGGCAGGCTCCACGCAGCCCACGCGGGCGGGATCGCAGTGCCAAGCCAGAAACTCGCCACTGCGCCCAGCGCCGCCATCGGCGCGATCCCGAACAGGCCGGGATCGGCGAGCGGGTTGCGCAGGTATCCCTGCATCGCCGCCCCCGCCGCGCCAAGGCCAGCGCCGATGGTAATCGCCAGCACCGCGCGGGGCAGGCGCAGTTCGGCAAGGATCAGCAGCGTGTTACCGGGGCCGAAATCGGCGGGCGCAATCCACACGCGCCCGGCCAGCAGCGACAGGGGCACCAGCACTGCGAGCATCACCGCGAAGATCAGGCTGGCGCGGTTCAAGGGCGTTGCTCCGCCTCTGCCCGGATCGCGCGGAGGCGTTCGCGCGCCTTGGGGATGGTCGGCCCGCCGCAATAGATCAGCGAGGGGTTGAAGTCGGCGATCAGCATCCGTTTGTATCGCGCTTCCAGCAACGGATGGCGCTGACCCGGCGCATCGCCTGCGATCAGCAGCACGCTGGGCGGATCGCTCAGCACACGCTCAAGGCTCACCCGGTCCGCCTGCCGCAATCCGCGCGCGGCGGCGTGGCTGGTGAAGCCCTCTTGCCGGAGCAATTCGGCGATGAGCGTCTGTTCACCTGCGACAATCTCGCCCTCTTGCCACAGCAGCGCATCAATCAGTGCGCCGGTTTGCGGCGTTGGAGCAGCGATGCGGGCGGCCAGCGCCTCGCCCCGTCCGGCACGGCCAGCGAGCGCGGCAACTTCGCGCACCTGCGCCACGCTTTCGGCGACGGTGACGGGGCTGCCGAAGGTCGCGACTGTGAGGCCAGCACGCTCCAGCGCCGAGCGGGTCGGCTGCGGCAGGAAGATCGAGGCGAGCACCAGATCGGGCTGGAGCGCGATCACCTCCTCCGCCGTCCCGCCCGTGACGCCGTAGCGCTGCGCAACGCCCGCCGGGATCGAACTCCCACCCGGATCGCGGCTGTAATGCGATAGGGCTAGAACCTGCTCCGGCCCCGCAATCTCGACCAAAATCGCATCGAGGCAGGGGTTGAGGCTGACGATTGTGGGCGCGTCCGATTGCGGCTGCGCCACGGGAGCATTGGGCGCGCAGGACGACAGCAGCAGCGCCGCCGCCAGCACCGCCACTCCCCCCCTCAAGCTGATGCGATCCCGCGCCATATCCGGCCCCGGCGATAGGGCGGCGCGCTCGCTGGTGCAACGAGTTAAGGTGCTGTGCTCAGCTGTCCGGAAACGGGACGCAGGGGCCCGCCGCCCTCGCCGTTGCCGAGCCGCGCGCGTAAGGCCTCGGACAGATCATGGCTTCCGTGCGCACCTCCTTCCCCTTCAAGGCCTCAGCCAGCCGCAGATGGACGCTGCCCGTCGCCGCCCTCCCCAGCAAAACTTGGCGCAAGCGCCTTGCGGTGCTGTTTGCCGCGATTGCCGTGCCCGCGATGGCCGCATCCGGCGGCGTCGGCACCCTGCCGGGCAATGCGATCGAAAGCACCGCCGCGCTCGCCACCCGTCAGGCAGCCGAGGCTGCCCTGCCGTTCGAGCGGCCGGGGATGAGCTTTCCGGGCTCGGCCTTCTTCTACATGGCCGACCCGGCGGGAACCGCGCTGGTCGCGCTGCCCACCGCCGACCCGCTCGCCTCGGGCGCGGAAAGCGGGCGCGCGCTGGGCGCGCTGATCGATGTCGGCGCGGCGGCGCGGCCGTTCTATTCGCCCGGCACCGGCATCACCCACGCCCGCGCAGCCGAATGCCTCGCGCAGGCGATCTGGTACGAAGCCGCCAGCGAGAGCGAGGCGGGCCAGCGCGCAGTGGCACAGGTGGTCCTCAACCGCGTCGCTCACCCCTCGTGGCCCTCCAGCGTGTGCGGCGTGGTCTATCAGGGTTCCGAACGCTCGACCGGGTGCCAGTTCACCTTCACCTGCGACGGCAGCTTGGCGCGGCGGCCCTCGGGCGCCAGCTGGGCGAAAGCACAGCGGATCGCGTCCGAAGCGCTGGGCGGCAGCGTCTATGCGCCGGTTGGGCTGGCGACGCATTATCACACGCTCTGGGTCAATCCCTACTGGGCGAGCACGCTCGACCATATCGGCAGCATCGGCGCGCACCGGTTTTACCGCAATCGCGGTGCTGGCGGTCAGGCTGCGGCATTCAGCACTGCCTATGCCGGTCTCGAGCCGATGGTGAGCGGGCGCACGAGCGCCGTCCCGATCTCTGCATCCGCGTCGGTCGCATCCGCCCAAAGCCGTCCGGTAATAGCCTATGAACTCGACCCCGTGCCTGTTCGCCAGCAGGCCGCACGCGGCGGCGCTGCCAAGGCTGATGCCGCACCCCTCCCCCCCTCTGCGCCGAGTGAAGCCTATTCCGGCACCGGCACCGTGAAGGCCGAATATGCCCGCGCAGGCCAGTGGAAAGCCCAGCCGGGCGCGGCGCCCTCTGCGGCCCCGGCACCGGCCGCCAAGGACTAAGCGCAAGCCTTCGCGGTGGCCTGCAACAGGGTTAAGCTCTTCTAAACCCTGTTATCACACCAAGCCTTAGCGGCGGATCGCTAGAGCGTCATTGCACGCCGCGCACTTGACGACGCGGCGACAATAACGGGAATTGTCGCGCCTCATGTCTGTCCGCTTTGCTTCTACCAATCACCCGGTCCGCCGTCTCGGCTGGCGCGCTGCGGGGCGCGGGCTGCTGGCTCCGGCGCTGGCGCGGGCGGCCAATGACAACCGTCGGCTCGGTGCCGATGGTGTGGCAGAGTCCGCCCCGCTTGACCCGCTCCTAACCGAGGCGCTGCGGCATTTTGCCGTCCACGGCCTTGCCTCGGCTGAGGCTGCCGTGGATGCCGCTGCCGATGCAGCCCAGCGCGGGGACGCCGATGCACAGGATCACTGGCTGGCGATCACCCGGATGTTCGACCGCCGCCTCGCCGCGCGCGCAGGTAGCGAGCTTATTGCCACCTGAACAGCGGACTGACCTTACGGCAACTGCGCTAAGGGGTTCTTCCGACAGGCTGACCTGCCCCATTAATGCAATTGCGAACTGTTTGCAAAGATAGTTGCCGCATCTGACCGTTTGACGGTTGCAATCCCATTTTGAGCGGCCTACCGCCCGGTTTGTAACGGGTGCCATGCCGCTTGGGACGGGGGTTGGCGCCAGCATGGGCTTCGGCATTTTGTGCGCGTTTTTGTCGTCCCGATGATTAAGGGAAGGACGTCCAAACAATGGCCCGCAAGAAAATCGCCCTCGTCGGCGCCGGTAATATCGGCGGCACGCTTGCCCACCTCGCTGCATTGAAGGGCCTTGGCGACATCGTGTTGTTCGACGTGGTCGAAGGCGTGCCGCAGGGCAAGGCTTTGGACCTCAGCCAGTGCGGCCCGGTCGAAGGCTTCGACGCCAGCATCACCGGCACCAATGACTATGCCGACATCGCAGGCGCGGATGTCGTGATCGTCACCGCTGGCGTCGCGCGCAAGCCCGGCATGAGCCGCGATGACCTGCTCGGCATCAACCTCAAGGTGATGAAGGCGGTTGGCGAAGGCATTGCGGCCAACTGCCCCGACGCGTTCGTGATCTGCATCACCAACCCGCTCGACGCTATGGTGTGGGCGCTGCGCGAGTTTTCGGGCCTCCCCGCCAACAAGGTCGTCGGCATGGCCGGCGTGCTGGACTCGGCGCGGTTCGCGACCTTCCTCGCGTGGGAATTCGGCGTGTCGGTGAAGGACGTGAACGCGTTTGTCCTCGGCGGCCACGGCGACACGATGGTGCCGGTGCTGTCCTACTCAACGATCAACGGCATTCCGGTCGCGGACATGGCCAAGATCAAGGGCATCTCGGAAGACCGCTTGGGCGAAATCGTCCAGCGCACCCGTTCGGGCGGCGGCGAGATCGTTGCGCTGCTCAAGACCGGCTCGGCCTTCTATGCGCCTGCCACTAGCGCCATTTCGATGGCCGAAGCCTATCTCTACGACCAGAAGCGCATCCTGCCCTGCGCGGTGCAGGTTGACGGCAAGTACGGCGTCGACGGGCTGTACGTCGGCGTGCCGGTGGTGATCGGCGCGGGCGGCGCTGAAGAGGTGATCGAGATCAGCCTGACCGACGAGGAAAAGGCGAACCTCGGCGTCAGCGTCGATGCGGTCAAGGAACTGCTCGATGCGTGCAAGGCGCTGGATAGCTCGCTCGCATAATTTTTAACTCCGTCACCCCAGCGAAAGCTGGGGCCTAGGGACTCTAGGTGCCAGCTTTCGCTGGCATGACGAACAAGGAAGAATTCTATGTCCATCCTCGTAAACAAAGACACCAAGGTCATCACCCAGGGCATGACCGGCAACACCGGCACCTTCCACACCCAGGCGGGCCTCGATTACGGCACGCAGATGGTTGGCGGCGTGACCCCCGGCAAGGGCGGCACCACCCATATCGGCCTGCCGCAGTTCAACACCGTACGGGAAGCCAAGGCTGCGACCGGCGCGACTGCCTCGTGCATCTACGTCCCGCCACCGTTCGCCGCTGACGCGATCTGCGAGGCGATCGATGCCGAGATCGAGCTCATCATCTGCATCACCGAAGGCATTCCGGTGCTCGACATGGTCCGCGCCAAGCGCGCGCTGTCGGGCTCCAAGTCGAGGCTGATCGGCCCCAACTGCCCCGGCGTGCTGACCCCGAATGAATGCAAGATCGGCATCATGCCGGCCAACATCTTCAAGAAGGGCTCGGTCGGCATCGTCTCGCGTTCGGGCACGCTAACCTATGAAGCCGTGCACCAGACCACGATGGCGGGCCTCGGCCAGACCACCGCGGTCGGCATCGGCGGAGACCCGGTCAATGGCACCAACTTCATCGATATGCTCGACCTGTTCCTTGATGATCCGGAAACCGAGAGCATCATCATGATCGGCGAAATCGGCGGCTCGGCCGAAGAAGAAGCCGCCGCCTTCATCAAGGCCGAGCGCGCCAAGGGCCGCGCCAAGCCGATGGTCGGCTTCATCGCCGGTCTCACCGCTCCTCCGGGCCGCCGCATGGGCCATGCTGGCGCGATCGTTTCTGGCGGTCAGGGCGGCGCGGAAGACAAGATCGCGGCGATGGAAGACGCGGGCATCCGCGTCTCGCCCTCGCCTTCGCTGCTGGGGGAAACCCTCGCCGCGATGCTGAAAGAGCTGGCGTAAGCTTCGAATACCGGCCCCTCGCACCCGCGCGGGGGGCCATCCTTCCTCCTCCCCGGGAGTCCCATCATGGGCAACGAACCGCAGAACTTCATTCCCGCTTTCACCGATCAGGAAGGCCCGCAGCCCGGCCCTTCGTGGGCGAAGCGCGGCTGGCTCGACACGCTGGCCGATAGCGCGTCCGATCTGACCGCTGCGATGGACCCGACCGAGATGACACTCGCGGTCAAGGCTGCGGCGAAGGATGCGGGCAAGGCGATGGACCCCAAGGCGGTCGAGAAGGCCGCCGCCCTGTCCATTGCGGCAATGACGCTGGTGCGGCTTTATCGTGTGCGCGGGCACATGGCAGCGCAGCTCGATCCGCTCGGCCTGTCGGCGCGCGAAGGCCCGGCGGATCTGACGCTCGAATGGCACGGGTTGGCGGGCAAGGAGAATGAGGACGTCTATGTCGGCGGCGTGCTCGGCATGGAGTGGACTACGGTCGGCAAGCTCCACCAGCGGCTGCGCGAGGTGTATTGCGGCAAGGTCGGCCTCGAATATATGCACATCGCCGACACCGAGGAACGCCGCTTCCTTCAGGAAAAGTTCGAAAAGCCGGGCGAGACGATCCAGTTCACCCCTGAAGGCAAGAAGGCGATCCTCGCCGCCACCTTGCGGGGCGAGCAGTTCGAGGAATTCCTCGCGCGCAAATATGTCGGCACCAAGCGCTTCGGCCTTGATGGCGGCGAGTCCATGATCCCGGCGCTGGAAGCCGTGATCAAGCACGGCGGCAGCGCGGGCGTGCGCGAGATCATCTACGGCATGGCTCACCGCGGACGCCTTAACGTCCTCGCCAACGTGATGGCCAAGCCTTACCGCGTGATCTTCCACGAATTCTCCGGCGGCTCGGCCAACCCCGATGATGTCGGCGGATCAGGCGATGTGAAGTACCACCTCGGCACTTCGACCGACCGCGAGTTTGACGGGATCTCGGTGCACATGAGCCTTGTGCCCAACCCTTCGCACCTTGAAGCGGTGAACCCCGTGGTGCTCGGCAAGGTCCGCGCGCAGCAGGCGATCCGCGACGATCTGGCGAAGAAGGAGCAGGTTCTCCCCGTGCTGATCCACGGCGATGCGGCCTTTGCGGGTCAGGGCGTGGTGTGGGAGAGCCTCTCGCTGTCCGGCGTCCCAGGATACGATACGGGCGGCTGCATCCACTTCATCATCAACAACCAGATCGGCTTCACGACCTCGCCCAAGTTTGCGCGCTCCTCGCCCTATCCGAGTGACGTGGCCAAGGGCGTCATGGCGCCGATCCTGCACGTCAACGGCGATGATCCCGAAGCGGTGACCTTCGCCTGCAAGCTGGCGGTCGAATATCGCCAGACCTTCCACCGCGATGTCGTGATCGACATGTGGTGCTATCGCCGCTTCGGCCACAATGAAGGCGACGAGCCCAAGTTCACCCAGCCGCTGATGTACGACAAGATCCGCGCGCACCCCAAGGTCAGCGTGGCCTATGAAACGCGGCTGGTCCGTGAAGGCGTGGTCGAACCGGGCACGCGTGACCGGATGGCGGGCGAATTCGTCGCGCTGCTCGAGGAAGAGTTTGAGGCCGGCAAGAACTACAAGGCCAACGAAGCCGATTGGTTCGGCGGGCGCTGGGCGGGCCTCAACAAGCCCGCAGATCCCGAAACCGCGCGCCGCTCGGTCGAAACGGCAATCGAGCCCAAGATGCTCGACTCGCTCGGCCGGGTGCTGACCGAAGTCCCGGCCGATCTGGATGTGCACAAGACGCTCGACCGGGTGCTCGCTGCCAAGCGTGAAATGTTCGCCGCCGGCGAAGGCTTCGACTGGGCGACGGCTGAGGCGCTCGCCTTCGGCAGCCTTGTCATGGAAGGCTACGGCGTGCGGCTGTCGGGGCAGGATTCCGGCCGCGGCACCTTCTCGCAACGTCACGCGGTGTGGGTCGATCAGAAGTCGGAACGCAAATACGTGCCGCTCAGCACCTTGCCGCACGGCAAGTTCGAAGTGCACGATTCCACCCTGTCGGAATATGGCGTGCTGGGGTTCGAATACGGCTTTGCGATGGCTGATCCGCGCTCCCTCGTGCTGTGGGAAGGCCAGTTCGGCGACTTCGCCAACGGCGCGCAGATCATGATCGACCAGTTCGTCGCCAGTGGTGAGAGCAAGTGGCTGCGCGCCAACGGCCTCGTGATGCTGTTGCCGCACGGCTATGAAGGGCAAGGGCCAGAACACTCCTCGGCCCGCCTCGAACGCTTCCTCCAGCTGTGTGCCGACGACAATATGTGCGTCTGCAACGTCACCAGCCCGGCGAACTACTTCCACCTGCTGCGCCGCCAGATGCTGCGGAGCTTCCGCAAACCACTGATCATCATGAGCCCCAAGTCGCTGCTGCGCCACCCGCTGGCCAAGAGCAGCCGCGCAGAGTTTCTGGGTGATCGCCAGTTCCGGCGGATCCTGTCGGACTCGGCCACGATTGCCGACGAGAAGGTGCGTCGTCTGGTGCTGTGTTCGGGCAAGGTCGCCTATGACCTGATGGAAGCCCGCGATGCAGCCGGGATCGACGATGTCTCGATCGTCCGCATCGAACAGCTGTTCCCCTTCCCGGGCGATCCATTGGCGGTGCGGTTGCAGCGCATGACGAACCTTCAGGACGTGGTGTGGTGTCAGGAAGAACCGCGCAACAACGGCGCGTGGTTCTTCGTGAACGAGCGGATCGAGGATTCGCTCACCGCTGCCGGTCACACCGGCAAGCGCCCGATCTATGCCGGCCGCGACGCTGCCGCTTCGCCCGCGACGGGTCTCGCCAGCCGCCACAAGGCTCAGCAGGAAGCGCTGATCGCTGCCGCGCTGGGGCTGTAACGGCTCGCACCAGTTCACACGAAATCGAATCAAGGTTCAGGAACCCACCCCAATGGCCACCGAAATCAAAGTCCCCGCGCTCGGCGAATCCGTCACCGAAGGCACCATCGCCGAATGGCTCAAGCAGCCCGGCGAAGCGGTCGCCGCGGACGAGCCGATTTGCAGCCTCGAAACCGATAAGGTCGCGGTCGACGTGCCCTCGCCGGTCGCGGGCATCATGTCCGAACACCGCGTGGCGGTGGGCGACACGGTGGAAGTCGGCGCGGTGATCGCGGTTATCGAAGCGGGCGCGACCGCCACCACCGCTGCGGCGGTGACGGCTGCCGCCGCGACGGCGCCCAAGGCTGACACTCCCGCTCCGGCGGTCAGCGAGGAAGTGCTAGGCGCGGCGCAGACCATGTCGCCCGCCGTGCGCCGCGCGGTGCTGGAACACGGCGTCGATCCCTCGACCATCAAGGGCAGCGGCAAGGATGGCCGCCTGACCAAGGAAGACGTGCTGGCCGCCGCTGAGGCCAAGGCCAAGGGCACCCCGGCCCCCGCACCTGCGCCCACCTCGGCTCCGGCCGCTGCGGCGCCTGTGTCGACTGGCAGTGCCCGCGGCGAGGAGCGGGTCAAGATGACCCGGATGCGCCAGACCATCGCCAAGCGGTTGAAGAGCGCGCAGGACAATGCCGCGCTGCTCACCACCTTCAACGATGTCGACATGAGCGCCGTCATGGAAGCGCGCGACAAGTACAAGGACCTGTTCGCCAAGAAACACGACATCCGCCTCGGCTTCATGGGCTTCTTCGCCAAGGCCGCCTGCCTTGCGCTGAAGGACGTGCCCGCCGCCAACGCCTATATCGATGGCGACGAAATCATCTACCACGATTACGTCGATATCTCGGTGGCGGTGTCGGCCCCCAATGGCCTCGTCGTCCCCGTGATCCGCGATGCCGACAAGAAGGGCTTTGCCCGGATCGAGCAGGACATCGCCGATTTCGGCGCACGCGCGAAGGCGGGTACGCTGACGATGGAAGACATGAGCGGCGGGACCTTCACCATCTCGAACGGGGGCGTGTTCGGCTCGCTGATGTCGACCCCGATCATCAACCCGCCGCAGAGCGCCGTGCTGGGGCTCCACCGCATCGAGGACCGTCCGGTGGTCCGCAATGGCCAGATCGTGATCCGCCCGATGATGTATCTTGCGCTTTCGTATGACCACCGCCTGATCGACGGGCGCGAGGCTGTGACCGCGCTCAAGATCATCAAGGACGCGATTGAAGATCCCACGCGGATGCTGATTGATTTGTGATTTCCTCCGCCCTGCATCATCCCAGCGCAAGCTGGGGCCTAGGGCGGCACGCTTGACCCTTGCGGCCTGAGACCCCAGCTTTCGCTGGGGCGACGGAGAAAATAATGGCTGACCATTCCTACAATTACGACGTCCTCATCATCGGCTCTGGCCCCGGCGGCTATGTCACGGCGATCCGCGCCGCGCAGCTGGGACTGAAGACCGCCTGCGTCGAAAGCCGTGCCACGCTCGGCGGCACCTGTCTCAATGTCGGGTGCATCCCTTCCAAGGCATTGCTCCACGGATCGGAGCTGTTCGATGAGGCCGCGAACGGCCACTTCGCCACCTGGGGCATCACCGCCACCCCGACGCTCGATCTCGGCAAGATGATGGCCGAGAAGACCAAGGCCGTAGGTGAGCTGACCGGTGGGATCGAGTTCCTGTTCAAGAAGAACAAGGTCACCTGGCTCAAGGGCCACGCGGCATTTGAAGACGCGCACACCGTCAATGTCGCGGGAGAGAAGATCACCGCCAAGGACATCGTGATCGCCACCGGTTCGTCAGTCACTCCCCTCCCCGGCGTCACTGTCGACAATGCTGGCAAGCGCATCGTCGACAGCACCGGAGCGCTTGATCTGGATGAAGTGCCCGAACACCTCGTGGTGATCGGCGGCGGCGTCATCGGCCTCGAGCTTGGCTCGGTCTGGCGTCGTCTTGGTGCCAAGGTCACTGTGGTCGAATTCCTCGACCAGTTGCTCCCCGGCATGGACGGCGACGTGCGCAAGGAAGCGCAGAAGGTGTTCAAGAAGCAGGGCATGGCCATGATGCTCAGCCACAAGGTCACAGGCGCGAGCGTGGATGGCAAGACTGTCACTCTCACCATAGAAAAGTCCGCTGGTGGTGACGCGCAGACGCTTGAAGCGAGCCACGTGCTGGTCGCGATCGGCCGCCGTCCGAACACCGATGGTCTGGCGCTCGACAAGGCGGGCCTTGCCACCAACGCCCGCGGCCAAATCGAGATCGACCATGATTTCCGCACCAGCGTGCCCAACATCTGGGGTATCGGCGACGTCGTCCCCGGCCCGATGCTCGCGCACAAGGCCGAGGATGAGGGCATCGCGGTCGCTGAGAATATCGCGGGCCTCACCGGCATCGTGAACCACGATGTGATCCCCAGCGTCGTTTACACCGCGCCCGAAATCGCAGGCGTGGGCATTACTGAGGAACAGGCCAAGGAGCGCGGGCTCAACGTCAAGGTCGGCAAGTTCCCGATGATGGCCAACAGCCGCGCCAAGGCCAACCGCGACACCGAAGGCTTCGTGAAGGTCATTGCGGACGCGGAAACCGACCGCGTGCTGGGCGTGTGGATCGTCGCCAGCCTCGCCGGATCGATGATCGCCGAGGCCTGCGTTGCGATGGAATTCGGGGCGACGTCCGAGGATATCGCCTACACCTGCCACGCCCACCCGACCCACGCCGAAGCGCTCAAGGAAGCGGCAATGGCGGTGACGGGCAAGCCGATCCATATGTGATCCGGCAGAGGTGAGCGCCCGCGCCTTTGATCGCTGGCGGCTCACCCTGCCCTTGTTGCTCCCGTCATTGGGCGGGTTGGCATACCTCTACGCCTTTGAAGCACCCACTCGGCTGATCGCTGTCAATGTGGGCGCTTTGGCGTTGGCGGTGGTCTGGGTGCTGTTCGGGCGGCTGCCTGGGGGCATCACCAAGCACCTTGTCCTAGCGGGCCTTGCGGCACTCGCTCTGACGCTTCCTGTCCTGATTGGCCCCGAAGTCGGCGGTGTGTCGCGCTGGCTTCCGGCCGGGCCGGTGCAAATCCATTCAGGCGCGCTGCTGTTACCGCTGATCACGGTTCAGGCCGCGCGCGAGCCGAAGGTTGGCACAATCCTGCTTGCGCTGGCGGGTGCGGCGCTATTGTTGCAACCTGACGCCGCATCGCTGCTCGCGCTCGGGCTGGCGAGCATCGCTCTCGCTGCCGTGTCGCGCAGTATTATCTATGCGGTTGTCGGCCTCGCCGCGCTTGGCTTTGCTGCCGCAACCTTCGGTGCGGGCACGCTCGAACCGCAGATGTTCACGGAAGGCGTGCTGGCGCAGGTCTGGCAAAGCGCACCGCTGCTGGCGCTCGCGCTGGGCGGGCTGCTGTTCATCGTTCCAGCGTGGCTGCTGATGCGCAACCCGGACATCCCCCGCGCCGAAGGCGCTGCGCTCGCCGCCTTGCTGTGCGGCCTCGGCATTGCCGCCGTGCTCGCCCCCTTCCCCTACCCGCTGATCGGCTACGGCGCGGCGCCCATCCTCGGCTTTGGGCTCGCCCTCGGCCTGCGCAAGGCTGGCCATAGCGCTCGCAATCTGCCAACATTCTGATCTGTTGAGACAACGCCCAAAAGCAGGCGAGAAGGGGCGTCAGTGAACGCGGTTCGCAGAGCCATGACCGCATTGGCAGCCGCCAGCTTGATCTTGCTGGTGGGCTGCGGCGCGTCCGACGATACCGCTTCCGTTGCGCCGCCGCGCGGAGACGATCCGATCGTCTTCCCACAGCAGGCATCGCAGATCGCCGTCGACCTGAAGCTCGATCTGGCTGAGCTTGAGCGCACGCTCGAACGCGAATTGCCGCGCGAATTGTGGCGGATCGACCGTCCGGGGAGCGAATGTGTCGCCTCTCAGAAGGTCGATCTGGCGCTGTTCAAGGTCAAATCGCCCAAGATCGAATGCCACATCACCGGCAAGGTCACACGCGGCAGGCTGCGGCTGAGCGGCAAGGGTCAGGCGCTGATCGTCACCCTGCCGGTCTCCGGCACGCTCGCGGCGCGCGATGTCGCCGGGATGTTCAAGGGCGAGACCGGCACAGGCGCGGCCGAAGTGGCGCTGTCGCTGCGGCTTGATCTGACGCCGGACTGGAAGCTCGCCAGCACCGCAAAGCTCGATTACCGCTGGACGCGCCAGCCGGGGATCGACTTCCTCGGGCGGCGGATCACCTTCACCAGCGAGGCCGACCGCGAGCTGCGCCCGGTCAAGCGCGAGGTCGAACGCATTGTCGCGCGCGAACTGGCGCGCCTGCCAGTCAAGGCTACCGCGCAGGATGGCTGGACCAAGGCGCATGGGGTGTTCGTGCTCAACCGCGAGAACCCACCGGTGTGGGGGCGGATGACCCCGCAGCGGTTCCGGTTCGGCGGCTATACGGTGCAGGGGCGCGAGCTGGTCCTGCATCTGGGGCTTGATGGGATGTTCGAAAGCTTCGTCGGCATCAAGCCCGATGCAGCCGCGCCAGCCCCGCTTCCCCCGCTGGCGCGGCGTGACAAGGCGCAGGCCAAGTCCATCTTACACGTACCGGTGGTAGCCGATTACGCAGTGCTTGAACCGGTGATCGCCAAGGCGCTGGCCAAGCGCGCTCAGCGGGCTTTCGTGGTCGCCGATTACGGTTCGGTCACCGCGCAGTTCGACAAGATCACCGTCTATGGCACCGGCAACGGGCGCATCGCCGTGGGGGGCGAGTTCACGGCGAACTCGGACCTGCCGGTGATCGAGCAGGCCAAGGGGAGGATCTGGCTAACCGCGCGCCCCGTCAACACGCCCGGATCGCGCGCGGTGAAGTTCACCGAGGTGAGGATCACGGGAGATACCGATATCGTGGGCGAAGAATTCCTGTTCGCGCTCGCCAATTCGCCCGATTTCCAGGGCGCGATCACCGATACGCTGGCGCAGAATTTCGAAGGTGACTTTAACAAGCTGCGCGGCAAGATCGACCGCGCGCTGGCCAAACGCAAAGGCCGCCTCGCCGATTACAGCATCACCATTGAAAGGGTCGAGACGGGGATCATCACGGCGCACGGCCAAGGCCTCTACCTCCCGGTCGATATCACCGCGCAGATCGATGCAAAGCTGCGGCGGCTGAATTGAACAGCTAACTATTCAGGCAGGCTTTTGCGCGGGCCTCTGTCTGCGTAGACCCCTGCCCGAGAAAGAGGAACGCACGCATGGCCTATCCGCAATTGACCGACAAAGCCGGAGTGCTGGCGACCGCGCTGGCGATCCGCACGCGCAAGATCAGCGTGGCCGAAGCGGTCGATGCGGCGATCACTCGGGCCGGGCGGGATGATGCCGCGATTGACGCGCTCGCCGTCCCCGATTTTGAACGCGCGTGTGAGACCGCGCGGACGATGGACAGTGCGCCGCGGCAGCTGAACCAGCCCCTGTTTGGCGTACCGATGACGATCAAGGAGAGCTTCGACGTCGCCGGGCTGCCGACCACCTTCGGCCACCCGGAGTTCCGCGATCAACTCGCTACCCGCGATGCGGCGTTGGTGCGCCGGTTGAAGGCGGCCGGCGCGATCATCATCGGCAAGACCAATGTGCCGGTGGATCTCACCGACTGGCAGAGCTTTAACCCGGTCTATGGCCGCACCTCCAACCCGCATGATCCTGACCGCTCCCCCGGCGGATCGTCAGGCGGCAGCGCGGCAGCAGTGGCGAGCGGGATCGTGCCGGGCGACTTCGGCACCGACATCGGCGGATCGGTGCGGGTGCCGGCGCATTTCTGCGGGGTATGGGGGCACAAGACGACCTGGGGCCTCATCCCCAAGCACGGCCACGATTTCCCCGGCATGTCGCGCCGCGAAGGTTTCGTCGCCGCGCATGACAGCCCGCTGAGTATCGCCGGGCCGCTGGCGCGTAATGCGCCCGATCTTGCCGTGCTGACCGAAGTGGGGGCCGAGGTGCCGCTGCGCCGCCGTCCCAAGCCGCTGAAGGAATGCCGTCTCCTCGCGGTTACTGCGCTGCCCAATGCGCCGGTCGATGCCAGCGTGATGGAGCCGACCGAAGCCGCGCTCGAACAGCTGGCCCGCGCGGGTGTGCGGATCGACCGGTCGAACGACCTTCTGCCCGATCAGGCGCAGCAATATCGCCACTATCTTAAGATGATGAACGTGGTGATGGCGCGCGGTGCTCCGGCGCCGGACGGCAGACGCGCGACGGCGACTGACTGGTTCGACCTGCTCGACGCTCAGGCCGCCTGCATCGCGCAGTGGGAGGCTTTGTTTGCGGAGTATGACTTCGTCCTCGCCCCGCCCGCCCCGGTGCTGGCGGTGCCGCACCGCGATACGGCCGTGTTCCGCGGCACCTTGATGATCAATGGCAAGGAGGAGCCGGGCGGCAATGCGCTGGCCTGGGCCGGGCTGGCGACCTTCCCCAACCTGCCCGCCACGGTACTCCCGATTGGTAGCGGCACCTATCTCGGTAGCACGCTGCCTTGCGGCATGCAGGTAATCGGGCCGCGCTGGAGCGATCTCGATTGCATCGCGGCGGCAGAGGCGATCGGACAGGTGTTGCACTCGTAATTCCAATTCGTCATTGCGAGCAGCGAAGCGGCGCGGCAATCCAGAGTGGCACGCGGGCCGCCCTGGATTGCCGCGTCGCCTGCGGCTCCTCGCAATGACGAGTAATTTCTATGTCAGGCCTCTCCATGCGCTCTCTTGCTAAGTGGCACATCTGGCTCGGCTGGCTGGTCGGTGTGCCGATCGTAATGTGGCTCGCAACCGGCCTGCTGATGGTCGCGCGCCCGATTGATGAGGTGCGCGGCGAGCATCTGCGGCGCGAAAGCCCACCCGCTGCACTGGTGCTGCCCGGCAGCAATCTCGCCGCGCCCGGAGCGAAGCTGGCCGAGATGCGGGTGCAGATGCAGGACGACCGACCCGTTGCGATCCTGACCAGGCTCGATGGTAGTGTCCGCCGGGTCGACTTCGCCAGCGGCGCGGCCCTCCCGCCCCTCGATGCGGCTGCTGCGCAAGCGCTGGTGGCGCGCGAGATTACCGGCGGCGATGCGGTGGAGCGCGTCACGCTGTTCCCCGCAGACCGCACGCCGTTCGATTTCCGCCGCCCGCTTGCGGTGTGGCAAGTCGCGCTCGCGGATGGCACCAATGTCTATGTGGGGCGCGATACCGGCGCCATCGAGGCGGTGCGCACGCGCTGGTGGCGGGCGTTTGACCTCGCATGGGGCCTCCACATTATGGACCTGTCCGAGCGGGAGGACACCAGCCACCCGGTGCTGATCATCTTCGCTGCGCTCTCGCTGACTGGGGCACTCATCGGCCTCGTGTTGATGTTCCGGCGCCGCAAATCGCGCCCGGCCGCCAAGCCCTTATGACCCCGACCGTCCTCACTCCGATCCTCGACTGGCTTGACCTTGCCGGGATTGCGCTGTTCGCGCTGTCGGGTGCGGTGCTGGCGGCCCGGCTCAAGCAGACCTTCGTCACCATGGCCTTCTTCGCACTGGTGACGGGCGTGGGCGGAGGAACGGTGCGCGATCTGCTGATCCGCGCGCCGGTGTTCTGGATCGACGACCCGTGGGTGGCGGCGGTGTGCCTCGGCACGGCGCTGATCGCGTGGTTTACGCCGGTCCGGTGGTGGGAGGGCAAAGGCTTCGCCTATGCCGACGGTGCGGGCCTCGCCGCCTATGCCGCGATCGGCAGCGCGAAGGCGCTGGCCTATGGCATCCCGCCGATCCCGGCGGCGCTGATGGGCGTGATCACCGGCTGCGTCGGCGGGATCATCCGCGATGTCGTCGCCGGGCGCCCGTCGATCATCATGAGCCCCGAACTCTACGTCACCCCCGCCGCGCTGACCGCCGCATTGACGGTAGCAGGAATGCTGGCCGCGCCCCTGCTGGGTGTGAGCGACCAATGGGCCTGGGCGCTGGGCTTCGTTTGCGGATTTGCCCTGCGCGCGGCGGCGATCCGCTGGGAATGGGGCCTGCCGAGCTATGGCGAGAGGGAGGGCGCCTAGGCCCCCTCCCCCGCTGTCGCCTTAGAGATCGCTGTCGACGGTCTCAGGAATGACTTCACCCGGAACCGGCCCGCCGGGATAGGCCGGCATCGCCGTCGTCGTGGTTCGCGCGGCCGGGGCCTGCGCCATCGTTATCGAGGCTTCCTGCACCGCAATGTCCGGGCGAACCGTGCCGCCGACCGACGCGCGGGCGTTGGCGTAGCCCTGATCGTCCCACTGTCCATCGCCGCGCGGGTCAGCGTTGCCAGAGGGTTCCGATGAATATCCGATATCCCGGAACCCGTCGCCGTAGTCGATTGCGTCGATTTGGCCATTATTGCCGATCCGGCACTGGAACGACGCGCCGTTGAACAGCGTACCGCTGACCAGCCAGCCAGCCCCGGTGCGATCGACATTCTCGACGGTATCGACCCGCACATCGCGCTCGATCCGATCTAGACACTGGTTCACGGCGTTATCGAGGCCCGACGCTCCGGTGCCGCGCGGTGCGCTAGCCCGGCGATCATCGCGGCGGTCTTCGTAACGGCGGTCATCATTGCGCCAGTCGGGATTGCGCACATCGCGGTCGACGATCACGACATCGCGTTCACGTTCGCGGCGGTTGTTCGAGCTGACGATTGCAGCGATCCCGCCGATGATCGCAGCGCCGATGATCACATCGCCCGCATCAACCCGGTTGCGCCGCCACCCGCGCCGGTGCCCGCCCCAGCCACAGCCCCAGCGGCAGCCCCGCCATTCGGTCGTGGCGCTAACGGGATCATAGCGGCTGAAATCGAAGGGGCCCGACGCCGCGGCGGCCAACGCGGCGCCCGAAAGCATCGGCGCGGCAGCCGCCGGGGCAGCGATCATGGTGGTACCGGCAAGCGCACCCGCCAAGGCAAGCGCGCGGAATGTCAGAGCCATTGCTGCTCTCTCCTGTTGCAATACGAGCGGCCACCAATCGCCCTGATAGCGGCAGGATTAACCGTGCGAGGCTTGCGCCAGGCTGAACCAAACGGGCCAAAACAAAGCCGCCCCGCCGTCCCTGATGCGGGAGGCGGGGCGGCAGGTTCACGCGCAGTCGTGAAGGAGACAGGCTGCGCGTAGCTCGAACGGGTCAGCGCAGACCGCGGATGCCGCTGAAGTCAACGAACGGCGCACCGCGGCCGTCGAAGCGGCAGGTGAAGTTGCCGCGATCATTGCCGCGGTTGTTCCAGCCTCCGCCCACATCGATCCGGCCCTTGACCCGGAAACCATCGCGGGTGCGGTCAATATCGCGGACGTCGACCACATCGGCATAGCGATAGCCGCCATTGCGACGCGCCTGATTCTCGGCAGCGCGGACGCAGCGATCCACTGCCGTGCGCGGGTTGCCGAAGCCGCCGCGATCCCAGCCACCGCGGACGTCGCGGTCGCGGTAGTCATAGCGGCGGTCGTCGCGGTCATTGTCGAAAGCGCCCGCAAGTGCCGCAAGGCCGCCGATCACGACCGCGCCGGCGATGATCTCGCCCGCGCCGATCCCGCCGCGGTCGCGGCGGTCATCAGCCATAGCAGGGGTGGCAGAGGCCGCCGTCAGCGCAGTCGCAGCGACCGCACCGAAGACAAGCCGGGCTGCTTTGCCGGAGGCCAGCAGGTTGGTCTTGGTCGTCATCGAAGCATTCCTCGTCAGGCACCGCGGGCGGGATTGCTTGCGGTGTCGAGAATGCTTTTGCGCGATTCGGGGTGTGGCGAAGCTGAATTGAGATGACAGGTTTTGTTAATCTAAAGACGGTCCAGTATGAACGATTACCGCCTATTTGGTCGGAAGAGCCGCCAGCACGTCCCGCGTGAAAGCGGCGATTTCGAAACCAGCACCTGCCGGATCTTCGCCGCGCCGAACGATGACAACACCCCGCGAAGGAACGATCACCACATATTGTCCACGATTGCCGAAGGCGGCGAAGGTGTCGGTGGGCACATCGTCAGAGCGGTTCATCAGCCAGAACCCGGCCCCATAGCCGAATGCGCCGTCAGGCTGCGGGCCGCTCGGGGTAGACACGTACTTCGTCCAGTCTTCAGGCAGAACGCGTTCGCCGGAAGGGAGCACGCCGTCGTTGAGGTAAAGCTGGCCGAAATCCGCAAGGTCGCTCGCCGTGCTCCACACCTGCGATGACATCACGTGATCGCCGCGAATATCGGTCTCGGCCACCGTCTCCGCCATCCCCAGCTTGGCGAAGAAAAGGTGCGGCGGATAAAACGACAGCCATTGACCGATCCCCTTGAGCGCCAACAGCGTGTCATTATTGGCATAGCGGAACACTGTTCCCGGCGCATGGAGCACGGGCCAATTCACCGCCGTCTCATCAATGGTCGAGCCACCGAAATAGAGCGCATCGGTGCGGTTGCCCGGGGTGTCGGAATAGCGGCCGCTCGCCATGCGCAAGGCGTGATCGATGGTGATGGCATTGCGCGGATCGGTCCCCCCGCCGGCGGCCCAGTAATTGAGTGCAATGGGGTCAGCAACGTTGGCCTCACCTGAATGCACTGCCGCACCGATCAGCGTTGCCGCAATGCTCTTGGCAACGGACCAGGTCCGCTGGGGGGTCTTCTCGCCAAAGCCGGGGGCGTAGGAGGACTGTTCGACTAGCCCGCCTCCGCTGCGGTTGAAGCGCACCAGCGTGGCGGTTGTGCGGGTGCCATCGCCATATTGCCCGGCGAGCGCGCTGGCGAAGACCCGGTCGAGCGGGTTAGGTGCCTTGGCTTTGCTGCGAGGCGCTGCCGAGAGGGTGCCTGTGCCGGGCACTTTTGCCTCGGGCTTTGCCGCTACGGGCAGCGGTTGGTCAGCATTGCTCGAATCCTCCGGCGCACCGATCGGCAGCACCGAACAGCCCGTCTCTGGCCCGAAATTGGCTGCGATCCGTGGTGGCATGTCGTCTGCCCAGCGGACCGCGACATGGGCGATCTGGCCGCTCGGTCGGCGGACAATTTCGTGAGGCAGGGTGCCGATGATCGCATCCAGCGGTGCCTGAATGCCCGTCAGCTCCCATTGCTCGACGCTCTCGGGCGTCCGGATTGCCCCATTGCGTTCGGCATTGGCAATCGCCCCGCACAGCATGAGCGCCTTGTACCCGGCCGCGAGCGCGCGGTCGTAGCGCGCATCGAGCGCTTCCTGCTGGGATTGTGCAGAAACCGGGACGGCGGCGAGGAGCAACGTGGAGGCTGCAAAAGCGGTGCGGATCATGGCTGCGACACTAGGCTGCGCGGCTCAAAAGGAAAGGGCCGGAAGCGTTTCCGCCCCGGCCCTTTCGCTAATTGTTCGCGTGACGCGGCTTATGCGTCTTCGTAGTCTTCAGCGGTCTGCACCGGGCCAGAATCCTGACCCTTGGCAGCTTCATCGCGGTCGACGAGTTCGATGATCGCCATCTGGACGGCATCGCCAGCGCGCACACCGGCGCGCAGCACGCGGGTGTAGCCGCCTTCGCGGTCCGAGTAACGCTCGGCCAGAACTTCGAACAGCTTCTTCAGCTGCGCTTCGTCACCCAGACGGCTCATGGCGAGACGACGGTTCGAAAGGCCGCCGCGCTTCGCCAGCGTGATCAGCTTCTCGAGATAGGGACGCAGTTCCTTCGCCTTGGGCAGCGTGGTCTTGATCTGCTCGTGCTTGATCAGCGCGGCGGCCATGTTGCGGAACAGGGCGTTGCGGTGACCCGTCTTGCGGCCCAGCTTACGGCCCGAAATACCATGACGCATTGTGTTTCATCCTTTGTTCGTAAGGAGCCCGTGCAAGGTAGCTCCATCCTGGTCGGAAAGGGTCCGACCTGCCCATGATCCTCCCCGAGCGAGCTCGGGGAGGATGCCGATCAGCCCAAAAGCTCTTGCTCGAGCTTCTTGGCCATTTCTTCGATGTTCTCAGGCGGCCAGCCCGGGATGTCCATGCCGAGACGCAGGCCCATGCTGGAAAGCACTTCCTTGATCTCGTTGAGCGACTTGCGGCCGAAGTTCGGCGTGCGCAGCATCTCGGCTTCGGTCTTCTGGACCAGATCGCCGATGTAGATGATGTTGTCGTTCTTGAGGCAATTGGCCGAACGCACCGACAGTTCCAGCTCGTCCACCTTCTTGAGGAGGTAACGGTTGAGCTGGTTGGCGTCGCTTTCTTCCGGCTGCACGGCATGACCGATCATCTGACCGACCGGCTGCGGGATGCCGTCTTCGAAGTGGACGAACAGGGTCAGCTGATCCTGAAGAATGCGCGCGGCATAGGCCACGGCGTCTTCCGGGGTGACAGTGCCATCGGTTTCGACGGTCAGCGAGAGCTTGTCATAGTCAAGCTCCTGCCCGACGCGAGCGTTCTCGACCTTGTAGCTCACCTGACGAACCGGCGAGTACAGCGAGTCAACCGGGATCAGACCAATCGGCGCATCAGCCGGACGGTTCTGCACGGCGGGCGAGTAGCCCTTCCCGGTGTCAGCGGTCAGCTCCATGTTGAGCGTCGCGCCTTCATCGAGCTGGCAGATCACCAGATCCTTGTTCATCACTTCGATGTCGCCGGTGACAGCAATATCGCCAGCCTTGACCGCACCCGGGCCAGTGGCCGAAAGCTGCAAACGCTTGGGGCCTTCGCCTTCCATGCGCAGCGCGATCTGCTTCACGTTCAGCACGATGTCGGTGACGTCTTCACGCACGCCAGCGAGGCTGGAGAACTCGTGCAGCACGTTCTCGATCTTGATCGAGGTGATCGCCGCGCCCTGAAGGCTCGACAGCAGCACCCGGCGCAGCGCATTGCCGAGCGTCAAGCCAAAGCCGCGCTCGAGCGGTTCGGCCACGAAAGTCACCTTGCGCTGACGATCGCCGCTGTCCTTGATTTCGAGGGTGTTGGGTTTCTTGAGTTCCTGCCAGTTCTTGGTGTTGACGGACATGGATTTCCCCTAATTCGCCCGGAGGGGGCGGTTCAAACTTGGGCGGGCCAGATGCGGACGCGAAACGCGGCACCTGACCCGATCGGGCGGCGAGAGCGCACAGCGCCCCCGCCATCCCGGCGGATCAGACGCGGCGACGCTTGGAGGGACGGACCCCGTTGTGCGGGATCGGAGTGACGTCGCGGATCGAAGTAATGTTGAAACCCACAGCCGCAAGACCCCGAAGCGCGCTTTCGCGGCCCGAGCCCGGACCCTTCACTTCGACTTCGAGCGTACGGACGCCGTGTTCGGCAGCCTTCTTGCCCGCATCGTCAGCGGCAACCTGAGCAGCATAGGGAGTCGACTTGCGGCTGCCCTTGAAGCCCATCGCGCCAGCGCTGGACCAGCTGATCGCATTGCCCTGCGCATCGGTGATGGTGATCATGGTGTTGTTGAAGCTGGCGTTGATATGCGCAACGCCGCTGGTGATGTTCTTCTTGTCACGGCGCCGAATACGGCCTGGTTCGCGTGCCATCGTTATCTGTCCTCTAGATCGTCAGAAGGAAAAAGCGTGCAAAGGGGGTGAGCCCCGCTCGCTTACTTCTTCTTGCCCGCGATGGGCTTGGCCTTGCCCTTGCGGGTGCGGGCGTTGGTGTGGGTGCGCTGGCCACGGACGGGGAGACCCGAACGGTGACGCAGGCCGCGATAGGCGCGCAGATCCATCAGGCGCTTGATGTTCATCGCGGTGTTGCGACGCAGGTCGCCTTCCACGGTGAAATCGGCGTCGATGGTTTCGCGGATCCGCAGCACTTCCTCATCAGTGAGGTCCTGCACACGCGCAGAATGCGCGATACCCAGCTTGTCAGCGATCTGGACGGCGGTGGTACGACCAATACCGTGAATATAGGTCAGCGCGATGATCACGCGCTTGTTGGTGGGGATATTGACCCCGGCAATACGAGCCACTTATTTCTCCATGCTCCACAGGGACTTAGGTCAGTTAAAGACCGCCCCTATCTCAACGCTCAATTCATTCTCGTGTTCGCTTGCCGCGTGATTTGCCAAGTGGCAGGATCATAAACGGCAAAAAGCCCGGTTGGCACGCGCAAGGGCGATGCCTGCCGAACTTGCTTCGAACATGTCGAATGAGCCGCGCGCATAGGCTGATTCGCCCGAGCCGTCAACCGCAAGCCGAAGGGCTGCGGACCGGTCGCAAAGCGGAACGCGGTCCAAGCCTTGGCGCCCAGCCCCGCCCCCTGCTCGACAATTAGCGCTAACGCGGCGGTTCGTCCGCCAGATCGCCGAACACATCCGCCACCGTCGGGGACTTGGGTGCGGGCTTCGGCGCTGGCTTTGGCTCCGGCTTCGGCGCGGCCGGCTTGGCAGCGGGGGCCGAAACCGGCTTCGGAGCCGTAGCCGGTGCGGGCGTCGCGGCGGCAGCGGGCTTGGGCGCGGGCAATGTGACAGCCTTCGCCGCAGGTGCTGGGGCTGGCTTGGCGGCAGCAGGCGCTGGCATAGCAGCGGGCGGGCCTGCGGCGGGTCTTGCAGCAGGCGATGATGGCATTGCCACGACCCCCAACGGCTTCGTCAAAGCGGCGACCTGAACACCCATGACCCCATCGACCGCCTTGGAAATCACCGGCACTTCATAACGCATCGGGCCGCCGACATTGTATTCCCATACGATCCGGGTGCCCTTGTCGACCTTGCTGATTGCAACTGTCAGCACCCCGGTCACCGGCTCGCTCTGAAGCGGGCCGAGGTTGCCGACCATCCGCAGCGCGGATTCCGGATAGGCCTGCACCACCCGCATATGCTCAACACTGCCTTCAAGGGTAAAGCGGCCCGGCTCATCGACCTCAGGGATGGTCTCGCAGAAGCAACCCCCGGCCTGGGGGACGAGGGTCAGGTTCTTCGAATTACCTGACCAAGTGTGTTCCGATGTCCACCACGTTGCTGGCGAGATCAGCGCGAGCCACACTTCCTTCGGGCTGGCCTTCACCACAACTTCGTGGCGCGAGACGAAGCTATCGTCCGTCGCGCGCGTAACCTCGGCCGAGGCGGATACGCCCCAGGCCAGCGAGGCGAGGCCGAGCAGCGCCGTGCGCGCGCCCAAGTGAAGTTTCATGGCAAGACCCTCCCGTACGATCCGCGCCGGACGCTGGGCCAAAAGCGTGGGGGACACAAGTCCCGCTCGGCTCAGCTATCGAGGATTGCGTCGATCTGACCCGCGACGGTGTCGATCGCAGCCATGCCATCGATGCGCGAGACAATGCCGCGCGCTTCGTAACCCGGCAGGATCGGCGCGGTCTTGGCCCGATACTCCTGCATGCGCGTGCGCACGGTTTCCTCGTTATCGTCGGGCCGACGCTTGAACTCGGTGCTACCGCAGGTGTCGCACACGCCCGGCGTCTTGGGCGGATTGGCGGTGTCGTGGTACAGCGCGCCGCAATTGCCGCAGGAGAAGCGGCCGGTGATGCGTTCTACCAACGCATCCTCGTTCACTTCGAGCTCAATCACATGGTCGAGCAGTCGGCCATTGCGCGCCAGGATCGCGTCAAGCGCGTCAGCTTGGGCAGCCGTGCGGGGATAGCCATCGAAGATCGCGCCCGTTTCAGGCGCCATCGCGGCGAGTTCAGCGTCGATCAGGTCGGAGACGATTTCATCCGAGACCAGCTCGCCGCGCTCCATCACTTCCTTGGCGCGGAGCCCGACCGGCGTGCCGGCTTTCACCGCGGCACGCAGCATATCGCCGGTCGAAAGCTGGCGCATGCCATGCCGCTCGACCAAGGCTGCACTTTGTGTTCCCTTACCCGCGCCGGGAGGGCCAAGAAGAATGATGTTCACGAACCGTCCCCCAATATCGCCTCAGGTCTTCGCCCGGCGCGTTCATTCAGACTAGTGGGTTCAACCAAGCAAGGACCTGCGTCAAGCCGACTAATGTCGGATATCAGCGCATCCGCCCCTTGAGCTTCGCCTTCTTGATGAGATCGCCATATTGCAGGGCCAGCAAGTGCGACTGGATCTGGCTGATCGTATCGACCGTCACGTTCACGACGATCAGCAGGCTGGTCCCGCCGAGGAACAGCGGAATACCGGTCTGCGCGATCATGTATTCGGGCACCACGCAGACAACCGTGAGGTATGCCGCGCCGAGCACGGTGATCCGCGTCAGCACATATTCGAGATAATCCGAGGTACGCTTACCGGGGCGAATGCCGGGGATCGAGCCGCCATTCTTCTTCAGGTTATCCGCCGTTTCCTCGGGGTTGAACACCACCGCGGTGTAGAAGAAGCAGAAGAAGATGATCCCGATCGCATAGAGCGTCATGTAGAGCGGCTGACCATGCGCGAGGTACTGGTTGAGCGCCTGAAGCACCGAATAGAAGCTGCTATTGGTGTCAACCGAGCTGCCCGCAAACTGCGTGATCGTCAGCGGCAGCAGCAGCAGCGAGCTGGCGAAGATCGGCGGGATCACACCGGCCGTGTTGATCTTCAGCGGCAGGTAGGACCGCTCCGCCTGCATCATGCCGCGCTGGGTTGCACGCTTGGGATACTGGATCGTCAGGCGGCGCTGGGCGCGCTCCATGAAAGCGATCAGCAGGATCAGCGCGACGACCATCACGAGGAAAGCGATGATGATCCACGGCGCGATCGAGCCGGTGCGGCCGCCTTCGAACAGGTTGGTGGCAAAGCTCGGGAACTGCGCCACGATGCCGGCCATGATGATCAGCGAGATGCCGTTACCGATGCCGCGGCTAGTGATCTGCTCACCCAGCCACAGCAGGAACATGGTGCCACCGACGAGATTGATGACCGCAACGACGCGGAACATGTAACCGGGGTTGACCACCGCCGCGAGGCCGTTCTGCGCGGCAAAGCTTTCAAGCCCCACCGCAATCGCATAGCCTTGGATGACACACAGCAGCACCGCGCCGTAGCGGGTGTACTGGTTGAGCTTCTGACGCCCGCTCGCGCCTTCTTTCTTCAGCGCAGACAGCGCTGGATGCAGGGCCGAGGCCATCTGCACCACGATCGAGGCGGTAATATAGGGCATCACGCCGAGCGCGATGAGGCTCATGCGCTCAAGGCTGCCGCCCGAAAAGGCGTTGAACAGGTCGAGGATGCCGCCGCGGGTCTGTTGGTACAGCTCGCTCAGGATCAGCGGATTGACGCCAGGCAGCGGCACAAAGCTGAGGAAGCGGAAGACAATCAACGCCCCGATCGTGAACCAGATGCGCTGCTTGAGCTCGGTCGCCTTGGCAAAGTTGCCGAGGTTCAGGTTGCTCGCGATATTGTCGGCGCGTGATGCCATGTCGTTCTGTCAGTCCTAGCTCTTGATCCGGTGGTGATGGCTGATCTGCAACCATCCCGAACCATCCAATGCGCGCCTATGCTGCAAGAGCTGGCCCAGCATCAGAAGGGCCCATCCAGCGCGCGAGAGCGTAAATAGGGAGCGCGGGGGCACTTGTCGAACCCCCGCGCATCACCTTTTGTCGATTACTTCGCGCGTGCAGCCGTAGCGGCAGCCTTGTTGGCGTCGCGGCGAGCAAGCTTCTTCTCATGCTCGGGCGTCGGTACAGCCGCCACTTCGACGCTGCCACCGGCCTTTTCGACCGCAGCAATAGCGCCCTTGGTCGCGCCAGTTACGGCGAAGGTCACCTTGGCGGTGATCTCACCCTTGCCCAGCAGACGCACGCCGTCCTTGCCATCACGCACCAGACCGACAGCACGCAATGCATCTTCGGTGATGGTGGCCTTGGCGTCGAGTTTGCCCGCGTCGATGAACTTCTGGATCATGCCGATGTTCACTTCGGCGTAGTCCTTGGCGAAGGGGTTGTTGAAGCCGCGCTTCGGCAGGCGCATGTGAAGCGGCATCTGCCCGCCTTCAAAGCCCTTGATCGCCACACCGGAACGAGCCTTCTGGCCCTTCTGACCGCGCGCCGAGGTCTTGCCCTTGCCCGAGCCGATACCACGGCCCACACGCATCCGGCCCTTACGGGCACCGGCATTGTCGCGGATGTCATTCAGTTTCATAGTCGTGCACTCGCTTTCGCTTTTGTCGCGCTTCTTGAAATGCGAATCCCCGCGAAGGCGGGGATCTCATGCCGGTAGCGCATTGCCAGCGGCACGAGGCCCCCGCCTGCGCGGGGGCTCACGGCTTTGCTTAGTCGATCACCTGTACCAGATGCGGGACCTTGGCGATTGCGCCGCGCACCTCGGCGGTGTCCTGACGCTCGACGATCTTGTGCATCTTGTTCAGCCCCAGACCGATAAGGATCTGGCGCTGACTGGCGGGGCGACGGATCGGCGAACCGATCTGCTTGATCTTGATGGTAGCCATCTCGAATTACTCCACAATCGCCGCAGCGTCGGCTTCAGCCTCAACTGCGCTGGCCCCGCCACGACCCAGAAGGTCGACGACCTTCTTGCCACGACGCTGAGCAACCGACTTCGGCGAAGTCTGGTCGGAAAGCGCGTCAAAGGTGGCGCGGATCATGTTGTAGGGGTTCGACGTACCGACCGACTTGGTCACCACGTCAGCGACGCCAAGGCTCTCGAACACAGCGCGCATCGGACCACCGGCGATGATGCCAGTCCCCGGAGGCGCCGTACGCAGAGTGACCTTGCCCGCGCCAAAGCGGCCATTGCCGTCATGGTGCAGAGTGCGGCCTTCCTTGAGCGGAACGCGGATCATCTTCTTGCGAGCCGCGGCAGTGGCCTTGGTGATCGCTTCGGGCACTTCGCGAGCCTTGCCGTGGCCGAAGCCAACGCGGCCCTGACCGTCGCCGACCACGACCAGCGCCGCAAAGCCGAAGCGCTTGCCGCCCTTTACGGTCTTGGAGACGCGGTTGATGTGCACCAGCTTTTCGATGATGCCGTCATCTTCTTCCTGCTTGCCACCGCGACGGTCATCACGACCGCCACGACCACGTCCGCGATCGCCGCCACCGCCTTCACGGTTGCCGCCACGGCCACGGCCACGACGGCCCTGCGCTTCACCGGCATCGCCAGCAACTTCGCTGCTGACCACTTCGGGGGTTTCGATGGTGTTCTCGTCAGCCATAATCAGAACTCCAGCCCGCCTTCACGGGCGGCATCGGCCAGCGCTTTGACGCGACCATGGAACAGGAACCCGCCGCGATCGAACACGACAGTGGTCACGCCCGCCTTCTTGGCAGCTTCGGCAATTGCCTTGCCGACTTCGACAGCGGCATCGACATTCGCGCCGCTCGCCTTGGCACCGAGCGTCGAGGCGGCAGCGACAGTCTTGCCGGCTGCATCATCGATGATCTGGGCGTAGATGTGACGGCCGGTGCGGTGCACCGACAGACGGGGCTTGCCACCGGCGCGAGCACGCAGAGCGGTGCGAACGCGGCGACGGCGCCGTTCGAAAAGGGAAAGCTTTGCCATCTTATCTCTTCTTCCCTTCCTTGCGGAAGATAAACTCGCCCTTGTAAGCAATCCCCTTGCCCTTGTAGGGCTCGGGCTTGCGCCAGCGGCGGATTTCGGCAGCAAACTGGCCAACGGCCTGCTTGTCGGTTCCGGAAATCTCGATCGTGGTCTGATCCGGCGTCTTGACTTCAAGACCCTCGGGCACAGGCAGGTCGACATCATGGCTGTAGCCAAGCTGCAGCTTCAGATTGCGGCCCTGCGCGTTGGCACGGTAGCCGACACCCTTGATGACGAGGACCTTGGTGAAGCCGTCAGTGACGCCTTCGACCAGGTTCGACACCAGCGTGCGCTGCATGCCCCAGAAGGCCCGCGCCTGACGGCTGTCATTGGCCGGCTTGACCGAAATCTCGCCCTCTTCGACCTTGTAGTCGATGAGGTCGGACAGACCCAGGGTCAGGGTGCCCTTGGGCCCCTTCACCGTCAGAGTGCCGTTGTCGATCGTGGCGGTAACACCGCCAGGGATCGCCACCGGCTTTTTACCGATGCGGCTCATCAGAACACCTCCGCCAGGACTTCGCCGCCGACGTTGTGGCTGCGTGCTTCGGCATCCGAGAGCACGCCGCGCGGCGTCGAGACGATCGTGATGCCAAGGCCGTTACGGATCGTCGGCAGTTCCTTGGAACCCGAATAGACCCGGCGACCCGGCTTGGAGACGCGGGCCACGTGCTTGATCGCGGGCTCGCCTTCGAAATACTTCAGTTCGATCCGCAGCGCCGGATGCTTGCCCGAATTGTCTTCGCTGTAGCCACGGATGTAGCCTTCACGCTGAAGCACTTCGAGCACGCTTGCGCGAAGGTTGCTCGCGGGCGTGAGCACGGAGTCCTTCTTCGCACGCTGGCCGTTGCGGATGCGGGTGAGCATATCACCCAGAGGATCGGTCATAGCCATTGTTCAGTCCTCACCAGCTCGACTTGGTCAGACCGGGAATCATCCCGCTGTTGCCGAGTTGACGCAGTTCGATGCGGTTGATGCCGAACTTGCGGTAATAGCCGCGCGGGCGGCCGGTGGTGGCGCAACGGTTGCGGACCCGGGTCGGGTTCGCATTGCGCGGAAGCTCTGCCATCTTGAGCCGAGCAACCAGGCGCTCAGTCTCTTCGAGGGACTCGTCATTCGCGATCGCCTTCAGCTTCTCGTACTTCGCAGCGTACTGCTTGACGAGCTTCTTGCGACGCTCATTCTTGTTGATGGAACTCAGTTTCGCCATGGACTTAAGCTCTCTTGCCTAGTGTCGTTTGGGGGAAGCGGCTCACGCCGCCTCCTTCTGTTCGGTTGCCTTTGCGCCCGGTGCTTCGCCCTGGAAGGGGAAGCCGAACAGACGCAGCAATTCGCGCGCCTCTTCATCGGTCTTGGCGGTGGTGGTGACGATGATGTCCATCCCGCGCACCTTCTCGATCTTGTCGTAGCTGATTTCGGGGAACACGATCTGTTCCTTCAGCCCCATCGCGTAGTTCCCGCGGCCATCGAACGACTTGGCGTTCAGCCCGCGGAAATCCCGGATGCGCGGCATGGCCACGGTGACGAGACGATCAAGAAATTCGTACATACGTTCACGGCGCAAGGTGACCTTGCAACCAATCGGCATGCCTTCACGCAGCTTGAACTGCGCGATCGACTTCTTGGCGATGGTGATGACCGGCTTCTGGCCGGCGATCAGCGCCATTTCTTCAGCGGCGGTCTGGACCTTCTTCTTGTCCTGGCTCGCTTCGCCGACGCCCATGTTGAGCGTGATCTTCAGAAGCTTGGGGACTTCGAGACGGTTCTTGTAGCCAAACTTCTCGGTCATCGCTTTCACGATTTCCGCGTCGTACTTGGCCTTCATCCGGGCGGTATAATCAGCCATCGATGGTCTCCCCACTCTTCACGGCGACGCGGACCTTTTTGCCGTCCTTCATTTCGAAGCGGACGCGCGTGGCCTTGCCGGTCTTGGGATCAGCAAGCGCAACCTTCGAGATGTGCATCGGGGCCGGGAACCGGTCGATGCCACCCTGGGGGTTGGTCTGGCTGGGCTTGCGGTGACGGGCAGCGATGTTCACGCCCTCGACAACAACCTTGCCGTCCTTCGGCATGACCTGAGCGACCGTACCGGTACGACCCTTGTCCTTGCCCGACAGCACGACGACGCTGTCACCCTTCTTAATCTTAGCGGAAGCCATCACAGCACCTCCGGAGCGAGCGAAATGATCTTCATGAAGCCGCGCGAACGCAGTTCACGCACCACCGGGCCAAAGATACGGGTGCCAATCGGCTCCTCGTTCTTGTTGACCAGCACGGCAGCATTGCTGTCGAAACGGATCACGGTGCCGTCGGGACGACGCACTTCCTTGCGGGTGCGGACGATCACGGCGCGATGGACATCGCCCTTCTTGACCTTCGCGCGCGGCTGCGCCTCCTTGATGGAGACGACGATCACATCGCCGACGCCCGCGGTACGACGCTTCGACCCGCCCAGCACCTTGATGCACTGGACGCGCTTAGCGCCGCTGTTGTCCGCGACGTCGAGATTGGATTGCATCTGGATCATTGATCCGTCTTCCTTCTCACTGGCTTACCAGGACACCCGATCCGACCGGGGCCTGACAGTTCCGATTACGCCTAATTCAGTTACCCGCAGCTGCGACGTCGAGGTCGGCTTCCACCGCCTGCACGCCACCTGCCACAACCCGGTCCTTGACGATCCAGGTCTTGGTCTTGGACATCGGGCGGGTCTCTTCGATCCGCACCACGTCACCCACGGTGTATTCATTGGTTTCGTCGTGCGCGTGATACTTCTTCGAACGACGGATGATCTTCCCGTAAAGCGGGTGCTTCACCTTGCGTTCGACCAGCACGGTCACGGTCTTGTTGGTCTTGTCGGAGGTCACAGTCCCGACGAGGATGCGCTTGGGCATTGTGCTACTCCTTACGCCTTGGCGGCGGCGGTTTTGGCCGCACGCTCGTTTTGCAGCGTCTTGATCTGCGCGATGGTCCGGCGCACCTGACGGATGCGCGCGGGAGCCTCGAGCTGGTTGGTCGCAGCCTGGAACCGCAGATTGTACTGCTCGCGCTTCAGCTCGGTGAGCTCGGCGGTCAGCTGATCATCAGTCTTGGTGCGAAGGTCCGCAAAGTCGGCCATTATTCGCCTCCCAGGTGGCTGGTGTCGCCGAGACGGGCAACAACCTTGGTCTTGATCGGCAGCTTCATGGCTGCACGCTCGAACGCTTCGGCCGCGAGCGGGCCGGCAACGCCATCGAGTTCGAACAGGATGCGGCCCGGCTTCACCTTGGCTGCCCAATATTCGACCGAACCCTTGCCCTTACCCTGACGGACTTCAGCAGGCTTCTTCGTCACGGGCACATCTGGGAAGACGCGGATCCAGAGACGGCCCTGACGCTTGATGTGACGCGTGATCGCGCGGCGAGCCGCTTCGATCTGACGTGCGGTAATCCGCTCGGGTTCCAGAGCCTTCAGACCATAGGAGCCAAAGTTAAGGGTGGTGCCACCCTTGGCTTCGCCCTTGATCCGTCCCTTGAACTGCTTGCGGAACTTGTGCTTTTTCGGTTGCAACATGGTCTGTTACCTCAACGAGCCGGACGGACGCCGGAAGTCTGCGCTTCCATCATCAGGCGGTCCTGGGCGGTCGGATCATGAGCGAGAATCTCGCCCTTGAAGATCCACACCTTGATACCGATGATCCCGTAGGCGGTGAGCGCTTCACACTCGGCATAATCGATGTTGGCACGCAGCGTGTGCGCCGGAACGCGGCCTTCACGATACGATTCAACCCGGGCGATTTCCGCGCCGCCAAGACGGCCACCGCAGGTGATCTTGATCCCCTCGGCACCGAGCCGGATGGCCGACTGCATCGCGCGCTTCATCGCCCGGCGGAACGCCACGCGGCGAACCAGCTGATCAGCGATGCCCTGCGCAACGAGCTTTGAGTCGATTTCCGGCTTGCGGATTTCAACGATGTTCAGCTTCACGTCGCTCGGCGTCATGGTCGCCAGCTTCGAGCGCAGCTTTTCGATGTCTGCACCCTTCTTGCCGATGATCACGCCGGGACGTGCCGCATAGATCGACACGCGGCACAGCTTGGCCGGACGCTCGATCACCACCTTGGAAACTGCCGCCTGCGGCAGGTTCTTCATGATGTACTTGCGGATCGCGACATCTTCCTTGAGCAGCTGCGCATAGTCACGCCCTTCGGCGTACCAGCGGCTGTCCCAGGTGCGGTTGATCTGCAGGCGCAGACCGATCGGATTGCTCTTCTGGCCCATCTTACGCCTCTTCTGCTTCGCGAACGACGATCCGCAGCCGTGAGAACGGCTTGAGGATACGGGTCGACTTGCCGCGGCCGCGGGTGTGGAACCGCTTCATCGTCACCGACTTGCCGACCGAAGCTTCCGCCACGATCAACGCATCAACGTCGAGGTTGTGGTTGTTTTCGGCATTGGCGATTGCGGAGGCGAGCACCTTGCTCGCATCGCGCGCCATTGCCCGCTTCGAAAAGGCGAGAATGTTCAACGCCTCTTCAGCCTTCTTGCCACGGATCAGGGCAGCAACGAGGTTGAGCTTCTGCGCCGAACCACGGATCGTGGTGCCGACGGCCAGCGCCTCGTTATCGCCCACGCGGCGGGGTGCCTTTGCCTTGCTCATCAGCGCTTGCCCTTCTTGTCGGCAGCGTGACCGGGGAAGGTGCGCGTGGGCGCAAATTCACCAAGCTTGTGGCCGACCATTTCTTCCGAAACCGAAACGGGAATGAACTTGTGCCCGTTATAGACATTGAAGGTGAGCCCGACGAACTGCGGCAGAATCGTCGAACGCCGCGACCAGGTCTTGATCGGCTTGACGTTGCTCGCTTCCTGCGCGCTTTCAGCCTTCTTCAACAGGCTCAGCTCGACAAACGGACCTTTCCAGACGGAACGTGCCATCGTCTCTTACCTCTTCTTCTTCGCGTGACGCGAACGGATGATCATCTTGTCCGTCTGCTTGTTATGGCGCGTACGGGCACCCTTGGTCGGCTTGCCCCACGGGGTCACCGGATGGCGACCGCCTGAGGTCCGGCCTTCACCACCACCGTGCGGGTGGTCGACCGGGTTCTTCGCAACACCGCGAGTCAGCGGGCGGACGCCCATCCAACGCTTGCGGCCTGCCTTGGCAAAGTTCTGGTTGCCGTTGTCGGGGTTCGACACGGCGCCCACAGTGCCCATGCAATCGGCGCGCAGGTAACGCTGCTCACCCGAGTTCAGGCGAACGATGACCATCGCGCGGTCACGACCGACGACCTGCACATAAGTGCCGGCCGAACGGGCGATCTGACCACCCTTGCCCGGCTTCATTTCCACGTTGTGGCAAATGGTGCCGACCGGCATCTGACCCAGCAACATGGCGTTGCCCGGCTTGGTGTCGGTCTTCTCACCAGCTACAACAGTGTCACCAACGGCGAGACGCTGCGGAGCGATGATGTAGGCCTGCTCACCATCTTCGTACTTCACCAGTGCGATGAAGGCGGTGCGGTTCGGGTCATATTCCAGACGCTCGACGGTGGCAGGCATATCCCACTTACGACGCTTGAAGTCGATGAAACGGTACTTCTGCTTGTGACCACCGGCGATGCCACGCGAGGTGACATGGCCCTTGTTGTTACGGCCACCGGTCTTGTGCTTACCTTCGGTAAGCGCCTTGACCGGCTTGCCCTTCCACAGGGCCGACTTGTCGACCAGAATCAGACCGCGGCGAGCGGGACTGGTCGGTTTATAGTTCTTGAGTGCCATTGTTCGTGTCCTGTCCCTTGGCCTCAGATACCGCTGGTGATGTCGATCATTTCACCCTCGGCGAGGGTGACAATGGCCTTCTTCACATCGGAACGCGTGTAGGGCTTGCCCTTCCAACGCTTGGTCTTGCCCTTCATGATCAGGGTGTTCACCGAAACGACCTTCTTGTCGTAGATCGCTTCGATGGCTTCCTTGATCTGCGGCTTGGTCGCGCTTCCAGCAACCTTGAAGACCACAGCATTGTGTTCCGAAGCCAGTGTCGACTTTTCGGTGATGTGGGGCGCGAGGATCACGTCGTAATGACGCGCATCGACGGTTTGCTTCTTAGCCATTGAACCGTGCCTCCAGCTTTTCGACAGCGGCCTTGGTCAGCACCAGAGTGTCGTGGTTGAGGATGTCATAGACGTTGGCGCCCATGGCCGGCATCACGTTGATGCCCGGCAGGTTACCGGCAGCCTTCTTGAAGCCTGCGTCAACCTGTTCGCCGTCGATCACCAGCACCTTGCCCGCAAAGCCGGCCTTGGCGAGGTGGCCCTTGAGGACCTTGGTCTTGGCTTCGGCGAGTGCCAGCGTGTCGACCACGATGAGACCGTCCTTGGCCTTGCTCGAAAGCGCCATCTTGAGGCCGAGCGCACGGATCTTCTTGTTGAGCGACTGCTCGAAGTCACGCTTGCGCGCGCCGTGGGCCTTACCGCCGCCGATGAAGATCGGCGCTGCGCGGTCGCCGTGACGAGCGGTGCCGCCGCCCTTCTGCTTGCCGAACTTCTTGCCGGTGCGGGCCACGTCCGAACGCTCACGCGTCGGGCGGGCAGTGCCGCGGCGGTTCTCAAGCTGCCAGGTCACGACCCGGTGAAGGATGTCAGCGCGCGGCTCGATGCCGAACACGTCGTCCGAAAGCTCGATGTCGGCGCCCTTGACCGCAGTACCGTCGATGTTCTGAACCTTGATCTTCATGGCTCAGCCTTCCTTGTTTTCTTCGGTGGCCGGAGCGTCGGTTTCGACGGCTTCGGTCACGACCACGTCTTCGGCGGCAGCTTCGACAACCGAGGGGGTCTCGTCAGCCAGCGGAGCGTGCTTCGAGAGCACAGCGCCGGGGAACGGAACGCCTTCGGGAAGCGGAAGCTTCACCGAGTCACGAACGAGCAGCCAGCCGTTCTTCGCGCCCGGGACCGAGCCCTTGACGAAGAGGAGACCGCGCTCGGCATCCGTGCGGACGATTTCGAGGTTCTGCTGGGTGCGCTGACGGTCGCCCATGTGGCCGGCCATCTTCTTGCCCTTGAACACGCGGCCCGGATCCTGACGGTTACCCGTCGAACCGTGGGCACGGTGCGAGATCGACACACCGTGGGTGGCGCGCATACCGCCGAAGCCCCAACGCTTCATGGCGCCGGCAAAGCCCTTGCCCTGCGTGTGGCCGGTGATGTCGACCATCTGACCAGCGATGAAATGCTCGGCACTGATGGTCGAACCGACCGGCACGAGGCCATCGGCGTTTTCGACGCGGAATTCAGCGACGCGCTTCTTCAGGCCGACATCGGCCTTGGCGAAATGTTCACGCTGCGGCTTGGCAACGTTCTTCTGCTTGGCTTCGCCTGCGCCGAGCTGGACGGCAAAGTAGCCATCACGGTCTTCGGTGCGGTGCGAAACCACCTGGCAATCTTCCAGCGCGAGAACGGTCACAGGCACGTGCCGTCCGTCCTCCTGGAAGAGGCGGGTCATCCCGACTTTCTTTGCGATAACGCCGGTGCGCATCGTCAGTTACTCCTCAACAGAGGCACCCTACGGACCATCCGCAAGGTGCATGGCAGGCCACAGCGTCAGACGCCGCAGCCCAGTTCAGCCCAAATTGTCATGCATCGCCCCGTCCGGGCTGAGTGCTCCTGCTGGCCGGGTGGCCGCTGGAGCGAGACGGGGGACGCAGCCCGGATGATTTTCATCCGGCGGTATCCACCCTATCGTCAGGTGAGGCGCATATGGCCTCAACGATAGAGGCCCCTGCCGAAACAGGGGCATTTCGGCTGGCTTAGGCCAGCTTGATCTCGACGTTTACGCCAGCTGCCAGATCGAGCTTCATCAGCGCGTCGACGGTCTGGGCGTTGGGCTGCACGATATCGAGCAACCGCTTGTAGGTGCGAACTTCGAACTGCTCGCGCGACTTTTTGTCGACGTGCGGACCGCGGTTCACGGTAAACTTCTCGATACGCGTCGGCAGGGGAATGGGGCCACGAATAAGAGCGCCAGTGCGGCGGGCCGTATCGGCGATCTCACCAGTTGCCTGGTCGAGAACGCGGTGATCAAACGCCTTGAGGCGAATACGGATATTCTGAGCTTCCATGTCCTACTACCGATGCGAAAGAGCCAAGGAGCAGCCGGTCACCCGGCATTTCCCAAAAACAAAGGCCGGCCCCGCTCAATTCCGGTTTCCCGAGAGCGGGCGGCCTTCTTCAAAACTCGTGACAGACGGGACGAATCTCGTCTGCGGATGCGCGCCTATACGGAGCGTGCGGGATTCTGGCAAGGCCCAAGTGGAAGGAAATTGCGCGTGGGTGAAATGACCACGCCCAACCGCCAAAACTGCCCTGCCCTAACCCGCGGTTGCGCGGCCCAACCGGGAAACCGACAAGCAGTTTTCCGAACCGTAGGCCTCACACAAAAAGGCCCGGCAGCTCAGATGAGCGGCCGGGCCTGTTTTGCGTTCAGTCAGCTCCCAAGCGGGAGCAGAACCTTACTTGGTGATCTTGGCAACGACGCCCGAACCCACGGTGCGGCCACCTTCGCGGATTGCGAAGCGCAGACCTTCGTCCATGGCGATCGGTGCGATCAGCTTGACGCCGATCGAAACGTTATCGCCCGGCATCACCATTTCGGTGCCTTCGGGAAGGATCACTTCGCCGGTCACGTCGGTCGTGCGGAAGTAGAACTGCGGGCGGTAGTTGGCGAAGAACGGCGTGTGACGGCCACCTTCATCCTTCGACAGCACGTAGACTTCGGCTTCGAACTCGGTGTGCGGCTTGACCGTACCGGGCTTGCAGAGAACCTGGCCACGCTCAACGTCTTCACGGGCGACGCCGCGGATCAGGGCGCCGACGTTGTCGCCAGCTTCACCGCGATCGAGCAGCTTGCGGAACATTTCCACGCCGGTGACGGTGGTCTTGCGGGTGTCCTTGATGCCGACGATTTCGACTTCTTCGCCCACGTTGACGATGCCGGTTTCGATACGGCCGGTCACCACGGTGCCGCGACCCGAGATCGAGAACACGTCTTCGATCGGCATCAGGAACGGCTTGTCGACCGGACGGTCGGGCTGCGGAATGAAGCTGTCGACAGCTTCGATCAGCGCAATCACCGAATCCTTGCCGATGTTGTCATCGCGACCTTCGAGAGCGGCCAGAGCCGAACCCTTGATGATCGGAATGTTATCACCGTCAAAGTCGTACGACGACAGCAGTTCGCGGACTTCCAGTTCGACGAGTTCGAGGATTTCCTCGTCATCGACCTGATCGACCTTGTTCATGTACACGACCAGCGCCGGCACGCCGACCTGACGGGCGAGCAGGATGTGCTCACGGGTCTGGGGCATCGGGCCGTCAGCAGCGTTCACCACGAGGATCGCGCCGTCCATCTGGGCGGCACCGGTGATCATGTTCTTCACATAGTCAGCGTGACCCGGGCAATCGACGTGAGCGTAGTGACGCGCAGCCGATTCGTACTCGACGTGGGCGGTCGAGATGGTGATCCCGCGCTCACGCTCTTCCGGAGCCTTGTCGATGTTGGCGAAATCGACAGCAGCGCCGCCGTAGGTTTCAGCCATCACCTTGGTGATCGCGGCGGTCAGCGTGGTCTTGCCGTGGTCAACGTGACCGATGGTGCCGATGTTGCAGTGCGGCTTATTCCGCTGGAACTTTTCCTTAGCCATTTCTCTGGTGTACCTTCTTGAATGAAACGATGTGTTCGCGGGAAAAACGGCGGTGCCCGCTGAATCAGGCGCCGCCCCTAGACTGCCGAAGCAGCTTAGGCAAGTTTCTCCTTGACCTCGGCTGCGACGTTGGCCGGAACCTCGTCATAGTGCGAGAATTGCATTGAGTAGTTCGCGCGTCCTTGCGTGAACGAGCGCAGTTCATTGACGTAGCCGAACATGTTGGCGAGCGGCACGAAGGCCTCGACCGCCTGGGCATTGCCGCGGGTGTCAGTGCCCTGGATCTGCCCGCGCCGCGAGTTGAGGTCGCCAATCACGTCACCGAGATATTCATCCGGTGTGATGACTTCAACCTTCATGATCGGCTCAAGCAGCTTGATCCCGGCCTTCTGAGCGACTTCACGCATGGCACCGCGTGCGGCGATTTCGAACGCGATCGCGCTCGAGTCGACGTCGTGGTACGCACCATCGGTCAGCTTGATGCTGAAATCGATGATCGGGAAGCCCACCAGGTGCCCGCTGGCAGCCTGTTCGCGGAAGCCCTTTTCGATCGCCGGGATGTATTCGCGCGGGATGTTCCCGCCCTTGATCACGTCTTCGAAGATCACGCCCTGGCCGCGTTCACCGGGGATGACCGTGACCTTGACGCGGCCGAACTGGCCCGAGCCGCCCGACTGCTTCTTGTGGGTGTAATCCACGTCAACTTCGCGGGCGAGGTATTCACGATAAGCCACCTGCGGCGCACCGACATTGGCCTCAACCTTGAATTCGCGGCGCATGCGATCGACGATGATGTCGAGGTGCAATTCGCCCATGCCCTTGATGATGGTCTGGCCGCTTTCCTGATCGGTCGAAACGCGGAACGAGGGATCTTCAGCCGACAGGCGATTGAGCGCGATGCCCATCTTTTCCTGGTCAGCCTTGGTCTTGGGCTCCACCGAAAGCTCGATCACCGGCTCGGGGAATTCCATCCGTTCGAGCACGATCGGCGCCTTTTCCGAGCACAGCGTGTCACCGGTGGTGGTTTCCTTCATCCCGGCAAGCGCGATGATGTCGCCCGCAAAGGCTTCGTCCACGTCCTTGCGCTCGTTCGCATGCATTTCCAGCATACGACCGACCTTTTCCTTCTTGTCCTTCACCGAGTTCAGATAGGTGCCCTTGCCGAGCGTGCCCGAATAGATGCGGATGAAGGTCAGGCTGCCGACGAACGGATCGTTCATCACCTTGAACGCGAGCGCGCTGAACGGCGCTTCGTCAGTCGCGGGGCGGCTGTCCGCTTCGTCGCTGTCCATCTTGACGCCCTGGACGTCAGGAATGTCGAGCGGCGACGGCAGGTAATCAACCACAGCGTCAAGCAGGGGCTGAACGCCCTTGTTCTTGAACGCCGAGCCGCAGCATACCGGCACGAACGACTGGTTGAGCGTGCCCTTGCGGATCAGCGCCTTCAGCGTCGCCGTGTCAGGCTCGTTGCCTTCGAGATAGGCTTCCATCGCATCGTCGTCCTGTTCGACGGCGAGTTCGATCAGTTCGCTGCGATAGACCGCAGCTTCGTCAGCCAGATCGGCCGGGATCTCTTCATAGAAGAATTCAGCGCCCAGCGCTTCGTCCTTCCAGATGATTGCGCGGTTGTGCACGAGGTCAACGAGACCCTTCAGATCGGCTTCGAGACCGATGGGAATGTAAAGGACCGCGGGGCGCGCACCCAGACGATCAATGATCGACTGGACGCAATACTTGAAGTTGGCGCCGGTGCGATCGAGCTTGTTGATGAAGCACATCCGCGGCACGCCGTACTTGTCGGCCTGACGCCAAACAGTCTCGGACTGGGGCTCAACCCCGGCCACGCCGTCAAAGCAGGCCACGGCGCCGTCGAGCACGCGCAGCGAACGTTCGACTTCAATCGTGAAGTCCACGTGTCCCGGAGTGTCGATGATGTTGATGCGGTGTTCCGGACCATCGGCGACCGACCAGAAGCAGGTCGTGGCGGCCGAGGTGATCGTGATCCCGCGCTCCTGCTCCTGCTCCATCCAGTCCATCGTCGCCGCGCCATCGTGCACTTCGCCGATCTTGTAGGACTTGCCGGTGTAGAACAGGATCCGCTCGGTCGTTGTGGTCTTGCCGGCGTCGATATGCGCCATAATGCCGATATTGCGGTAGCGGTCGATCGGATGGCTGCGTGCCATGATGAATTCCTTGGTGTTGGAGAAGCGGCCCGGTCCTGCAAGAGGCCCGCAGCGCGCTCCATATAGTGATGATTGTGACAGCCGGAAGACCCTTCCTCCGGCTGCCCACAATCAGCGTGTTACCAGCGGTAATGCGAGAAGGCGCGGTTCGCATCCGCCATGCGGTGCGTGTCTTCGCGCTTCTTCACCGCGTTGCCGCGGTTGTTGGCCGCATCCAGCAGCTCACCCGACAGACGCGCTGCCATGGTGGTTTCCGGACGACCGCGCGCGGCGGTGATCAACCAACGGATCGCCAGCGCCTGAGCACGCTCAGGGCGAACTTCCACCGGCACCTGGTACGTCGCACCACCAACACGGCGGCTGCGCACTTCGACCTGCGGCTTCACATTGTTCAGCGCATCATGGAACAGCTGGATCGGGTCCGCCTTGGCCTTGGCCTCGACAGTCTGGAGCGCGTTGTACACGATACCTTCAGCGACGGCCTTCTTACCATCATACATCAGGTTGTTCATGAACTTGGACAGGATCTGATCACCATACTGGGGATCGGGCAGGATGACCCGCTTTTCGGGACGACGACGACGTGACATCGGATATTCTCCTCAAGACCCTACCTGCACCGTCACCCTGAACTTGTTTCAGGGCCCATTGATCGGCTTGGCTCAGGTCCTTTAATTTGTTTGCGAACTCACCACCCAGGGGAACCATGGATCCTGAACTACGCTCGTTTGATGCGAGCTATTCAGGATGACCTGTCCCCCGGACAGGTCACTTCGGACGCTTGGCGCCGTACTTCGAGCGGCTCTTGCGGCGGTCCTTCACACCCTGGGTGTCGAGCACGCCGCGCAGGACGTGATAACGCACGCCGGGAAGATCGCGCACACGCCCGCCGCGGATCAGCACAACCGAGTGCTCCTGCAGGTTGTGGCCTTCACCGGGGATGTAGCTGATGACTTCGCGCTGGTTGGTCAGGCGAACCTTGGCCACCTTGCGCAGCGCCGAGTTCGGCTTCTTCGGGGTCGTCGTATAGACGCGGGTGCAAACGCCGCGCTTCTGCGGGTTCTGCTCCATCGCAGGGACCTTGGACTTGGCCTTCTGCGGAACGCGGCCCTTGCGGACCAGCTGGTTGATTGTCGGCATTAAGTTCTCACTTCACCTGATGAGGGTGGAACGGGTGCCGGACGATCGGAGGAGGAATAAGCCAATTCGTCATCCCGGGCTTGACCCGGGACCGCTATCCGCAAGCGCATGGCCAGCGGCACGAGATCCCGGCTTTCGCCGGGATGACGAAGAGACTGAAACGCTCCACCCGCATATCCGGCCCTTCGGCCACCGGGTTACTTTGACGATTGCCCCCGCGAAAGAGACGCACCGCCAATGTTCAGCTCAAACCGGGAATGACCCCGGAAGATGCGCGCCCTTAGGCGGGTTTGGGTGGGGGGTCAAGGGTTGCGAGAAGGAATGCCAAAGCTAGACGCATTCTCGTCAATATGTGAGAAGGATCACATGGAAAGCAGCCGTAATAACACCAAAGCACGCCTTACCCAGGTAACGATCCACGGTCTTTATGGATCCGATCAACCTATATGCCTAGGCTTTGCCGGATCAACTCCTTCCAACGATCCAGTTACAATCCTGTACGGGGACAATGGATCTGGAAAAACGACAATCTTGAAGCTCCTTTATGCAGCCCTTTCGCCAGAGGATAATGCGGGGCATCGGGGCTTCTTGGGTAGGGCTCATTTTCAGAAAATTGCCATTGAATTTGAAGGCGCGCAGCGGATAGAAATCCATAAATCTGAAGAAAAATCGTATGAGTATCGTTTTCTGGGCGGCGCCGAAGACTTTACGGCCACCGTCCATATGAGCGAAAATTCGATCGCTCCACGTTCATTGAACCCCTCGACCGACAAAATCGTTGCTGCGCTCAACGCGATCGCTCCTCCTATGATAATCGTAAGTGACTACCGAACAATAAAATCCTCACAGCAGCCCTGGGATTTAAATATAAGTATTAGAGAGATCAGGCAAGAAATCGAATGGGAGCGCCGAAATCGTAGTAACTCCTACGCAAACGACGCGGAAATTGAGGTTCTTTCAACGGCGGCGCTCGAGCGCCTTATAGCCATAGCGCAGCGAAATCTTCTTTCTTCCGCAATGTCAAGCAACGCTCGCGCCAATACAGAAGCAAGCCAAATTTATTTGCAAATTACTCAGACGATTGCTGACCCAAAATTTGGCGAAAATAATAATAAAATTGTGGGTGAAAAACAAAAGCTAATGAATAGATTGGCAGGCGTCGCGTCTCAGGCTGAGAGCCAAGCGCGTTTTGGTCTCATGGACTCTACCAACCTTGGCCCAATGATCGACCAACTCGCGCAAACAGACAATGCCAATGCACTGTCAGCACTCATTCCAATCCTCAAACCTTATGTAGCTTCTTTAGAACAGCGACTGGAAGCAAACGCTGAACTCACCCTTGTTCTGCAAACATTTTCCGATAAACTAAACTCCTTTTTCAGACGAAAATCAGTTAATCTTCATCTGAGAAATCTATTTGAGATCAGGAATAGCGCATCAGACCGGGTCGACGTGGGCATGCTTTCCTCCGGTGAGAGGCATCTTCTTTCACTCTTCACAGTGGCTCTTTTGTCGCGCGACACGGACTCTCTCGTTTTGATTGACGAACCTGAGATTTCTCTAAATTATATTTGGCAGCGCAACATAATTCAGAGCCTTCTAGACATATCTAGCCACAGAACTCATTTTGTCGTTGCATCTCATTCTTTTGAAGTGATTTCTTCATATCGCAAAAACGTCGTAAACATTAGCGACTACTAAGGCGCAAAATGACATCCCTTCCACGCCGCGATGCTAGCGAGCTGCTAACACAAGCCCAGCTGAATAATGAGCGCAAGATATTAGTGGTAGAGGGCGAGATTGATGCAAGAGTAATCTCAGACTCGTGCTTTAATCGCCATCTTCCTATCGATGTTTACCCAATCTCGGCGATTGACTCGTTGAATCCAGAAAGCCCCGAACTCTATGGTGGAAATAAATCTGCTATAATCGGCCTATTCTCGAATGACAATTCAGGCCTCGACGAATGCGATGGCATATTTGGGCTCGTTGATCGGGATTTCGATTTTCACAGAAACATTCAGAGAACCGAAAAATCTATAATTTATACTGAGTTTACAACACTGTTCAGTTTTGGTTTTTCAGAAGAATTTCTAATAAGATTTTTCGATAAAATTCTTATGGTAAACCTTCCAGTGAAGTTTATTTCAAATTTTCATCAATGGTCTTCATCATATTTCTCATTTCTCCTTAATTGGCGAGAAATTTGCTTCGATGAATCCCCACCCTCAATTAAGAGTTACGTGCGTCCAATAGAGAAGGGTGGCTTCGATTGGAAAGGCTATGGCGTTGCTGTTAAGTCAAAGTCGAGCGGCAGGTTAGCTAATCTAAATCTCCATGATAGGCGCTGCCTTGGAGATGTATTACTTAATATACATGAGCATCATTCATTATTTTATTTATATCTTTCCGCAATCACCTCAAAATTTATTGACAAAAAGTTACCTTTTGAGCAATTTGAACACCTTTGGATTGCGCGTTATAGAGAGGAGATAGAATGCTGCGCGACATGGAAGCGCATATTGAGGCTTCCTGAATCCTAGTTGGTGTGGACGCCAATGCCTTTGCTGCCCCGCGTTAGTACGAGCGGCGCTCCGCATCTCCCTTGCCTCTGCGTCTATGCGTAAAACCCTGCTTCGCGTCTTCGCGTGACACAAAAAAGCCTAGCCCCGGGTCAAGCCCGGGGAGACGAAAAGGGGGGAAGGACGCAGCCCCCTCCCCTCCGCGAGACTATTTGTTGGCGCCCTCAAGCGCCGGGCGGCGGACGTCCGTCCGCCTTGGCTTTCGCGCCATAAGGCGCGGCGCGCGGTCGCGCTTGCGGCGCTGCGCGCCGTGACTGTGGCATACGCGCGGCTGGTGGCTCCGCCCCCCTCCCCCAGCCCCTCCCGCAAGGGGAGGGGAGTTTAGGGCCCTCTGCGCCTCTCTGCTCCTCTGCGGTCTCTGCGTGAAACCACTTTACGGCTTCGCTTCCGTTCTGGTGGGGTGCTCGCAGTCCGTGGCTCCCCTCCAAGATCAGCCCGGCCCCGGGTCAAGCCCGGGGTGACGAAAGAGGGAGGGAGGAAGGACGCCGCCGTCCCCCTGAAGAAGCGGGGGCTTTGCGGTTTCCTACTCCGCCGAAACCTGCAATCCCCTCGCGCGCCATGACCCGCCAGCCCGCCCGCTCCCCTCGCCTCGCATCCACTGCCGAACGGCACGGCGGCGGCATTCGCGCGGGGGGCGGTTTTTGGTTTCTGGACCGTGTCTCCTGTGTCTCCAACAGCGTGTCAGCTGAACGGGGCGGAGGCGGGGCGGTAACGGCGCGGGGACTTGGGCTTGCGTGGGGGCTCAGTCGGCGGCCAGATACCCGACCAGCGCGCGCACCTTCTTGGATCGCCATTGCGGCGGGGGGGCGAGCAGCCAGTAGGCGCGGGTGCCGGGCTCGGGCTCGGTCAGGGCGGTGAGGGTGCCGCTGGCGATGGCGCGCTCGGCCAGTGCGAGGGGGAGGATCGTGCGCCCCATCCCCGCCAGCGCCGAGGCGAGCGCCTGTCCGGGGGAGCCGGCGCGGATGCAGGGTTTGATGCCATCGGGCAGCGTCATGCCCGGCCAGTCGATCCACGCCTCACGGTACTCGGGCGCGGCGACGGTGACGCGCATGGCGGGGGCGAGTTGCACGCCCTGGAGCTCGCCCGGCCCGTCGACCAGCCGGATCGCGAGGTCGAGGTTGGCCTCGGTGAAGTCGGCGTGCTCGTCGGGCGCGAGGATGTACTGGACGCCGGGGGTGCCCGCCTGGAACTTGGCGAGGCGGGGGGCGAGCCACTCGGCGTAGAACTCGCGCGGGACGGCGATGGTGTAACGGTCGGAGGCCTGGCCCGCCTGCATCGCGGCGACGCTCTCCTCGAACCGCATGAACCCTTCGCGCAAGGGGTCGAGGCCGGCCTCACCCTCGGGCGTGAGTTCGAGGCCCTTGGAGGTGCGGCGGAACAGGACGACGCCGAGGACGTCCTCGAGCGCGCGGATCTGCTGGCCGACGGCGGCGGGGGTGACCGCCAGCTCGTCCGCAGCACGGGTAAAGGAGAGGTGCCGCGCGGCGGCATCGAACACGCGCAAGGCGTTGAGGGGCAAGTGGGTGCGCTTCACGGGCGGTGGATTAGGCCCGCTTTGCGCCTACCGCAAGAGTCAGCCCATCCCCTCAACGGGGCGTGCGGCCCTCAGCCGTCTCCGGCGCGGCGAGCGGGAAGAACGGGATGCGCACTTCGGTGGGCGAGCCATCGGCGCGTTCGAAGGTGTAGAACCCCTCCATCGAGCCGAACGGCGTCGTCAGCGGGCAGCCCGAGACGTAGTCGTGGCTCTGCCCCGGCGTGAGCAGCGGCTGTTCGCCCACCACGCCTTCGCCATCGACATGGTTCACCATCCCGCGCCCATCGGTGATGCGCCAGTGCCGGGTCCGCAGGCGCATAGGCTCGTGCGAGGCGTTCTCGATGCGGATGTGGTAGACCCAGAACCACTTACCCGCCTCCGGATGCGACTGTTCCGGCAGGTAGTTGACGGCTACCCGGACAGTGACCCCATCGGTCGTGGCGGCGTGCTGGAAAAACTCTTTCATGTCGCCTCGCAAGTTAGCGATTCTTCGTGCGGTCACAAGAGGGGCAACGTTCTTAATCCACGCTGTATCCCGAGCGCATCAGGAATTCTCGCAAGGGCGATCCGGTTGCGCGCATACCGGCAATGGCATAGGCCTGCCGCCATGCCTGCCCCAGGATCGATCACCGCAGCTCCCGTCACCCGCCGCGCGGCGCTGACAGGGATCGGAGGAGGCATCAGTGCGGCCTTACTGGCAGGCTGCGCTGGCACGCGTGGTCCTGCCCCTGCGCCCGCCCTCGCTCTCCCCATCGACCACGCCGCCGACCTCACACCCGACTTGGTCGATCTCGCACGCTTCGATCCGCGGTTCAGGTTTGATATCCGTTATGCGACGCCGGCCAACTTCATGGGCCGGGTGCTCTACCCCCTCCCCCGCGCCGTGGCCCAGCGTCCGGTCGCCGAAGCCTTAACCAGACTGCAGACCCGGGCCGAGGCTGCGGGCTATGGCCTGCTGATCTTCGATGCCTATCGCCCCTGGCGCATCACGCGGATGATGTGGGAGGAAACCCCGCCGGAGAAACGCGAATTCGTTGCCGATCCGCGCACCGGATCGCGGCACAATCGCGGCTGTTCCATCGACCTTACGCTGCACCGGGGCGGCGGCGAGGTCGCGATGCCGAGCCCCTATGACGATTTCACCCCGGCCGCCTATCGCAGCAACATCGCCGTCCCGGCCAAGGCGCTGGAACTGAGCCGGATGCTTGAGGTATGGATGGTCGCCGAAGGCTTCGTCCCCCTTGCCAACGAATGGTGGCACTATGACTGGGCCGACTGGCGGCGCTATCCGATCATGGATGTGCCGCTGGAGGCGGTAACAGCGGGGTAAGCGCAGGGCAGCTGTGGCTGCGCGGTGTCAGCTCCGCTTTGGCGGATTGCCGCACAAAAGCCGACATGCAGAAACCGACCCTGATGCGGTCGTTTATCTGTTACGCCTTCCCGGGCTTGACCCGGGGAGGCGAATAGGATGTCGGCAGCTTCCCACCCAAGTTCCGCCAAAACCCCCGACTTCGCACGCACCCGAAAGCTGCCTCAGCCGCCGACTCACCCCTTGGCCAGCAACTCCTCGATCTGGCCGAGGCGTTCCTTGCCGAAGAACATCTCGCCCTCTCCTTTCGCGCCAACAAACATTGTCGGGATGCCAAAGGCCCCGCGCGCGACCACCGCATCGGTGTTGGCGACAAGGCCTTGCTTGACCGCGTCGGTCTGCGCGCGGGCGAACAAGTCACCCGCGTCGAATCCCGCAGCGGTGAGCGCCGCGCCGATCGCTTCGGGCGAGGTAATGTCGAGGCCGTCCTCCCAGATCGGGCGGAGCAGGCCTTCCACGAATTGCACCCCGCGCCCGTCCTGATCGGCGGCAAACAGCATCCGCTGGAGCGTGATCGAATTGAACGGGAACTGCGGGTGAAGGCGATACTTGCCGAGGCCGTGCCTCGTGATGAAGCGCTGCATCTCGAGCATCGCGTATTCGTTTTTCCCCTTCACCTCGGCATCGCGGATCATCGGCGGGGCATTGCCGGTGAGCTTGTGCATTCCGCCGAGGAACACCGGAATGACGTCCAGCTCAGCTTCGTAACGGTTGACGAGCTCGCGCAGTGGCCACCAGATCAGGTAGGCGTTGGGGCTTACGAAATCGAACACGAGTTCAACGCGGTTGGCCATTGGTCAGGTTCCTTGTTGTTGCGGAGGTAGACGGGGTTTCTCGCAGGGATCGCAGAGGAGCAGAGGACGCTGAGGAGCAGAAAACGCCGCGCGAGCGGCTTTAAAATTCTCACACGAAGACACGAAGGCATGAAGATGAAGCACGGCGCCGCACCGTGGCACATCATCTTGGTGTCTTCGTGTCTTCGTGTGAAAAAGACTGCGGCTGCGCCGCGCTTTCCTCAGCGTCCTCTGCTCCTCTGCGATCCCTGCGAGAAACAAACTGCTCTACATCCCCGCCGCGCTAAGCGCCTGATCCATATCCTCGACCAGATCGGCAATGTCTTCCAGCCCCACATTGATCCGCAACAGCCCCTCGGTCACGCCCATCGCCGCGCGGGCTTCGTCGCCCATGTTGGCGTGGGTGCTGGATGCCGGGTGGCACATCAGGCTGCGGGCATCGCCGATATTGTTCGAGATATCGACCAGCTTCAGCGCATCAAGCACCGCAAAGGCGCGCGCGCGGGTGCCGACGTCGAGCGCGAAGATCGGGCCGGTCGCGTCCATCTGAGCCATCGCCAGATTGTGCTGCGGGTGGCTCGGCAGGCCGGGGTGGAGCAGGTGCCCGCCCGCCTTGGTGACGCGCGGTTCGAGGAACTCGCCCAGCGCCACGGCCTGTTCGGATTGCTTGAAAGCGCGCAAGGGCAGCGTCTCCAGCCCCTTCAGCACCACCCAGGCATTAAAGGCGCTCAATGTCGGTCCAGTGTTGCGCTGGAACGGCATCAGCACTTCGTCGATCCACTGCTTGCTCGAACAGATCGCGCCCGCCAGGACGCGGCCCTGCCCGTCCATCAGCTTGGTGGCGGAATAGGCCACCACATCCGCGCCGAACTCCATCGGGCGCTGGAGCACGGGGGAAGCAAACGCGTTGTCGACCACGGTGGTGATTCCATGCGCGCGGGCGAGGCCGCAAACGTAAGCGAGATCGACGATGTCGAGCGTCGGGTTGGCCGGGGTCTCGAAGAAAAAGACCTTGGTGTTAGGCCGGATCGCAGCTTCCCACGCGGCGTTATCGGCACTGTCGATGATGCTGACGTCGATCCCGAACTTCGGGAGCAATTGATCGCAAAGCCAGCGGCACGAGCCGAACGCGGCACGCGCGGCGACCACGTGATCGCCCATCGCCAGCTGGCACAGCAAGGCTGCGGTCATCGCCGCCATCCCGGTCGCCTGCGTGCGGCAAGCCTCGGCCCCTTCCATCAGCGCGATGCGTTCTTCCAGCATCGCCACGGTCGGGTTCTGCAGCCGCGAATAGGTCATGCCCTGCGCCGTGCCGGCGAACCGGTCGGCGACGGTCTGGGCGTCGTCATAGGTGTAGCCCGAGGTGAGGAACAGCGCTTCGCTGGTCTCCCCGTGTTCGCTACGCCAGGTGCCGCCGCGCAGCGCGCGGGTTGCGGGGCGCCAGTTTGCCGTGGCGGCGCGGTCCATGCCGGTGGTCTTCTTCATGGGCCGGGTCTCTAGGACGGCAAAAGCCCGCCCGCAAGCAGGCCTTGCTGCGCCGTATCGCCGTGGCCGACAGCGGTGAGCATCGCGGTCCCCTCGATCACGGTCATCAGATAGCGCGCGCCGCCTTGGGGATCGGGATCTCCTGCGGGCATTTGCCCTTCGAGCCAGCCGAGCAGCTCGGCCATCATCGCCTGCGCGGCCAGCTGGTATCCGGGCAGATCGCGGGCGGCGCCTGCCACAATCTCCCACCATAGCCGCATGAAGGGCTGCATCGCGGGCGCATCGCCGTGGGCAAGAATCCGGGCGACCACATCGGCGCGGGTAGCGGCGCGCTCGCCCCCCATCGCGGCATCGAGCGCAGCGGCATAGACCTTGGCGATGTGACCGAGCAGGTCGACGATCAGCGCTTCCTTGGTGCCGAAATGGTAGATCAGCATCCGGTCCGACGTGCCCGCAGCCTTGGCCAGCGGCCGCAGGCTCGCCCCGCCCAGCCCATGCGCCAGCACATGCGCGGTCAGCAGCGGCAGCAGGCTGTCCTTGGTCATTGGGGGCTTTTTTGCAGCTGTTGGCATCGGCGGCTTGTAGCGGTGGGAGGTGCTTGCTACAAGCGGACGTAGCAGTCGCTACATAACTGGAGGATCGCACTTATGCCCACCGAACTCACCCCCTTTCTTGCGCTCGCCGGGGGCGGGCTGGTGTTTACCGTAGCGGCGGTGCTAACCATGTTGCTGCGCCCCGAGGCGCCGGGCAATGCGTTGCTGGCGGGCGCGCTCTCCGCAGGCTTTGCGGCGTTCAGCGCCGTCACCATCGCCGCCGAAGGCGTGTTCCCGGTGGTGCTCAATCACACCAGCAACCTGTGGGGTGTGCAGGTGTGGTGGGACCTGCTGTTCTCGCTCAGCGTCGCCTATTTCCTGATCCTTCCGCGCGCCAAGGCGCAGGAGATGAACCTGATCCTGTGGACGCTGTTCATTCTGGCGACCGCCAGCATCGGATTGCTGGCGATGTGTTCGCGGCTGTTCTGGCTTGAGGGGCAATCGGGGCGCGCCGCATAATCCACCTTGCCCAAGGGGCTGGCGCTCCCTAAGCGCCAGCCCCGACATGGCCGAGGCGCAGACGTCCCACACCCACCAAGCCCACTCGCCGCTGCATCCGCGTGATCCGCTGGCGTGGGTTCTGGCGCTGACCGGTCTGTTCGCCTTGCTGACCGGGTGGCGGCTGGCGATCCCCTCGATCCCCTATTTCGACGAGGTGCACTACCTCCCCGCCGCGCGCGAGATCCTGGCGCTGTTTACGCAAGGCCAAGGCGGCTATCCCAACCGCGAGCATCCGCTGCTGGCCAAAGAGCTGATCGCGCTGGGCATGGGCGTGTTCGGAGACAATCCGCTGGGCTGGCGGATCATCCCGTGGCTGTGCGGAGTGCTGGCCTATTTCGCGGCGGTGCGGGCGCTGTGGCACGCGAGCGCAGACCGCTTTGCCACGCTGGCCTTCGCCGTGCTGCTGGCAACGGGCTTCCACCTGTTCATCCACGCGCGGATAGCGATGCTCGACATAGTGATGGTCGCCGCGCTGTGCGTGGCCGCGTGGCAGTTTGCCGGTGCCTGCGCCCAGCCGGAGACCGGGCGGCGGCGGCTCGCGCTCACCGGGATCGCCATTGGCTGCGCCCTCGGGGCCAAGTGGAACGCGATCCCGCTCGCCATGGTGCCGGGGCTGACCTTCTTCATCGCCCGCGCGCTCGCCGGACGCCGCCGCCTGCTCCTCAGCCGGCGGGGCGCGCCGGTGCCGGGGATCACGCTGGTCGAGGCCTTCGTGTGGCTCGGGATCGTGCCGCTGGTGGTGTACGCGGCAACCTTCCTGCCGGGCTATTGGCTGGCCGAAAATCTCCACCCCTCGCCGCTGGCTGCGAAGGGGTTGATCGGCTTCCACCGCGACATCTTCGCGTTGCAAAGCCAACTGATGACCCCGCACCGCTACATGAGCACTTGGCCGCAATGGGTGCTGAACCTGCGCGGGATCTGGTATCTGTACGAGCCGATCGACGGCGCGCAGCGCGGTGTGCTGCTGATTGGCAATCCGCTGACGATGTGGCTGGGGTTGCCGGCTCTGGTGTGGTGTATGGCGGCGGGCGCGTGGCGCAGGGATTGGGCGCGGTTTGGCGCAGTGATCGGCTACGGTGTCAGCCTCGGCTTCTGGATCGTCGCGCCCAAACCGGTGCAGTTCTACTACCACTATTTCGTCCCGAGCTTCTTCCTCCTCGCGGCGCTGGCACTGACGTGCAGCGACCTACGCGGCTTGCCCAAAGGCAGGTGGCTCGCATGGGGTATCCCGGCGGCTTCGGCTGCGGTGTCCGCGTGGTTCTTTCCCATCATCGCCGCCCTGCCGCTGGCGCGCGCGGATGGTTATGTCACGTGGATGTGGCTGAACGGGTGGCGGTAGACCTAAAACCTACCCCACACGAAGCGGCTCGACAAAGCGTAGTTCCACACCGAACCCACCACGATCCCCGCCAGCGCGGCGAGCACCCAGTGGATGCCGCTGCCTTCCATGAAGGTCGCAATCGCCACGTTGGCGAAGGCCCCGATGGCGCAGGTTGCGATGAAGCCGAGCCAACCACGCAGCAGTGCCACCGCGCCGACCAGCCGCTTGTCGCGATAGGTCAGCCAGTTGTTGAGCCAGAAGTTGAAGCTCATCGCCACCAGCACCGCTGCGGTCTGCGCAATCGCGAAGCGCTCACCCAGCGCGAACAGCAGCACGCTCAGCACCACGAAGTGCACCAGCACGCCGAACGCGCCGACGGTGCCGAACAGAGCAAAGCGGGTCGGGATCACCTTGCCGAGCGTCTTGTCATACAGCCCGGCGAGGAAATCGAACAGAATGGCGCGGTCCAGCTTGCTTTCTCCTTCGCGGCGCGCCGCGAAATTGAGGGGGAATTCCTTGACGGTCATCGGCGCATCGGCGGTCGCGAGCAAGTCGAGCAGGATCTTGAAGCCAATCCCCGATAGGCGCGGCACCAGCGCGCGCGCGGTCGCGGCGGGGAGCATGAAATAACCGCTCATCGGATCGCTCAGTTCCACGCCGGTGATCTTGCGCGCGAGCGCGTTGGCATAGGTCGACAGCTTCTCGCGCTCGGGCGCGGCCCAGTCGGCGGTGCTGGCGCCTTCGGCAAAGCGACTGGCGACGCAGATTTCGGCCTCACCTGATTTGAGCGCGGCGAGCATTCCCGGCAGGAGCGCCGGATCGTGCTGATGGTCGGCGTCCATCACCGCGACGTAAGGCGCAGCGGTCGCGCAGAAGCCTTCGATGGCAGCGCTCGCCAGGCCCCGGCGCCCGATGCGCTGGATCACCCGCACGCGGGGATCGGTCAGCGCAAGCGCGCGCGCCTCATCCGCCGTGCCGTCGCGGCTATCATCATCGACGATGATCACTTCCCAAACCGCCGCCGTACCGATGGCGCGGTCGATCCGCTCGACCAGCGGGCCGAGATTGCCGCGCTCGTTGAGGGTGGGCAGAATGATGGCGAGTTCGAGTGTCATGGGCGAAGGCTCTGCCCAGCTTTCGGCAGGCTCGAAATCAGTGTCTGCGTTGGGCACGAAGAAGGCGCTTTCCATAGCGCCTTAGTGGACCATAATTCTTTATAAACCATAACTGGGCCGAGGCAGCTTGCGTCAGAGCCGTTCGCGCACCGCAGCGCCGATCGCCGCCGTGCCGTGACTGCCGCCCAGATCGCCGCCGAGGATGCCGTCGGCGAGCGCCTTGCCAACCGCCGCTTCGATCCGCACCGCCTCAGCTTCAAGGCCGAAAGAATGGCGCAGCATCATGGCCGCGGACAGGATCGTCGCCATCGGGTTGGCCTTGCCCTGCCCGGCAATATCCGGCGCGCTGCCGTGAATCGGTTCATAGAGGCCGAAGGTGCCATGCGCGGTCTCACGCTCGCCCAGCGAAGCGCTCGGCAGCAGGCCGATGGAGCCGACCGCGGCGCTCGCCAGATCGCTCAGAATATCGCCGAACAGGTTGCCGGTCAGCACCACGCCGAAGCGTTCAGGGTGGCTCACGACCTGCATCGCCGCATTATCGACATACATGTGATCGAGCGTGACGCCGGGGTATTCCGCCGCCACTTCCACAACCACATCGCGCCACAATTGGCTGGTTTCGAGCACATTGGCCTTGTCGACACTGGTCAGCGGCAGGCCCGAACTTGCCGCCGCACGGAAAGCGACATGAGCAATGCGGCGCACTTCGCTGTCGGCATAGGACATCGCGTCCCAGCCCTCACGCTCGCCTGCGTCATTGGTGCGCTGGCCCTTGGCACCGAAATAGACGTCGCCGGTCAGTTCGCGCACGATCAGCATGTCGAGCCGCGCCGCGATGTCAGCCCGCAGCGGCGAAAGGTGCTCCAGCCCGGCAAACACCCGCGCCGGGCGCAGGTTGGCGAACAGGCCAAGATGTTTGCGCAGGCCAAGGATCGCCTGCTCCGGGCGCAGGTGACGCTCCAACGCGTCGCAGGTCGGATCGCCCACCGCGCCAAACAGGATCGCGTCCGCCGCGCGCGCCATCACCAGCGTCTCTTCGGGCAGCGGGTGCCCGTGGCGATGATAGGCCGCGCCGCCGACATCGCCGGTAAACAGCGTCAATCCCGGCAAACCGAGTGTTTCCAGCACCGCCACGGCCTCTGCCGTGACCTCGGGGCCGATCCCGTCGCCGGGCAGGACTGCGATCTTCATGGTAACGTCTCTCACCCCATGCGCGCCAACCGTTCGGTCAGCAGCCTGCGCGCGCCCATAACATCGCCCTTGTGGCCTGCAAGCAGGTAGTGCGAGAGTTGGCGCTCGAGTATCCCCAGCAAAGCGGCTTGCGCGGGCCAATCGGGCGCATCGAGCAGCGCCCCGCCGCCGTAGCCCAATTCGCGCAGCAGCATCGTTTCGTAAGCGATCAGCCCGCTCACCCACCCGCGCGCCGAGGGGGCCACGGCAATCGCGCCCAGCAGCGCGTCGAGCGCTTCATAGAGGTCGGGATAGGCCTGACGTTCGGGCAAGGCGGTCGCAGAAAGCCCGCACACCCACTGGATCGCGGCGGCCGGCAGCGGCTCGGTCATCAAGGCGGCGCGGGAGTGTTCCAGCTCAAGCCGCGCGAAGGGCAGCTGGTTGGCCGAACGGGTGGTAAGCTCGACCGCGACCCGGTTACCCGGCACCATCACCGCCCGCATCTGCCGCCCGCGTCCGCCAGCGACGTAGGCGGCGATCAGGCCATGCTCAGCCGTCAGCAGCCGCGCAATCGCCCCGGTCTCGCCCTGATGGCGTGAGGCGAGCAGAATGGCAGGGGCGCGCAGGTTCATGCCCGCGCAACCCGCTTAGTTGGAGGTATTCTTGGCTTCCAGCGCAGCCAGCCGGGCTTCAAGCGCATCGGCCTGCTCGCGGGCCTTTTGGGCCATCGCCTTGACCGTTTCGAATTCCTCGCGGCTCACGAAATCGATCCCGCCGAACGCTTCACGCAGCCGTTCGCGCGCGCTTTCGCGGGCTTCGCGGCTCATGCCCGCCATGGTTCCGGCGGCGCTATTGGCGAGTTTGACGAGGTCGGCGATGATCGGGTTCTGGCTTTGCATTCTGTCTTTCTGGGGATGCTTGCCCTGAAGTGCAAGCATCCTCCTCGCTTTCGCAATCTGGCGATTGCTTCGCTGCGGGCGCCCGGTCGGGCTTGCGGACGCGCTTCGCCGTCCGAGAATACACATTACAAATCCTGAGACCTACAATTGTACCCGCGTGGCCGCGCCATCGGCGCCTTGCGGCCCGCCGTCGGGGTTGGCGGCGATGAACTGGTAGTTGAGCGCCGTCGCAAAGCACAGCCATGCCAGATAGGGTATGAGTAGCAGCGCCGCCGGGCGCCGCACTCGCCACACCAGCGCGAGCGCGACCAGCAGGCTCGCAATGCTGAGGCCCAAAACCATCAGCCCAGCGATCATGTCCTGCATTCCGAAGAACACCGCGGTCCAACTTTGCGAAATGATGAAATGCACCGCAAAGGCGATCAGGGCGAGGCCCCGCCCATGCGCGCCCCACGCGCTCGCGACCATCGCCAGCGCCACGCCGATCATGATGAACAGCGCCGTCCACACGATCCCGAAAGTCACCGGCGGCGGATAGATCGCGGGCTTTTCCAACCCGGCGAACCACGGCGTGTTCGGCCCGCCCAGCTGCCCGGCGGTAAAGCCGATCAGCAGGATCAGCGGCACCATGAACAGCGCCCAGCGGATGAAGCTGGCGCGCAATTGAGCAGGGGAAGCAAGGACGTTCATGGTTTCTCCAGGGTCCGCAAGCGGGAGCGCGGCGATACCAGAGCCGCACGTGTCATGCCAACCCTCGGCCTCAAGCAGCGAAGCGATAGGCCACAAAGACGCCTCAAGTAGCGCAGCGATAGGCCACAAAGACGTCTGTGAGTTGCCCCGCAATGAACCATTCGGCCACGGCGCTTCCGAGGGGAAAGACAAAAATGTGGTAAAAATTGGGCAAGAGGTCACGAAACGCTTTGGGGTCTGCGAATCTTCCTGCTAGAGGCTGCCTTATTCCTGCCGTGATTCGAAAGTGCGTAGGCGGCAGGAAGATCAGAATAACGCGCTTTGCTCATTACTGGCCCGCTTGGGTCCATAGGGGAATACACCATGAAGAAGACCTTTGCGCTCGTCGCCGTTCTCGCCCTCGCCACCGCCGCTTGCTCGAAGCCGGCTGAAGAAGCTGCGACCGAAGCTGACACCACCGCCGTTGCTGAAGAGCCGATGGCTGCCGAAACCCCGATGGCTGGCGAAACCCCGGCTGCCGACGCTATGGCTGCCGAAACTCCGATGGCTGCCGAGACCCCGGCTGCTGAGTAAGCCTTAACGGCTTGCCGGTCCCGGCCTCGTGTCGGGAGCACGGACAAGAAACAGGCCGGTAGCAACCTTCGGGTTGCTGCCGGTCTTTTCTTTTGGGCGGCAGGTGTAGCCTTGGCTTAGCCCAGAGCGCCAAGCGCCACGGCCACGCCCAACGCAACAGCCACCAACGCGGCGATCATCATACCCTTGTTCTTCATCAGATAGTCCCCCTAAGCGGTGCGCCGGGCGGCGATCAGGAATTCGACATTGCCCTGCGGCCCGGTGATCGGGCTTACCACAATTCCCTGAACCTCCCAGCCCAGCCCTTCGATCCAGCCGCGCACTTCGTCGCAGACGCGCGCGTGCAGCGCTGGATCGCGCACCACCCCGCCCTTGCCCACTTCCTCGCGCCCAACTTCGAACTGCGGCTTGATGAGCGCGACGAGCTGGCACGGTGTTGCCGCGAGTTGGAGGGGGACATCGAGCACCTTGGCTAGGCTGATGAAGCTCGCATCGCACACCACCCAGTTGCAGGGGCGATCAATCTGCGTCGGAGTCAGAATGCGCGCGCTGGTCTGTTCGAGCACGGTGACGCGCGGATCTTCGCGCAGCCGCCACGCCAGTTGGTTGGTACCGCTGTCGACCGCGAAGACGTGCTCTGCCCCATGTGTCAGCAGCACGTCGGTGAAGCCGCCGGTGGACGAGCCGATATCCATGGCCACAGCGCCTGCCGGATCGAGCCCGAAATGCTCGATCGCATGGGCCAGCTTGATCCCGCCGCGGCTCACCCAGGGATGATCGCGCCCGCGCACGGTTATTGCGATGTTGTCGGCCAATTGTTGACCGGGTTTGTCGACCTTGTTGTCGCCAATAAACACCAGTCCGGCCATCACCAGCGCCTGTGCGCGCGCTCGGCTTTCGGCGAGCCCGCGTTCGACCAGCAGTTGATCGACACGGCGCTTTGCAGGCTTAGCGGGGCGAGATGGGTGATCGGGCATGGACAAGCGGAGGCTCTAGCGCGCAAAGTGCAGCCATGAAAGCTGCTCTGCCTGTCCTCGTCTCGATCCTTGCGCTTGCGGCCTGCGTGCCCGCCACCAAGGCCCCGCCGCCCAGCGCGTCGGCACCAGCCCAGCGGCCCGCTCCGGCACGGCCGGCACCGGCCCCGGTAATTCAGGCTCCGCCGAATGCCAACTGGATCGACGCACCGCTGACGCCAGGGGCTTGGGTCTATCAGGACTTCGGGCCCGGCAACGGCAAGCGCAGCTTGTTTGCCAATCCTGAGAACACCTTGTACTTCAGCCTCTCATGCGCGACCGGGCCGGATGGTGTGCAAGTCCAGTTCAGCCGGACCGGCACGCCGTCCAAGCGTTATCTAGCAATGACGATCCGCACAGAAACTGCGCAGCGCACGCTGACGGGTGAGCGGTTCGGCGCGCAAATGATAATCGCTGGGGTTCCGGCCACCGACCCACTGCTCGACGCGATGGCGCTGTCCAAGGGGCGTTTTGCGGTGGAGGTCGAGGGAGAGGCCCCGCTTTATGTCCCAAGCCATGCCGAGGTCAGCCGAGTGATCGAAGACTGCCGGTAACGCTCGTCATTGCGAGGCGCCGCAGGCGACGAAGCAATCCATGACCTGCCGCTGGCTCCAGATGTAAGGGCGATCCATGGATTGCTTCGCCTGCGGCTCGCAATGACGAAGGGTGGGCACCCCCTCCGCGATTCTATACATTAATATCCACAGGCTTGCCCCCAGCCTGTCCACAGCCCGGCCGTGAAACGAAAAACGCCCGAGGTTTCCCCCTAGGCGCGCATCGCCACGGCGTTACGCGGCGAGGAATGAGTATGACGGCGGAAAAGATTTATTCAAGTCTTGTCCTTTCGCGCCCCATGAATCACATTGCATCCCGAGGCCAGCGGCGCGCGCGGCTCTCGGCCCCCGGTGAAACGGTGGGGTCTGCTTACAAGCTTGAAAGGAGGTGATCCGATGTCTCATGGTTCAGTAGCGAGGTCGGTGAAGATCCCTACGGAGCATACTCGGTAATCCTCAAGCCAGAGTAAGGCTTCGTGAGCGGCGCTTCCGGCCGCTGACCATGAAAGGGCGTTTCCACCGACGGGCTGGAAGCGCCCTTTTCATTTTTGTTGTTTCGAAGGCGCCTCCGCGCCTTCGTCCTCGGTGCGTTTCGAGCCCTGCGGGCTCGAGCACCTGCGGGCGGCCGGTCGGCCTTGCGGGCCTGCGGCCCGTTTGTTGTTTCGAAGGCACCTCCGCGCCTTCGTCCTCGGTGCGTTTCGAACCCTGCGGGCTCGAGCACCTGCGGCTCGCGCGCGTGCGCTCGCGGTCGCGTTGCGACCGATGCACCGCCCTGTCCATGGCGTGGGAGGAGTCCCTCCCCGTTTGCCCCGCGAATGGGGAGGTGGCACCGCGTAGCGGTGACGGAGGGGTCTGCCCTTTCCGTCCTCCCCCTCCGACAGCCCTTACGGGCTGCCACCTCCCCATCGTTGGAGGACGGGGAGGGACTATCTCCCCCTCTCTCCCGCTTGCCCTTCGTCCCCCACAGTATTACGCGCATCCCATGCAACTCACGCGCCTGCCTCACCCCTCGCCCACGCCTGATGCCACCCGCACGCAGCTGATCGCCGATCCCGGTTTCGGGACGGTGTTCACCGATCACATGGTGGTGGTCGATTATGACGAAGCCCTTGGCGGCTGGCAGACCCCGACCATCGGCCCGCGCCAGCCGATCCCGCTCGATCCGGCGGCGAGCGTGCTGCATTACGCGCAGGAGATCTTCGAAGGCCTCAAGGCCTATCGCCACCCCGATGGCGCGCTCGGCCTGTTCCGACCCGAGGCCAACGCCGCACGCTTCAATGCCTCGGCTGACCGGCTGGCCATGCCGCATGTCCCGCCGGAATTGTTCATCGCAAGCATCCGCGCGCTGCTCGACGTCGATGGCAATTGGTACCCGGCGGTCGAGGGCGGGTCGCTCTACCTGCGGCCCTTCATGATCGCGACCGAGGCGTTCCTCGGCGTGCGCCCGGCGAAGAAGTACAAGTTCATCGTCATCGCTTCGCCGGCGGGCAATTACTTCAAGTCGGGTGCCAAGGCCGTGAGCATCTGGATTTCCGACTATACCCGCGCTGCCCCCGGCGGCACCGGGGCGGCCAAGTGCGGCGGCAACTATGCTGCCAGCCTCGTGCCGACCGGACAGGCCTTCGCCAAGGGCCACGACCAAGTGCTGTTCCTCGACGCGGTCGAGCGCAAGTGGGTCGAGGAACTGGGCGGCATGAACCTGTTCTTCGTCTTCGCCGATGGCACCGTCATTACCCCGCCGCTGACCGGCACGATCCTCCCCGGCATCACCCGCAACAGCCTGATGGCGCTGCTGACGGAGCAAGGGCTCACGGTTTCCGAAGCGCCCTACTCCATCGACCAATGGCGCGCGGATGCCGAAAGCGGCCATCTCGTCGAGGTGATGGCCTGCGGCACCGCAGCTGTCGTCACCGCGGTCGGCACGGTTGCGGGGCCGGACGGTGCGTTCACCATCGGTGCAGGCGGCATCGGCCAGACCACCGCCAAGCTGCGCGAGACGCTGGTCGGCATCCAGACCGGACAAATCACGGACACCCACGGCTGGGTGATGCGGGTTTAGGAGACGCGACGATGCTGGGATTGACCTTTGCGGCGCTCGCCCTGCTGGAACAGGCGAGCGCGATCATCTGGAAGAATGACGGGACGGTCGAGATCACCACCACCTTCGTCGCCACCGATCCGCGCAACCCGTTTCCGCAAGGCACGGTCCTGCTCCTGACCAAGGCAAAGGAAGCCTGCGGCGACAAGGGCGCACCCGTGCCTGTCGGTGAGCCAGTGGTGGTCGGCATCACGATCGCGGAGGGCAAGCCGCAAGTCGCCATGAGTGGGACCTATGCCTGCCGCCAAGGCTGAGGCCGCCGTTCAGGTCGCCGCGCTCTACCGCTTCACCGCTTTCGCCGATCCCGAAGCCCTGCGCGCGCCCTTGCTGGCGGCGTGCGAGGTGGCGGGCGTCAGAGGCACCTTGCTCCTTGCGCGTGAGGGGATCAACGGCACCATCGCGGGCGAGGCTGAGGCGCTGGCGGCCGTGCTTGAGCACATCCGCGCTCTGCCGGGGTGCGCCGAGCTTGAGGTGAAGTTCTCCTCCGCCCCCGAAATGCCGTTCCACCGCACGAAGGTGCGCGTGAAGCGCGAGATCGTCACAATGGGCGAGCCGGACATCGACCCGACGCTTGCCGTCGGCCACTATGTCGATCCGCATGACTGGAACGCGCTGATCGCCGATCCGGACACGCTGGTGATCGACACCCGCAATGATTACGAGGTCGCCGTCGGCAGTTTTGCGGGCGCGGTCGATCCGCAGACGCCGAGCTTCCGCGATTTCCCCGCATGGTTCCGCACCCACCGCGAGGAGCTGCTTGCCGGCAAAAAGAAAGTCGCGATGTTCTGCACGGGCGGCATCCGCTGCGAGAAATCGACCAGCTTCCTGCGCGCCGAAGGGGTGGACGCGGTCTATCACCTCAAGGGCGGCATTCTGAAATATCTCGAACAGGTGCCTGAAAGCGAAAGCCTGTGGCAGGGCGAATGCTTCGTGTTCGATGAACGCGTAACGGTGCGCCACGGCTTGGGACAAGGCACGTTCCAGCTATGCCGCGCCTGCCGCCGCCCGCTTGATGTCGCGGCGCTGGCCCATCCCGATTTCGAGGACGGGGTGAGCTGCCCCGCCTGCATCGACGAGCGCACACCCGAACAACGCGCTGGCTATGCCGAGCGCCAGCGGCAGGAGGCCCTCGCCAAGGCGCGCGGGGAATTGCGCGTCGGCGCGGTGCGCTCGCCGAAGGAATGACCGAAGCGCCGCTCCTCTATTCCTTCCGCCGCTGCCCCTATGCGATGCGGGCGCGGATGGCGCTGTGGGTGGCGGGGATCACCGTGGAGCTGCGTGAGGTTAAGCTTGCCGCCAAGCCGCCGGAGCTCATCACCGCCTCACCGAAGGGCACTGTGCCGGTCCTGGTCCTGCCGGATGGAACCGTGATCGACCAGAGCTTGGCTATCATGCGATGGGCATTGGCGCAGAGTGATCCCGAAGGCTGGCTGACGAGCGATGACGCAAGGCTGATCGCAGCGAATGACGGGCCGTTCAAGCACCACCTCGACCGCGCGAAATATCCCGGGCGCTACGAGGAGGACGGCGTGACCGACCACCGCGCCGCCGCGCTCGCCCTGCTCGCTCCGCTGGAGGCGCGGCTGGCGGACGCGCCGTGGCTGTGCGGGGAAACCCGCACCCTCACCGACATCGCTCTGTTCCCCTTCATCCGCCAATTCGCCGCGATTGATCCGGACTGGTTTGCCAGCCAGCCCTTGCCGCGTTTGCAGCAATGGCTGGGGCAGCTCCTGACGTCGGACCTGTTCGCGAGCATCATGCCAAAGTTCGCGCCGTGGAGGGCAGGGGACACACCCGTCGCTTTCGGCACCGCAGACGCCCGCGCGCGCACTCCCCGTCTAGCTGGTACGTAATATCTCTTTAACGCGATGAGGGCATATTGCTTCGCATGAACTCATTGACAACACGCCACAAAGTCTCCCGGAACGTCGAAACAGGCGAGGTCTATTTTGCGATCAGTGGCTTCTGGAAGCTTGAGGAGATGCAGGCGTTCCTGCGTGAGTTGAACGAAGCCGCTGCCCCGATTGTCGCGCAGCGAACCCCCATTCGCGTGTCGGGCGAAATGGAAGGGTTTGTGCCTCAGGACCGCCAAACGGGCGAAGTCATTCGCGATCACCTCATGATGTCTCGGAAATACGGGCTACAGCGCGTTGCGATCGTGACCGCTCCCGTCCTCGTGAAGCTGCAATACCGCCGATTGAGCCAAGGCATCGAGGTCGAATTTTTCGACAGCAGGAACGAAGCCATCGCATGGTTGCGCCGTCCCTAAAGCGCGTTCGGGCAAAAGCGACTTGCGATTGCCCGGCCCGCCGGACAGCGCGGCACATCGCTGGGATGCCAAAGAGTTGAGACTTACTGCTCCCCCAACCCTTCCCGGAACGCATCGACCAGCCAGCTTGCCGCCGGGCCAAGCCGCGTATCGCGCCGCCATAATGCGTTGAGGCCGTAATGCGCACCGGGCTTCTCCGGCAAATCGAGCTCGACCAGCGCACCGCTCGCCAGATCGCCTGCCACCATCGCGCGCGGCATGTTGCCCCAGCCCAGCCCCTCTTTCAGCAGCGAGTGCTTCGCGCCCAGATCGCCCAGCCGCCAGGTCAGCGGGCTGAGCACCGAGAACTCGCGGCCTTCGGTCAAGGGCGAACGATCGGTCAGCACCAGTTGCAGGTGGCGGCGGCTCTCCCCCGGGGCGATGCCTGGACGTGCGAGGGGATGGGACGGCGCGGCGACGGGGATGAGGTCGATCTCCCCCACCGCTCGGCGTTCCAGCGCGGGCTGATCGCCGATCACTGGGCCGCCGATGGCAAGGTCCGATCCACCGTCGATCACGCAGGCTGCGACCGCGCCCAACCCCTCAATCCGCAAGGTCAGCGCACAGGTCGGGAACATCCTGCGGAATTCGCCCAGCACATGGGCGGTGATCTCGCTCGGCACCATCACGTCGATCACCAGCGTCAGTGATGGTTCCTGCCCGGCATGGAGCGAGCGGGTCTTGGCGAGCAACGCGTCGACCCCGTCAGCAATCCCGCGTGCTTCGGCCAGTAAGCCTTCCCCCGCCGCCGTCAGCACGGGGCGGCGCGAGCCCTCACGGTCGAACAGGCTGAGACCCAATTGCGCCTCCAACTGCGCGATCCCGTAAGACACCGCTGAGACCGCGCGCCCCATCGTCTTGGCCGCACCGCCGAAGCTGCCATGCTCAGCCACAGCGATGAATATGCGCAATTGATCGAGACTGGGTTCGCCGAGCTTCATGGCTGTATGTTCAGATAATCCGAACATCTTGGCAAGTTTTATCGCACTTATCCGTTCGTCACCCTTGGCCTATCTCCTCCTCAACAGAGCGAGCCCATCAGCGGGCCACTCCGAATCAAGGAGCAACGCCATGATCGAACTTCGTCCGTTCAACACGCTGGGTGCCGCAAACCACGGCTGGCTCGACGCGCGCCATCACTTCTCGTTTGCGAACTACCATGATCCGGCCCGCGTCCACTGGGGCGCCCTCAGGGTCTGGAACGACGACAAGATCGCCGCCGGCACCGGCTTCCCGACCCACCCGCACAGCGACATGGAGATCATCACCTATGTCCGCACCGGCGCAATCACGCACCGGGACAGCATGGGCAACGAAGGCCGCACCGAGGCGGGCGACGTGCAGGTGATGAGCGCGGGCAACGGTGTGCGCCACTCGGAATACAACCTCGAAGGCGAGGAAACCACGCTGTTCCAGATCTGGATCATCCCCGATGAGCGCGGCGGTGAACCCAGCTGGGGCGCGCGGCAGTTCCCCAAGGACGACCGCAACGGCGCCTTCGTCCCGCTCGCCAGCGGGGTCGCGAATGACAATGACGCGCTCAAGATCCGTGCCGATGCCCGGGTGCTCGGGGCGACGATCAAGGCGGGCGAAAGCGTGACCTACACGCCTCGCTCAGCCGACCGTCACCTCTATCTGGTCCCCGCCACCGGCAAGATCCGGATCGACAATGTCGAAGCGAATGCTCGCGACGGCGTAGCGATCACCGCGCTGGCAAGCGTGACGATCACCGCGCTCGAAGACAGCGAAGTCGTGCTGGTCGACGCGGCCTAAGCGAACCCTCCCCCCGGAGCCGGCCGGTCTCCCCCATCCCCCCGCCGGCCGGCTCCACCCCCCTTGCATCGAAAGAACACAGCGATGAGCAATATCCTTTACATCACCGCCAGCATCCGTTCGGACAGCGAGAGCGTTTCGCGCAGCCTCGGCCAGCGCATCGTTGACGGCCTCGCCGCCAAGACTGGCGCCAGCATCACCACCCGCGATCTTGCTGCCAACGACCTGCCTTACGTGAGTGCCGAGCGCTTTGCCGCCAACCTCACCCCCGCGGCCGAGCGCACCGCCGAACAGGCTGAGCTTGCCGCCATCGCCGACGCGCTGATTGCCGAACTGCAAGCCGCCGACACCATCGTGATTGCCAGCCCGGTCTACAATTTCGGCCCTCCCGCCACGCTCAAGGCTTGGGCCGATCTGGTGGCCCGCACCGGCACCACCTTCCGCTACACCGCGACCGGCCCCGAAGGCCTGCTGACCGGCAAGAAGGCCTATCTCGCCATCGCCAGCGGCGGCACGCCGATGGGCAGCGATATCGACTTCATGAGCCGCTGGCTGACGTTCTTCCTGGGCTTTCTCGGCATCACGGATGTCGAGATCGTCGCAGCTGACGGGATCATGGGCATCGACGGCGAAGCCAAGATTGCGGCCGCTCGCGAAGCAGCCGAGCGTCTGGCTGCGTAACGTGGAGGTGGGGGGCGGTTGTCAGGATCGCACCGCCCCCTTCCCACCCGCACTCACGCGAGGCCAGCCCTAGTCCCTCGGCCGTGCCAGCTGCGGTTTGAACAGCGTGCGGCTCGGGCGGATAACGATGATTGCCACGCCCACCAGCGCCATCCCGCCGCCGATAATCAGCGGCCAGCCGATGGTGTCGCCCGTCAGCCATGTCCCGAAGGCAATCGTCAGCAGCGGGGTGAGCAGCGTCAGCGGCACGATCAGGTTCGCATCATGCGCCTGAAACAGTCGGAAATAGGCTGAGTGCGCGCCGACCGAGACCACCACCCCGGCAAACAGCACACATCCCGCCACCGCCAGCGGCGCGGCTTCGACGGCAGCGATCTGTCCGGTTTCCAGCAGCAGGGTCGCAGGGAGCATCACGCCTAGGGAGGCGAGCCCCGCCCAGGCCTGAAGCGCGACCGCGCCGATCTCGATCCGCTTGACGAAGACAGAGGCAAAGGCCCCGATGAATACGCCCGCAAAGGCAAAGCCCAGCCCAACCGGATCGCCCGCGTCGGACGGCGCGCCGATGGCGAGGCCCACTCCGCCCAGCGCCAACGCCATGCCGATCCCGCGCCGCCAGCGCACCTCCTCGCCGAGAAAGATGATCGCGAACAGCACCGTCAGCGGCGCGCCTGAGAGGTTGACGATCCCGACTGCCGAGGGGCTCGCCGTCTGAAGCCCCACGAATTGCAACCCGAAGCTGCCCCCGGTGATCGCAAAACCGATCAGCAGCACCAGCGGCAGTCGCGCCGGGCGCTGACGCAGGAGCAGCGGGAACAGCACTAGGAGCACGGTCCCTGACCGCAGCACCGTGTAGAACAGCGGCGGCAGGCCCAGCGTGCTCACCGCGATCTTGCTGACCACGATGTTGAGCGCCCAGGCGACATTGCAGAACAGCATAATGCCCAGCGCGGAGAGTGGCAGGCTTTTTGGCATCAGGGGGAAGTGCTGCCGAATACCTCGCGCACGACGTCTTCGGGCAGATTGTCACGCAGTTCCTCGAGCCACACGGTTGCCACCGCATCGGACGGCGCACGCCAGTCTCCGCGCGGGCTCAGGGCGCCCGCCGAGGACACCTTCGGCCCATTCGGCAGCGCAGACCGCTTGAACTGCGAGAAACCGAAGAACCGCGCGCAGAACTTGTCCATCCAGCGGGCGATGGTGGCAAGGTCGTAAGCGTTCTTGCCCTCGCCGGGGAAGCCCGCCGGCCATAGCCCCAGCCCTGCATCCTTCCACGCGTGCCACGCGAGGAACGCGACCTTGGAGGGGCGCTGGCCGTAGCGGATCACGTGGTGGAGGAAGAAGTCGTTGAGCTCGTATGGCCCGACCAGGCTCTCGGTCGATTGCATCGCCCCGTCCGCGCCTGGCGGCACCAGCTCAGGGCTGATTTCCATGCCAAGAACGTCGCTCAGCACCGTGCCGCACGCATCGGTGAACTGACCGGTGCGGATCACCCAGCGGATCAGGTATTGGATCAGCGTCTTGGGCACGCCCGAGTTGACGCCGTAATGGCTCATGTGGTCGCCAACGCCATAGGTGCACCAGCCCAGCGCCAACTCGCTGAGGTCGCCGGTGCCAACCACGAAGCCGCCATGCTGTCCTGCAAGGCGGAACAGGTAGTCGGTGCGAAGGCCGGCCTGCACGTTCTCGAAGGTGACATCATGCACCGGCTCGCCTGCCGCAAAGGCGTGGCCGATGTCTTCCAGCATCTTGGAGGCGGCGGGGCGGATGTCGATCTCGCCCGCAGTGATCTCCATCGCCTCCATCAATCGGTGTGCGTTGGTCTTGGTGCCGTCAGAGGTGCCGAAGCCGGGCATGGTATAGCCCCGGATCGCGGTGCGGGGTATCCCCAGCCGGTCACACGCCTTGGCCGCCACGATCAGCGCGTGCGTGCTGTCGAGCCCGCCGGAAATGCCGATCACAAGGCTCTTGGCACCCGTCGATTCGATCCGCCGCATCAGCGCATCGACTTGGATGTTGAACGCCTCGTAGCAGTCCTCGTCCAGCTTCTCCGGCCGGTCGGGGACGAAGGGGAAGCGCGCGACGGGACGAACCAGCCCGATGTCACCTTCGGCATAGGCGTGTTCAAACACGATCCGGCGGTAAGAGTCCTCCGGCCGCCCGGCCCATTCCGCCGCATCGGCGAAGGTCTGGTTGCGCAGGCGCTCAGCGGCGAGGCGTTCGGTGTCGATGTCGACGATGGTGAGTTCGCCGCTGCGGTCGAAGCGTTCGCTTTGCGCCAGCAGACTGCTCATCTCGTAGATGACGCCCTGCCCGTCCCACGCGAGGTCGGTGGTGCTTTCGCCGTAACCGCTCGCCGAATAGACGTAGGCCGCGATGGCACGAGAAGCTGAGGAACGGCAGTGCAGGTGGCGATCATCCGCGCGCCCGATGGTGACGGGCGAGGCCGAAAGGTTGCACAGGATCAGCGCACCCGCGAGCGCGGCAGTCATCCCCGGCGGGATCGGCGCCCAGAAGTCTTCGCAGATTTCGACCCCTAAGCGGAAGCCCGGCAGGTTCGCGGCAGCAAAGACCAGATCGGTGCCGAACGGCACTTCCTCGCCCGCCACCGCGATCCACAGATCGGTGCACCCGCGCCCGTGGGCGAAGTGACGCTTCTCGTAGAATTCGCGGTAATTGGGCAGGAAGCTTTTGGGCACCACGCCCAGGATCTGCCCATGCGCGATCACCACCGCGCAATTGTAGAGCTTGTCCGCCCGCTTGAGCGGCGCGCCCACGATCAGCACCGGGTGGAGGTCAGCCGACTCCGCGACCACCTCGGCCAGTGCCTGCTCGACCCGCTCGATCAGCGCGTACTGGAGCAGCAGATCGTCGATTGCATAGGACGACAGGGTGAGTTCGGGAAACACCACCAGATCGACGTGCGCGTCGTGTGCCTTCTGCGCCTCGGCCAGCACGCCTGCGGTGTTGTAGGCGACGTCGGCAGGGCGGCTGCACGGCGTGGCGGTCGCCACCCGGACGAAGCCGTGTTCGTGCATATCGAAAAAGGGGTGGGCTTCGCTCATCGCCTTGGCGTCTCCTGCTGGGGCGGCTGTAACGCGCACATGCCCCGCTGCCTAGAGTCCAGCCTTCAGCCTTGGTCGCCTGACAGAAAATCGCTCGCCGCCCCGCACTCCTCCAGAAAAGCGATCAGCCCGCGCTCGGTGCGGGTGAGCCACCTGGTCTTGCGCGGCAGCTGCAATCCCTTGCGCCAATCCTCCTGACCCTCGATCCGGGCGATCACCGCCGGATGGACATAGGAACTGCGCGCGATCGCAGGCGTATTGCCAAGCCGGTCAGCGACGTGTTCGAGCATTTCGGCCATCCGCACCTGCCCTTTGCCCATCGCCAGCCGTTCGAAGGCGAGGCTGCTGGCGTGGAAGGTGCGAAAATGCTTCGCGCTGAAATCATCGCCCATGGTCTCGCGCAGATAGGCGTTGACGTCAGCCGAGGTGACCGGGCGGATTTCGCCACCATCATCCGGGTAGCGGAACAGATGGTCGTCGTCCGCATCGTCCAGATCCTGCATCCGCTGCACCGCGCGGGCCAGCTGCGCATCGGACAGAGCAAGCTCATGCTCCTTACCGCCCTTGCCGACGAATTCGAGCACGATCCGCCGCGCGCCAACCTCAGCGTGATCAGCCCGCAGGGTTGTTGCGCCGTAGCTGTCATTGGTGCGGGCATAGTGCTCGTTCCCGATCCGGATTGCCGATAAATCGAGCAACCGCACCACCGCTGCCAAGGCCCGTTCGCGGGTGACGCGCGGCTGCGACAGGTCGCTGTCCACTCGTTTGCGCACCAGTGGAAGGAGCTTTCCGAAAGCGGCGCAAGCATCGTATTTCGCGCTTTCGCGGGCGCTGCGGAATTCGGGGTGATAACGGTACTGCTTGCGCCCCGCATCGTCATATCCGGTGGCAAGGATATGGCCATTGGCCGCCGGGCAGAACCACGCATCGCGGTAGGCCGGCGGCAATGCAACAGCGTTGAGGCGTGCGCGTTCGGCAGGATCGCGGATCAAGCCTCCCGCCGGATCGAAGTAGGCCCAACCCTTGCCCGCTCGCCGCCGGGTGATGCCGGGCAGATCATCGTCAACATAGACCAGCTTTTCCATATCCAAGGAAATGCGGCCGCGTCCGGCAATGTTCCACCTTGCACAGTGTCCCTGCCCGCGCCAGCTAGGCTTTCACGATAGCGCGCGCTGTTGCTGCGCCCAAAGGAGTGAGCCTTATGGCCGATGCCACCTATACCCCGCCTGCCGTCTGGAGCGCCGACACTGTCTCCGGCGGGCGCTTTGCCAATATCAACCGCCCGACCGCCGGCGCGCGCGAGGACAAGGCGCTGCCGGTCGGCGCCAATCCCTTCCAGCTCTATTCGCTCGCCACGCCCAACGGGGTAAAGGCGACGATCATGTTCGAGGAACTGATCGAAGCCGGGCACAGCGGCGCGGAGTATGATGCGTGGACGATCAACATCGGCGATGGGGAGCAGTTCACCAGCGGCTTTGTCGGCGTGAACCCCAATTCCAAGATCCCCGCCCTGCTCGACCAGAGCGATCCCGACGCGCCGTTCCGCATCTTTGAAAGCGGCGCGATCCTTTTCCACCTCGCCGAGAAATTCGGGATGTTCATCCCCACCGATCCCGCAGCTCGCGCCGAGGTGCTGAGCTGGGTGTTCTGGCAGGTCGCCAGCGGCCCGTTCATGGGCGGCGGCTTTGGCCATTTCTACGCCTATGCGCCGGAGAAATACGAATATCCGATCAATCGCTATGCGATGGAAACCAAGCGGATCTTCGACGTCGCCGACAAACGCCTTGGCGAGAGCCGCTTTCTCGCGGGCGACGAATACACCCTCGCCGACATCGCCAACTATCCGTGGCTCGCGCCGTTTGTGGCCGGGCAGATCTATAACGACGCCAAAACCTTCCTTAGCATCGACGAATACAAGAACGTCGCGCGCTGGGTCGCTGAGATCGGTGCCCGTCCCGGCGTGCAGCGCGGGCGGATCGTCAACAAGGTGTGGGGCGATGAAGACACGCAAATGCGGGAACGCCACTCGCCCGCCGACTTCGCCGGCAAGCGGTTGGTGACCAGCGCGCCGCAATAGGACGCAGGCTGGGGCGGAGGCGCAAAATTCTGCGCCTCCGCCCCCTTCCCATATGCATTTCAGCCGCTATAGAGCGCGGCTCTTGCTGGGGCGTAGCCAAGCGGTAAGGCACCGGTTTTTGGTACCGGCATGCGAAGGTTCGAATCCTTCCGCCCCAGCCAACAGAAGTTGCAGGTTGTCGCACCATGTCGCCTGCCCTGACCTCAACCTTCGAAAATCAAAGCGAATGGTGCGGTCGGGAACGCCCATCCGCGCACTTGCCGCTGATCGAGCCTTGGGGTGCGTCAGTCTGACAACCCCTCGCGCACCGCGCTGCCCTGTGCCACATCCGCCACAATGCCGCAGCCCCGTGCCTTCCATCTGATTCTCGCCAACAACCTCATCCAGAGCCTCGTCAATTTCACAGTGTGGTTCGCCCTGGTGTTCTGGGCGTTTCTTGAGACCCGGTCGGTGTTTGTCACCGGGATGATCGGCGGCATCTATCTGGTGCTGGGCGCGGTGCTGGCTCCGTGGTTCGGCAGCCTGGTCGATCACCATGCCAAGCGGACGGTGATGCTCGGATCGAGCATCGCGTCCTTCGTGCTCTATGCCGTTGCCCTCGCCGTGGTGCTGATCGCGCCGCCCGCCGCGCTGTCGCAGGCGGATAGCGCACCCTTGTGGGTCTTCACAGGCATCGCGATGCTCGGCGTGATTGCGGGCAACCTCAGGATGATCGCGCTGCCGACGCTGGTGACGGCGCTGATCCCGCCGGAGGGACGCGACAAGGCCAATGGGCTGGTCGGCATGGTATCGGGCCTCGGCTTCCTGATCACCTCGGCGATCAGCGGCTTTCTGGTGGCGTGGGACGGGATGCGGGGAACGCTGGCACTGGCGCTGGTGGCGACGGTGCTTGCCTTCGGTCATATGCTGACGATCCGGCTGGCAGAACCCCGCGCCGATCCGGGCGAGGATGACGCGCCGCGCCGCGTTGACCTGTCCGGCACGCTCGCGGCGATCCGCGCGGTGCCGGGGCTTGGCGCGCTGATCCTATTCGCGTGCTTCAACAACCTCTTGGGCGGCGTGTTCATGGCGCTGATGGACGCCTATGGCCTGTCGCTGATGAGCGTCGAGGCGTGGGGCATGTTGTGGGCAGGGGCTTCGTCGGCGTTTATCGTCAGCGGCATCTTCATCGCTCGGCGCGGGCTTGGCCCCAATCCGCTGCGCACGCTGATGCTGGTGAACCTTGCCGTGTGGCTGGTCGCGGCGCTGTTCTCGGTGCAGTCCTCGATCCTGCTGCTCGGGATCGGCTGCGTGCTGTGGCTGGCGCTCAGCCCGTTCGCCGAGGCTGCCGAGCAGACCGCGCTGCAACAGGTCGTCCCGTTTGAGCGGCAGGGCCGGGTGTTCGGCTTTGCCCAAGCGGTCGAGAATTCCGCCGCGCCGCTGATGGCGGTGCTGATCGGGCCGGTCACGCAATACCTCGCGATCCCCTTTATGACCGACGGCGCGGGCGCTGCGGCGGTGGGGCACTGGTACGGCACCGGGCCGGAGCGCGGGATGGCGCTGGTGTTCACGCTGACCGGCATCGCCGGCATGGCGCTGACATTGGCGGCGATGGCCTCAGGATCGTATCGCGCACTGTCAGCAGCGGTGCGGGAGGCCTCGGAGCGCCCCGCCTAGAACAACCGCGCGCCCAGCGGCACCTCGGTATCCGGCGCAAACAGCACCACGTTGCCCGCCGTGTCAGGGAAGCCCAAAGTCAGCACTTCGGACATGAACTTGCCGATCTGGCGCGGCGGGAAATTGACCACCGCGGCGACCATCCGCCCGTCCAGCGTCTCAGGCGTATAGAGCCCGCACACCTGCAAAGAGGAGCGCTTGATCCCTACGCCGGAGCCAAAGTCGATCGTCAGCTTGTAAGCCGGTTTGCGCGCTTCGGGAAAGGGATCAACCCTGATGATCCGGCCGACGCGGATATCGACCTTGAGGAAGTCGTCGAAGGCGATGGGCGCCTCAACTGGGGCGGCAGGATCGTGGACCATGTGCATGGCCCGAAAGCTAGCGCAGGGTCGCGCGATCTGTCCAATGCCGCGGGCGGATAGGTTGCATTTGACAATCCATCACCGCTCTCGCAGGTTGCGACTGAGAGAGGCTCTCGAAGGGGATCGAAGTCATGCAAGCGCAAATACTCGCGCCCGCCGCCGTGTTGGTGGTGTGGTCGCTCATCATGCTGTTCTGGATGGCGGGCGTCCGCCTGCCGGCGCTGAAGAAGGCCGGGATCGATCTGGGCGCGCGGCCCGGCGGCCGGGGGCAGGATCTCGAAGGCGCGGTCGAGCCGCGGATCAATTGGCCCGCGCATAATTATTCGCACCTGATGGAGCAGCCGACCGTATTCTATCCCACGGTCGTGATCCTCGCGATCATGGGAGCGGGCGCAATCGATGTGACGCTGGCGTGGGTCTATGTTGCGCTGCGGATCGTCCACTCGGTCTGGCAGGAGACGGTGAACAAGGTGCCAGTGCGGTTTCTGCTGTTCCTCGTCTCAAGCCTCGCCTTGCTGACCCTGGCGATCCGCGCCGCACTGGCGACGCTGTTCGCCGATCCTTCCGCCCTGCCCGTTTAAGGAGAGACACAATGATTGGAATGGACATTCTCCAGCCCGTGGTGGTGCTGCTGGCTTGGACGATGGTGATGTGGGTGTGGATGTATGTCACCCGCATTCCCGCGATGCTGAAAGCGGGGATCGATGCTAAGGGCATGGTCGGCTCGACTGGTGCCAGCCTGCGTGCACAGCTACCCGATAGCGTCAGCTGGAAAGCCGACAATTACAACCACTTGCACGAAGCACCTACACTGTTTTATGCAGTCGCAATCGTGCTGGCGATCATCGGGCAAGGCGACGGCCCCAACACCAAGGTCGCCTGGGCTTATGTCGGGCTGCGGATCGCGCACTCAATCGTGCAGGTGACCGTCAACCGCGTCGCCGTGCGGTTCGCGCTGTTCGCGCTGTCAAGCATTGCGCTGATGGTGTTGATCTTCCACGCGATTATTCCCGTGTTCGATCTGCACCTGCACGGCTGAACGGCACAGCGGGGCGGCGGGTTACTCCGCCGCCACCGCCTCCTGCACCGCATGGGCGCGCGCGGCGAGGAAGCGCTCGCCATCCAATGCGGCCATGCAGCCCATGCCCGCCGCCGTCACCGCCTGACGATATACGTGATCGGTCACGTCTCCGGCTGCAAAGACGCCGGGGATGACGGTCTTGGGCGTGCCGGGTTCGGTCAGCAGATAGCCGCTCTCATCCATCGGCAGCTTGCCCACAAACAGCGAGGTCGCCGGCGCATGGCCGATGGCGACGAAGGCCCCGTCGACCTCCAGCGTCGAGGCTTCACCCGTCACCGTGTCGGTCAGCGCGAGGTGGTGGAGCATCCCGTTTGAGCCCGCCTCAAAGCTGTCGACACCCTTGTTCCACAGCACAGTGATCTTGGGATTTGCGAACAGCCGCTCCTGAAGGATCTTCTCGGCGCGCAAGCTGTCGCGGCGGTGAATCAAGGTGACGTTGTCCGAATGGTTGGTGAGGTACAGCGCCTCTTCCACGGCGGTATTCCCGCCGCCGATCACCGCGACCCGCTTGCCGCGATAGAAAAACCCGTCGCACGTCGCGCAGGCTGAAACGCCCTTGCCGCCCAGCTCCATCTCGCCCGGAGCGCCCAGCCACTTGGCCTGCGCGCCAGTGCAGATGACCAGGCAATCGGCGATGTATTCGTCACCGCTGTCACCGATGGCGCGGAAGGGCGAGCCGTGGTCGAGATCGACCGAGACGATCGTGTCCCAGATCATCCGCGTGCCGACGTGTTCAGCCTGCGCGCGCATTTCTTCCATCAGCCACGGGCCCTGCACAACGTCGCGAAAGCCGGGGTAATTCTCGACATCGGTGGTGATGGTCAGCTGCCCGCCGGGCTGGAGGCCCTGCACGACAATCGGTTCCAGCATCGCGCGCGCGGCGTAGATCGCGGCGGAGTAGCCTGCCGGGCCGGAGCCGATGATGAGCATCTTGGTGGTGTGGGTCGCCATGAAGGGTGCCTCTGGTGGATTTCAGGGGAGCGATATGGGGATTTCGGACGCGATTGTCACGCCACCAGCTTGGCGCGAAGACGCTGTTTTCTTGCCTCGTCCACACCTAATATTGTCGCCAGATAGGCATCAAGTGATCCGTGATCGCGTGTCACTTCTGCGACGTAAGTATCTATATATTCTGGTAAAACACCCATCAGATTGTGCAACGCCTCAGGCTCGATCGCGCCGTAATGCGCTTCCATCCGGGGGAGCGATTGGCGTTCGAGGATGTCGCGGGTCGGCGCATCATTGGTAAGCAGAAATTCGGTCACGATATCATCGTGATGCACGCCGAGGACATGGAGGAGCAGGCTGGCCGCGATGCCGGTGCGGTCTTTCCCGGCGAAGCAATGGACGAGGCTGCCGCCGTCATTTTCGTCCAAAGCATTGAAATAGCGAGAAAAAATCGCGATCATCGCCGGGTTGACCGGCATCCGCGTGTAGACCGCCAGCATCCGTTCGCGCGCTTTTTGCGGGGTCATCATCACCTGCCCGCCGCCGCCTTCATGTGGTGGTGAGTTCGTCGTTTCACCTTCATAAGCAATGACTTGTGCGGCGAAGTTCGGATGGCGTCTGCACGGAAAACCCTCGCGCTCGCTCACGCCCCGCAGGTCGATCACGGTGCGGATGTCGAGCGCGTGGAGCAGCGCCAGGTCATCGTCGCTCGCTTCCATGTGCTGACCCGAGCGGAACAGCACACCGCTGCGGACCCGCCCACCGCCGGGTATGGCATAGCCACCATAATCTCTAAGATTATGAATGCCTTGCGTCACAAAGAAAGGGCCGATGCGGACGCTGTTGGGCGCCGCTTGCAGAGAATCGCTGGTCATTACGGGCGACAGTGGCAGTGCGACACAACCGGGGCAATACCGCGACATAACCCGCCGATAGCGGGGCAACCCTCTGGGGCGCAGCCCGCCGATAGCGCATCATGGGGAACATCGCGAGGCGGCCAGCCAAGCCCTGCCGAACCGGCTCGCAGTGAAACCGGCCATTCCCAACAACCCAACGATACAGCCGCCAAGTCCGGGGGCCTGTCGCTCGTTCAACTGATCAAGGTCACCGCGTTCCTTAAGCCGCAGCCGCCTGCCTCTGCCCCGCCAGCAAGCCGCGCCCAATCACTTGCGCTTGAATCTCAGCTGCGCCTTCGAAGATATTGAGAATTCTCGCGTCGCACAGCACCCGGCTGATCGGATATTCCAACGCATAGCCATTGCCGCCGTGGATTTGCACCGCATTATCCGCCGCGCTCCACGCCGTCCGCGCGCCGAGCAGTTTCGCCATCCCAGCCTCGATATCGCAGCGCGCGCCGGAATCCTTGGCGCGGGCGGCGGCATAGGTCAGTTCGCGCGCCATGACGATTTCCACCGCCATCAGCGCCAGCTTGTCGGCGACGCGCGGGAACTGGGTGAGCGCTTGGCCGAACTGCTTCCTCCCCAGCGCATAATCCAGCGCCAGATCAAACGCGTTCCACGCGACGCCCACCGCCCGCGCGGCGGTCTGGATGCGGGCGCCTTCGAAGGTGCGCATCAGCTGCTTGAAGCCCTGCCCTTCCGCCCCGCCGAGCAAGCCGTCTGCCGCCACCGCAAAGCCATCCAGCCCCAGCGCATATTCCTTCATGCCCCGGTAGCCGAGCACTTCGATCTCGCTCCCCTCGATCCCCGCATCGGGGAACGGCGCGGGGTCAGTGCCGCGCGTTTTCTCGGCCAGCAGCATCGACAGCCCGGCATAGCCCGGCACGGCCGGATCGGTGCGCACCAGCATCGTCATCAGGTCGGCGCGGGCGGCGTGGGTGATCCACGTTTTCGCGCCGGTCACCTGCCAACTGCCATCGCTCTGCCGCTCGCCGCGCGTGCGCACCGCAGCAAGGTCGCTCCCGGTATCAGGCTCGGTGAACACGGCGGTGGGCAGGCAGGAGCCATCGGCAATGCGAGGGAGATATTTCGCCTTCTGCGCGGGCGTCCCGTTCTCGGCGATCAGCTCGCCCGCGATTTCCGATCGCGTGCCGAGGCTCCCGGCGCAAATCCATCCGCGCGACAATTCTTCCGAGACCACCGCCATTGCCAGCTTGCCCAGCCCCAGCCCGCCGTGCGCCTCAGGGATGCACACCCCGAACACGCCGAGCGCCGCCATCTCGGCAATCACGCCATCGGGGATCAGCGCGTCGGCCAAGTGCCATTGGTGCGCGTGGGGCGTAATCGCGTCGGCGGTGAAGGCGCGCAACTGGTCCCGCACCTGATCGAGCGCGTCGTCACCCAAGGCTTCATCAGGCCGAACCCCGTCAGCCAGCAGCGCGGCCAAGGCAGCGCGGGTTTCGGCGCAGTTGCCCTCAGCCAGCAGCCGCGCGGCGGCCGGATGTGCGGCGAAGGCGCGGGCTTCGGCCTCGGTGCCGAAAGCAGACGGGCGAACCACCTCATTCGCGCTCATCGGCAAGCCTGACGCGATCTGGGCGAGGTATTCGCCAAATCCGATCCGCACCACGAGTTCCTCGGCCGCACCGAACCGCCCGGCAGCCTCGGCCCGCACCGCCCAGTCCAGCGTGGCCTCCAGCGCCGCGATGCTCGCCGCGATCCATGCAAAGCCGTGGACTCGGTGCTGCTCGGGCGCCAGCAGCGCTGGATCGACCGTCCCGCCGGGCGCAACCACGCCTGCCACCGCCTGCCGCACAGATTCCGAATATTCGCGCGCCGCTATCAGGGAAGCGCGCGCCACTGCCATCCATTCGCTCATGCCAGCCGTGCTAGCAGAGCAGGCGCCCGCAAGCGAACCCGCAAAATCGCGCCAAAATCTCACCTATGTTGCTGATGGGTGACAGTTTGCCGCGCGAATGCCGCCGCCGCCCGCATATACGTAGAATGACCACTTACCACCGAAATCCCCAACCGTAATACCGGACATGACGACGCCGGGGGCGCTGGCGCGCGTCGCAACGCAATTGGGGCAGGCAGGCAAAGGGCGACAACGCCCGGCCACCGACCTCGCGCAGGAAGGACCGTACAGAGCACGCTCGACGGGGGATCAACCCTCGCACCGGGACGGCGCATCTGACGACGACGGCACGGTACTGCAATGCCACGTAGCATCGCAGGCCTTGTCCCGGTCACACCCACGCGAGGACACATCATGCGTATCACGAAGCTCTCTCTCCAGTCGTCGTCGCTCCCCGCCATCGCTGCGGCCCTGCTGGTCGCCGGTCTGGCGCCCGCACAAGCCAGCGCGCAGGACAGCGTGGCAGCGGAAGACCCTGCCGCCGAACCTGCGGAACAGATCGTCGTCACCGGCTCGCGCATTTCGGTGAGCGCGGCGACCGAATCCACCAGCCCGATCACGGTGATCGACGCTGAAAGCATCGCGCTCAGCGGGCAGGCCGATCTCGCCACCCAGCTGCGCAATATCCCCGCGCTGCAAGGCTCGCTGCCGGGCACCGATTCGGTCAACCAAGTGGCTGCGGGCGACAGTTCCGACCTTGGTCTCAGCCTGTTGAACCTGCGCCAGCTCGGATCGGTTCGGACGCTGGTGCTTGAAGACGGACGCCGCCACGTGCCGGGCACCGGCGGTTCGGCTGCGGTCGATATCGGCGCGATCCCGCAGGGACGCATCAAGAGCGTCGAAGTGCTGACCGGCGGCGCGTCCTCGGTCTACGGCGCCGACGCAGTCAGCGGCGTCGTCAACTTCACGCTGCGGTCAGGCCGCGATTTCGACGGGCTCGAATTCAACGTTCAGGGCGGCATCTCCGATCAGGGCGATGCCGAGAATTACAGCGTCAGCCTTGCTGGCGGCGGCGAGTTCATGGACGGGCGCGGTAGTGCGGTGTTCTCGGTCGATTACAGCAAGCAGAAGTCACTGACGGCGACGGACCGCGACTTTGCCGGGACCGGGTTGTTCGGGCTGGGCTTTGCCAATGATGCGATCTTCGACCTGCTCGGCCTGACCGATGCGGATTTCGGCCTGCCTGCGGGCGAGCGTCCCAGCCAGGCCTTCTATCCCAATGTGACCCTGCCGGTGTCGAGCCGGTTCGGGATCATCGCGATCGACAACGGATTTGCCAGCGCCTTTGATGCGGTCAACCTGATCAATCCCAATGGTTCCGTGCCGTTCCTTCCGGGCACCAACATCCCGGTTGCACAGGTGTTCGATGGAACCGGACTTCGTGCCTTCGGGTCTGGCACCTTCGTTGACGCCTTCAGCGCATCGGGCGGTGACGGGATCGGCGCAAACGTCAACGAGCTGATCCTGCCCGAACTGGAACAGCTGGTGTTCTCCGCCGGGGCAGATTTTGAAATCACGCCGGGGATCGAGGCCTTCTTCGAGGGCAAGTACGCCTTTACCAACGGCGTTGATGCCACCGGCACGCCGTTCAATGATGACATTCCGATCCGGCTCGACAACCCCTTCATCCCGGCAGGGCTGCGCGCCCAGGTTACCCAGCTCCAAGGCCTTGGCCAGAGCCCGGTGATCGCGGTTTCGCGCGACATTCAGGACATCGACGTTCTGCCGCAGGAGGAGACCGAGCGTTCGACGTTGCGCTTCGTGGCGGGTCTGCGCGGCGAATTCGAGAAGCTCGGGTGGAAGTGGGAACTGTCCTACAACTACGGCCGTACCGAGGTGGAATCGGTGTTCAGCAACACCCGTCTGGACGACCGCTATTTCTACGCGATCGACGCGATTGCGCTGAACGCGGACAACCTCGCCGGCTTCCGGGCCAACAACCGCACCGTCACCGCCATCCGCGGTGGTCAGAACGTGCAGATCAATCCGGGGACGGCGCAGGCAGGCGACATCATCTGCCGGAGCGAGCTTGACGGCACCGCGCCGGGCATCTCGCCCTTCCCGCGTCCGCCGCGCAACCCCGATGGCACGGGCCGGGCGATCAGCTTCACCCCGCGCACCGGGGTCTGTGCACCGATCAACATCTTCGGCCCGGATTCGATCAACGGCGCCGGCGCTGACTTCGCCTTTGTCGATATCACCAACTCGACCATTCTGACTCAGCAGCAGATCCTCGGCTCGCTGGCAGGCGACACGGCGGAGTTCTTCGAGCTGCCGGGCGGTGCCATCGGCTTTGCGGCGGGCTTCGAATACCGCAAGGACACCTCGCTGTTCACCCCCTCGCCGCTCCAGAACTCTCCGGGGATCACCAGCGGCGTCGTGTCGAGCGGCGCGCCGGTCAATCCCTCGCCGGATCCGCGTTTCCAAGACCCCGCGATCGAAGTCTACGAAGGCTTCGGCGAAGTGCGCGTGCCGCTGCTGGCCGACATGACCTTCATCGACCTGCTCGAATTCAACGGCGCGATCCGGTTCTCCGATTACAACACCATCGGCAAGACCACCGCATGGACGGTGGGCGGGCGGTACAAGCCGCATGAAACGCTAGCATTCCGCGGCACATACTCCGTTGCGGTGCGTGCGCCCAACCTGGCCGAACTGTTCGGCCCGGTCCGTTCGGCCACCATCGGCCTGCTGGCCGATCCCTGCGCCGCGGCGAACGTCAACTCGGGCAGCTCGTTCCGTCCGGCCAACTGCCTCGAATTCGTGCCGGCCGGGTTCAACCCCGCCAACTTCGCCTCGGCGTTCCGTCCGGGCACCACGGGGGGCAATCCCAATCTGCAAGAGGAAGAGGCCGAAACCTTCACCGCCGGTTTGGTGTGGCAGCCGACCGGAATGCTCAGCGGGCTAAGCGTGATCGCCGATTACTACGACATCAAGATCACCGGCGCGGTGGGCTCGCTCACCGGCTTGCAGATTGCGGCGGCCTGCGTCGACTTGCCGAGCACGGACAACCAATTCTGCGACGCGATTACCCGTAACGCCACGACCGGGGTGATCGACAACTTCACCGCTGGTAACGTGAACCTCGGCTCGCTCGCGGTGCGCGGGATCGACTTTGCCGCCAACTACAAGTTCGATGTGCCGTTCGGGGCCGACTACGGCACCATCGACCTGTCGTTGACCGGCACGCACTTCCTTGAAGACACCCAGATCTTCAGCGCGACCCCAGGAACGCCCGATCCTGACCCGCTCGTGGCGGAGCAGGACAAAATCTCGCAGGCGATCGACAATGATAATCTGGGTGAGTTCGGCAATCCGGAATGGATCGCCAATGTCGGCATCACCTGGAAGATGGACGCGTTCACGCTCGGCTGGACCGGGCGGTTCGAAAGCAGCCAGCTTTCGCCCGGCATCACCAACATTCAGGTGGTCGATGTCGCGATCGAGGGTGGCAAGGTGGTCGTCAAGGACGACAACACACTCGTGCCGCTGTCCCAGCGCGACACCGGGGATTCGCTGGTGAGCGACTTCTTCGCCAGCTACGACTTCTCCGAGAAGTTCAGCCTGTATGGCGGGATCAACAACGCCTTCGACCGTGAACCTTACCTCGGCAGCCTGGTGCGGCCGATCGGGGTGCGCGGCCGGTTCTTCTACCTCGGGGTGCGCGGATCGTTCTGACGCGCGGGCCGATGGGCACAGAGGCGGGCGGGACAGTTCACGCTGTCCCGCCCGTTTTCGTTTCAATCATAGGTGCCCAGCAACCCGCGGGCGACCACCCAGTTGTGGATCTCGCTCGGGCCATCATAGATGCGCATGGTGCGCAGCTTGTTGCTCATCAGGTAGAGCGGCAATTCGCGGGTCATGCCCATCCCGCCGAACAATTGCATGGCGTGATCGACGATCTCGTAGGCGCTTTCGATGCAGAAGCTCTTGATCATCGAGATTTCGCTGCGGGTGTCGCGGCCCTCGTCGATCTTCCACGCGCAGTCATAGGTCATCAGCCGCATCGCGTGGATCTTGGTCGCGGCGTCGGCGATCCAGTTCTGCACGGTCTGGCGCGACGAGAGGGGCTTGCCGAAGGTGGTGCGCTGCGGCGCGTAATCGATCATCATGTCCAGCGCGCGCTGCGCCATGCCGATTGACCAGGACGCCATCTCGATCCGCCGCGTGCCCAGCCGCACCTGCATCGGCGCAAAGCCCTGCCCGCGCGTGCCCAGCAGCTTCCACCCCGGCACCCGGCAATCGTCGAGCGCAATTTCATAGGTCGACGTGCCATCGATCATCGGGATCTTGCGCAGCACGTTGAAGCCGGGGGTGCCCTTGTCGACCAGAAACGCCGACATGCCGTTGCGGCCATTGGGGTTCTTGTCGGTCACCGCCATCAGGATGGTGAAGTGCGCCTCTGCGCCCTTGGTGATCCAGATCTTGCGGCCGTTGATGATCCAGTCGTCCCCATCCTGGACCGCGGTGGTGATCATCCGCTGCGGATCGGCCCCGGCGCCGGGCTCTGAAATGCCGATGGCGCTGATCGTCTCGCCGCGCACATAGGGTTCGAGATAGGCTGCGCGCTGGCGCTCGTCTGCGGCGACCATCAGCATCCTGAGGTTGGGCGAATCGGGCGGGAGGTAATAGGGGACGACCGTCTTGCCGAGCTCCTCGCTCACGCCGACCATCGCCACCATCGGCAGGTTCATGCCACCCACTTCCTCCGGCGCGTCAAGGCCCCACAGGCCCAGCTCGCGGCTGACGGCATCGACCTTGGCGGTCTCCTCAGGCGTCAGATAGGTGCCCTGCCCGATGTTTTCGCGGGCGATAACCACCTGTTCGAACGGCATCAGCTGATCGCGCACGAACTTGCCGACCAGATCTTTCAGCATGGTGTGTTCGTGACTGAGCTCGAAATTCATTGCCTCTGTCCCTGCCTTTTGGGGTGTCTGCTGGCCCCTGACACCACACAATACGCACCCTGTCATCCGCAGGATTGAGAGGGGGCAGCGATTTTTCCGGCGCGACCCCGGCGTTGCGGCACACGTCCCGGCGTCAGCACGGCTGGACAGCAGCAAGCGCCGGCACGCTTGACGCTCGATACAAAGTCACATAACTGCATAGGTGCAAGTCTGCGACAATTTGCAGGCTTTGGAGGATACCATGCCCAGTCGGCTGATCGTGTCGCGTGAGCTTGCGGACTTGTTGAAATTGCTCGCCCATGCGGATCGTCTGCGCCTGATCGAAGAGCTCCGCCTCGGCGAAAAGGACGTGACGAGCCTTGCTGTGGCGCTTCAGCTGCCGGCCACCCGCGTCTCGCAGCATCTTGCGCTGCTGCGCGCGCACCGCCTTGTTGAAGAACGGCGCGATGGCCGTTCGCACTTCTACCGCCTGGCTCACGCCCATCTGGCCGACTGGATTCTCGACGCGCTCCCCTTCGTCGACATTCGTCAGCGACTGGGAGAGGCCGACCATATCGACACCGCCCTCGCCCTGTGGGGCGTGCCGGAACCCAAATCGACTCACTGAAAAGGATACCCCCGATGCCCCATTTCGCCCAAGGCGTGGTCAAGTTCCAGCGCGAGGTGTTCCCGGAAAAGGCCGAGCTGTTCGAAAAGCTCAGCAACGGTCAGAGCCCGGAAGCGCTGTTCATCACCTGCTCGGACAGCCGGATCGAAACCGCGATGCTGACCCAGACCGATCCGGGTGAGCTGTTCATCTGCCGCAACGCGGGCAACATCGTGCCGCCGCACACCAACCAGACCGGCGGCATGACCGCATCGATCGAATTTGCGATCGGCGCGCTCAAGATCCCGCACATCGTAATCTGCGGCCATACCGAATGCGGGGCGATGAAGGGGGCGATGAACCGCGCGGCCCTGACCACGCTCCCCCACGTGCGCGAATGGCTGGGCTATTCGCAGGGCGCGGTCGATATCACCGAAGCACTGGGCGCGGGTCTCGATCCCGAAGGCAAGATGCGGATGCTGCTCGAACAGAACGTCATCCTGCAATTGCAGCATTTGAAGACCCACCCCGTGGTCGCCGTGGCGCTCGCGCAGAAGGCGGTCACGCTGCACGGCTGGGTCTATGACATCAAGACCGGCGAAGTCTCCGCCTATGACGATGCGACCGGAACCTGGATTTCGGTCGAGCAGCGCTATGCCGCCGACATCGCCGAAACCGTGATCGGCAAGCACGCCTGCTGATCGGGCACCCCTCTGCCCCTCCCCTCTCCACCTCTCACTCCGGACGCCCCCGCCATGCAAGCCCCTGCCGCCGCCCGCTTAACCTCTGCTGTGGTGGGGCGCGATTTTCTCGCCTCGATCGTGGTGTTTCTGGTGGCTCTGCCGCTGTGCATGGGGATCGCGATTGCCTCAGGCGCGCCGCCCGCGCTCGGCCTGATCACCGGGATCGTTGGCGGGTTGGTGGTCGGCACCATCGCCGGATCGCCCTTGCAGGTCAGCGGCCCGGCAGCGGGCATGGCGGTGCTGGTCTATCAGCTGGTGCAGGAACACGGGCTGATGATGCTCGGCGTGGTCGGGCTGATTGCCGGTGCGCTGCAATTGCTCGCCGGGGTGTTCAAGCTGGGCCAGTGGTTCCGGGCAATTTCGCCTTCGGTGATCCACGGGATGTTGGCTGGGATCGGTGTGCTGATCTTCGCCTCGCAGCTCCACGTGATGCTCGACGACGCGCCGCGCGCGAACGGCTTGCTCAACATCGCCGCCATTCCTGAAGCGGTGATCAAGGTTTTCCCGGTCGATGGCTCGGTGCACCACCTCGCCGCGATGGCGGGGATCGTGACCATTGCCACGATCATTTTGTGGAACCAGTTCAAGCCCAAGGCACTGGCGCTGATCCCCGGACCGTTGCTCGGCGTGATCGTCGGCACCGCCTTCGCGATGGCGTTTGCGCTGCCGATCACGCTGGTGAACCTGCCCGCCACACTGGCGAGCGGCCTCAACATCCCCACCACCGAAGCGCTGGCCGGGTTCACCAATCCCGACATCCTGACGCTTGGCCTGGTCTTCGCCTTCGTCGCCAGCGCCGAGACGCTGCTGTGCGCCACCGCAGTCGACAAGATGCACATCGGTACGCGCACCGATTACGACAAGGAATTGCGCGCGCAGGGCATCGGCAACATGATCTGCGGCGGCTTTGGCGCGCTGCCGATGACCGGCGTGATCGTGCGTTCGGCCGCCAATGTCGAAGCGGGTGCGACGACGCGCATTTCGGCGATCATGCACGGCGCATGGCTGCTGCTGGCGGTGGCTGCCTTTCCCTTCGTGCTCAACGCTATCCCGACTTCGGTGCTGGCCGCGATCCTCGTCTACACCGGCTACAAGCTCGTCAACGTGGCCCAGATCCGCAAGATCGCCGAATTCGGCCGGCAGGAGCTGGTGATCTACTTCGCCACGCTGGTGGGCGTGGTCGCCATCGACCTGCTGACCGGCGTGATCCTCGGCTTCGGGCTGGCGACCTTGAAGCTGGTCTACACCTTCTCGCACCTCGAAATCCGGCGCGAGCATGATGCCGACACCAACCGGGTTGATCTTTGGATGACGGGATCGGCGACGTTCTTCTCGATCCCGCAGCTGGGCCAGGCGCTCGAAAGCTCGCCCTTCGGGTCAGAGGTGCATATCCATGTCGAAAAGCTCGACTATATCGACCATGCCTGCCTTGAAATGCTGTCGTCGTGGGAGAAGCTGCACCAGTCTGGCGGCGGATCGCTGGTGGTCGAATGGAGCGAGCTGGTGGAGCGTTATGGCCGCCGCTCGGAAGAGAAGACCGAAATCCCCGGCCTGATGATCCGCCCCGCCGCCTGATCGGCGGCCGGGAGCGGGGGCGGGCGTCAGATCACGGTTTCGGCCGCTTCAGCCCGCCACATCATCTTCGCCTGCTCGATATCGACGGCGCTCGCCCGGCTGAGACGGTGAGCGACATAGTCGATCCCATCAATCAGCCACAGCGCCAGTTCGGGCTGAGCGAGGCGGTAAACACGCTTCTGCCCGTGGGTTTCGGTCTCCACCAGCGCGATGGCGCGCAGCACACCCAGATGCTGCGAGACGCGGGTTGGCGAGATTTCCAGCAAATCGCCCAGCTCGTTCACCGTCTGGTCGCCCGCTTGCAGTTTAAGCAACAGCCGGATGCGGTCAGGATGCGAGATTTGCCGCAGGACATGGGCCAATTCATTTGCAACAACCCGGCGGCTCGGCATACCAAAACCCTTTCATATGTTAGGAAATTGCGGCGGTTGAAGGCACAACGCGCAAAGTTGGTAAATGGCCCCCGGAATTTGCAATTTCTGCATTTTTCAATGCGCGCCACGGCGTTTGCGGGCGCTTGCTGACGGCCCCGTCGCAGCAAAGTATGGTGAGAAACGTGTCATCCGCGACCGCAGTGACATAGGGCGCATCCGTGCCGCGGCCCGTGCTCGTCACCCCGCTATCGCGCAGCCGCGCCCAGGCGTCGTGCAGCCGCCATGCAGCGCGGCCCATGCCGGCTTCGTGCAAGGTCAGGGCCAAGGCATGGATCAGCGCCGGGGCATCGAGGGGCAGTCGGCTGCCCCCTCCGCCCGGCGCTTCGGACGTGACCAGTTGCAAGCCCCGTCCGAACCACAGCATCGGCCAAGCGCGGCGCATACCGCTGGTCTCGGCGAGCAGGGTGAACACGGTGCTGCGCAGATCGGGCATCACGATGATCGCATCCCACAGCACCGCGCCGGACATTAACGGCACCAGCGCGTCTTCGATCGTGAGGATGTCGAGCGCCAGCCCGTCACGCGTCAGGCCCTTGCCCGCTGCCAACAGGTGCCGGGCGACTGCATTGCGCTGGCGAGCATGGCAGATGATCGCGACCCGCTCGCGCCCCTCGGCCCGCGCGGCCCGGAGCATCGTTCGCAGCACGGCGGCACGCGGGGTGGGGACGTCGCCCGCCGCTTCAGCGATGCAGACAGCGGGGTGCGGGGACATCAACACAATGTCCGTGCCGCCGCGCGCAGGTGGTGCGCCGCGAGCGTGATCGATCAGGTAGCTGGCGACATACTGCGCCTGCGGCAACCCGGCGAGGCCGCCGTGCTGGAAGGCCGAAGGGCTCCAGCCGATCCACGGCGCGAACATCGGTGCAGGCGCTGCCAGCTGACCCGCGCTCGCCGCCCAATCGGCCATCCGCGCCAAGCGCCCCGACGGGCGGGCAGGCGTGAGGAATTCAGTCTCGACCTCAAGCCATGCAAGCAACTGCGCCAAGCCTTCGCGCCAAGCCTCGGGCGCGGGATCGGCAGGTTCGGCCAGCTGGAACCGCGATGTCACCAGTGACAGTGCTGGCCCGCCAAACGCACGCGCGGAGCCGGGTGCGGCGGGCTCAAAGCTGTCGGCGATCGGGCTGCTCTGGTCCATGGTGCGGATCCTTTGCCGTGCGGAAGGGAGAGTGGGTGTCTGTTAGCCCCCGCTCGACAATCGGAAAAATTCAATCTTTCTTCGCAAACGTTCTAAAATATGAATGATTGCAGATAGGCGAACGCGTCTCTCGCACGCGGCTTGAAACCTTCGCCCTGCGCAGGCATCACAGGCGCGGGAGAAGAGGGGACTTACGATCATGACCATTGCTGGATTGCGGACAGGCGCGGCTTTTGCGCTGCTGGTGGCGCTGCCGTTCGCGCCAATGCTGGCCGCACAGGAAACGCCGCCGCCGCCCACCGCGAGTGAGGCGACCCGCGCCGCGCAGGCCAAGGTGGCGGCCAATCTGCCCGCCGAAGGCACCCGCGACAGCGCGTTCTCCACACGCGGCTTCCTCGCCACCCGCGCCGATCCGGTGATCCTCAATGCGGCGGGCAAGCCGGTCTGGAACCTTGCCGCCTATGCCTTTGTCACCGGCCCCGCCCCGGACACCGTCAACCCCAGCCTGTGGCGGCACATGACCCATCTGAAGCACCACGGGCTCTATCAGGTGGCGGCGGGCGTATGGCAGGTGCGCGGCTTCGATGTGTCGAACATGACCATCATTCGCGGGGCAACGGGCTGGATTGTGATCGACCCGCTCACCAGTGTCGAGGCGGCGCAGGCGGCGATGGAGCTGGTCAATGCGACGCTTGGCAAGCGGCCGGTCAGCGCGCTGATCTATTCGCACAGCCACGGCGATCACTTCGGCGGCGCGCGCGGCGTGGTCGATCCGGCGGACGTGACGGCGGGCCGCGTCCCCGTGATCGCGCCCGAAGGCTTCATGGAGGAAGCCACCTCCGAAAACGTCATGGCGGGGCCAGCGATGATGCGCCGCGCCGCCTTCCAGTTCGGCACTGGCCTCGTTCCGGGCGCGACCGGGCAGATGGGCAGCGGGATCGGCATGGGCCTCTCGTCAGGCACGCTCTCGCTGATCCCGCCGACCGACACAGTCGCTGCAACCGGCGATAGGCGAGTGGTGGACGGAATCGCGCTCGAATTCCAGATCGTCTCAGGCACCGAGGCGCCGGCCGAGTTCAACGTCTTTATCGCGCCCGAAAAGACGTTCCTCGCTGCCGAGATTGCGACTTGCACCTTACACAACATCCTCACCCCGCGCGGCGCCAAGGTGCGCGATGCTCGGGCGTGGGCGCATTATCTCGACGAGGCGGCGACCCGCTATGCCCCGCAAAGCGATGCCGTGATTTCGAGCCACTGCTGGCCGATCTTCGGGCGCGAGGCAGGGAAGGCATGGCTTTCCGCCCAGCGCGACAATTACCGCTGGCTCCACGATCAGACCGTACGCCGGATGAACCGCGGCGAGACGATGCATGAAATCGCCGAAGGGCTCGAGAACGCGGCCCCGCCGGGGCTGGCAGCGGAATGGTCGACCCACGGCTACTACGGAACGGTCAGCCACAACGCCAAGGCGATCTACCAGTTTTACCTCGGTTGGTATGATGCGGTGCCAGCGAACCTCCACGCCCACCCACCGGTCGAACGGGCCAAGCGGCTCATCGAGGCGTTGGGCGGCGCAGATCGCACGATGGCGCTGGCGCAGAACGCGATGGCAGGCGGCGATTATCGCTGGGCGTCCGATCTGCTCCATAACCTCGTCTTTGCCGCGCCTGACAACGCGGCGGCCAAGGCGATGCTGGCGAACAGCTACCAACAGCAAGGCTTCCAGGCGGAAAGCGCGATCTGGCGCAACCAGTTCCTCTCAGCCGCATCCGATCTCACGCGTGGTCGCCCGCAAATGAGCGCGACCCAAAGCAACGACATGATCGCCGCGATCTCGACGCAGGAATTGCTCGATTCCGCCGCGACCCTGTTTGCGCCCGAGCGGCCCGGACGACGTGGCTTCACGGTCGCGATTGACCTCTCTGATCGCAAGGAGACCGCGATGCTGGATGTCGGCGAGCAGGCGATCATCGGCCGCGTGGGCGCGCTGCCCGCCAAGGCCGACGTCACCTTCCGCGGCCCGCGCCGCGCGCTGCTGGCGCTGTTGTTCGTGCGGATTCCGGTCAGTGCCGTCGCGGGGATGGAAGGCGTGACGATTGAAGGCGACCAAGCGGCACTTCAGGCGCTGGTCGATGCGCTCGATCCGATGCCGCAGGGCTTCGATATCGTCACGCCGTAAAATTCCGGCAGCCTCGCGCGAAGGGTCGGGCGCATTCAGGCGTTGATCAGGGGCAGCATGGCCAGTGGCTATGCGCCCCTTTTCGCAGAGCGAGGAAGCCATGCCATGCGTCTGATCACCACCAGCACGGCCCGCCGATGAGCCCGGCCAGCATTGCGCTCAACCGCTTCGGCTATGGCTTCAGCGCGAAAGACAGCGCGGTGGGCGATCCGCGCGCTTTCGTGCTGCGCCAGTTCGATGCCTTTGACCCTGCGCCCGCAGCCATTGCCGCGCGGCTCGACACTCGCGCCAAGACCGGCGAAATGCTCGAACTGCTGCGGCGGCTGCGGCAGGATACCCGCGCGATGACGGCGATGGAGCAGGGCGGTGGGCCCGCGATGGCCGAGAGCATGACCCGGCAGGAAGCCCGCGCCGCCGCGCTCGACGGTCTTCCGCCCGAGTATCGCGAACAGCTGGTCGAGGCGCGCCGCGTGCTCGCCGATGACATTGCGGTGCGCGTGAACACCGCGCTCACCAGCCCCGCCCCGATGGTTGAGCGGCTGGTGCATTTCTGGTCGAACCATTTCAGCGTCTCAGTCGGCAAGCCCGGCACCCAGTTCGAGGCTGGCCCGCACGAATTCACCGCGATCCGCCCGCACGTGCTGGGGCGGTTCAGCGATATACTGAAGGCAGCCGTGCTGCACCCGGCGATGCTGATCTATCTCGACCAGTTCCAGTCGATCGGCCCCAATGCCCCCTTTGCGCAGCGGCGTGCGCGGCGGGGCGGCGATCAGCAGCGCCCGCGCGGGCTGAACGAGAACCTAGCGCGCGAAGTGCTGGAGCTGCACACGCTTGGCGTCGGCAGTGGCTACAGCCAGAGCGACGTGACCGAGTTGGCGCGCGCGCTCACCGGGTGGACGGTGCCGGGGATTGGCCGGGTGGGCCGCTTTGCCGAAGATCAGCCGAGCGGTGCGGCATTTGTCGCGCTGGTGCATGAACCAGGCGCGCGGCAGGTCTTGGGCCGCACCTACCCGGCGGGCGAGGCAGGCCAAGCGCTGGCAATCCTCGACGATCTCGCCGCGCATCCGGCCACCGCGCGCCACATCGCGACCAAGTTTGCGCGCCACTTCGCTGGCGACACGCCCCCGCCCGCGCTGGTGGCGCGGCTGGAAGCAGATTTCCTGAAGACAGGCGGCGATCTCGCCAGCCTCACCCGCGCTCTGATCGAAGCGCCCGAGGCGTGGACGCCCGGCCCGGTCAAGTTCCGCACCCCGTTCGAATGGCTCGTCGCCGCGCTGCGCCTGACCGGAACCGAGGCACTGCCAGCGCAGCGGATTGTGGGGGCGCTGACGCAGCTCGGGCAGACCCCGTGGCGCGCGCCTTCGCCTGCCGGTTACGACGATCTCGCAGCCAGCTGGGCCGGGCCAGACGCGCTGATTCGCCGGGTAGAGCTGGCCGAGCGGATCGCGCGCAATGCCCCGCAGGATGGCGTGATCGCCCGCGCCGAAGCGGCCTTCCCTGGCGCGCTGGGCGAGGCCACCCTCACTCAGTTGAAGCGCGCCGAAAGCGGCCAGCAAGCGCTCGCGCTGCTGTTGGTCTCGCCTGAAATGATGCGGAGATAGACGCCATGACCGCCGGATTTGATCGCCGTTCGCTGCTCGCCGGATCGCTGCTGGGTGCAGGCAGCCTCGCCCTCCCCCGCCTCGCCTTTGCGCAAGGGACGGGGAGCCGCAATCTGCTGTTCGTGCTGCTGCGCGGCGCGGCGGACGGGATGGCGATGCTCGCGCCGGTGGGCGATCCGGGCTTCGAGACTTTGCGCGGGGCGACCCTCGCCGATTACGAGAACGCGCCGCGGCTGGGCAGCTTCTTCGCCGTCCACCCCGCGCTGGCCGAGATCGCCAAGTCGGCGGCGGCGGGCGAGGCGCTGTTCGTCCACGCCGCCGCGACCGCCTATCGCGAACGCTCGCACTTCGATGGGCAGAACCTGCTGGAGAGCGGCGGCACCGCGCCCTATGCGACCAAGGACGGCTGGCTCAACCGCCTGACAGGGCTGATGAACGAGCGCGCGCCTGCGCCGTTGCGCGCGCTGGCGATTGCGTCTGCCGTGCCGCTGGCGCTGCGTGGCAACGCGCCGGTGTCGAACTACGCTCCGTCCGCCCTGCCACAAGCGAGCGAGGATCTGCTGGCGCGGGTCAGCCTGCTTTACGGCGCGGATGGCGAGCTTGGGCCGCTTTGGGCGCGCGCCTTGGAGACGCGGGCGATGGCGGCGGATGATGGGCTGACCAACTTGCGCGATGCCAGTGCGGCGGGGGAGCTTGCCGCCTCCCTGATGCGCGGTGCTGGCGGCGCGCGGATTGGGATGATTGAACTCGGCGGCTGGGACACCCACGCCAACCAGCGCGGTGCCTTTGCCCGCTCAGCGCGGCAGCTTGACGCGCTGCTTGCGGCCTATCGCACGGGCATGGGCGCGGGCTGGGCCGATACGATGGTGGTGGTGGCAACCGAGTTCGGCCGCACCGCAAGGCTCAACGGCACCGGCGGCACCGACCACGGCACAGCGTCTGCGGCGCTGGTGATGGGCGGCGCGGTGCGCGGCGGGCGGGTGATTGCCGACTGGCCGGGGCTGATGGACAGCAAGCTTTACGAGGGCCGCGACCTTGCGCCCACCACCGCGCTGGAGAGCGTGATCGCAGGCGCGGTGGCAGAGCATCTGCAGCTCGATCCCAAGCTCGCAATAGCGCGGCTGTTCCCCGGTCGCAGCGATGCGCCGCTAGCGGGGATTATCCGCGCCTAGAACGAGCACTCCGCTTCTGCGGCGCCCTCATCGCGGGCGATTTCGCTGATCTGCACCGTGAAGGCGCCCTTCGATGCGAAGGTCAGCTTGCCGCCCGCCGTGCCGAGGCACTTCGCGCTCAGCACCATCTCGCGCCAGCCCTTGCCCTCGGCGACTGACATCCCTTGCGTGATGTCGAGCACCTTGCCGCCCGCCGTCACTGTCACGGCCGAGCCGGGTCGCGCGGTCACCTGATAGGTGATCCGCCACGCGGCGGCACTGTCCGGCCCGGTCAGGGAGAGCTTGGCACCCGGCGCAAAAGCGATCTTGCGCGCGTCTTCCTGCGCCTTGCGATCAACGCCGGTGGCGGTGATGCCGTTACCCGCGCCGCGCAGGTCGGGAAGCAGCGCATTGTCCGCCACCGCCTGCACCTGCATCCCGAGCTTGCCATTTGCGAACCACACCGCGCCGGTATCGGCGGTGAGCGCCGCGCAGGTCTCGTCGAGCGGAGCCAGCGGGACGCTGGCATCGAGATCGAGGCCGTAGCCGAGCGGGAACAGCGCGCCCTCGGGGCTATTCACCGGCGTTCCGTCACAATGCGCCGGCCAGCTGAACGACAACCGTCCGGTGGCAGGCCGCGCGCCGAACAACACGTCAGCCACGCCCGCCCCTTCGCTGCCCGGCAACCAGGCGGCGACGAACGCGTCAGCGGCGTTGAGCTCACGGTTCACCCACAAGGGGCGGCCCGAAAGGAACACGGCAACGGTCGGAATCCCGCGCGCGCGGTAGGACTTGAGCAGGGTCAGGCCTTCTTCGTCGCGGAAGGCGAGATCCTTCCGGTCGCCGACGAATTCAGCATAGGGTTCCTCGCCGAAGACGACGATGGCGACGTCGGGCTTGCTGGCGGCGCTGCCCTGGGGAGCCAGCACAGCCTCGCCGCCACCTGCCTTGGCGGCAGCGGCGATGCCCGCATAGATCGAGGTCGCGCCGGGAAAATCGGCTGCGGTCAGATCGCCGCCGCCCTGCCATGTCACCGACCAGCCCCCAGCCTGCTGCGGGACATTGTCCGCCCCAAGGCCTGCGACTTCGATCCGCGCACCCGCCTTCAACGGCAGCACGCCCGCGTTCTTGAGCAGCACCTGCGATTTCGCCACCGCCTCACGCGCGATCGCGCGGTGCTCGGGCGAGCCGAGCTTGTCCCACTTGCCGCCCAGTGCGCGGGCCGAGGGCTTCACCTCGCCAGCGAAAATGCCGAGTTGCTGCTTCAACCGCAGCACGCGCAGCACTGCTTCATCCAGCCGCGCCATCGGGATCGTGCCGTTCTTGACCTGCTTCAGCAGCGAGGCGTGGAGCGCCTTCCAGTCCTCGGGCACCATATAGACATCAAGGCCCGCCAGCAGCGATGCCGCGCAATTGGAATTGGTGCAGCCCTCGACCTGCCCGTGACCGTTCCAGTCGCCCACAACCAACCCGCCAAAGCCGAGCTTGCCGCGCAGCTCGCCGGTCAGCAGCGGTTCGTTACCGTGCATCTTGGTGCCGTTGATCGAATTGAAGCTCGCCATGACACTGGCGACCCCGGCGGTGATCGCGGCCGGGTAAGGCGCGGCGTGGATCGCCATCAGCGCCTTGAGATCGCCGTTGACGTCGCCCTGGTCGACGCCCTGCGCGGTGCCGCCATCGCCAAAGAAGTGCTTGGCGGTCGCTGCGACCTTGCCTTCGCCGAGGAAGCCCGGTTCGCCCGGACGGCCTTGCAGCCCTTCGACCATCGCCGCGCCCAATTTGCTCACCAGCGCGGGATTTTCCGAATAGCTTTCGTAAGTCCGGCCCCAGCGATCATCACGCGCCACGGCAATCGTCGGCGCGAAGGTCCAGTCAATCCCGGTCACTTCGATCTCGACCGCGGTGGCCGCGCCAATGCGGCGGATCAGGTCGGCATCTCCAGTCGCCCCGAGGGCGATATTGTGCGGGAAGACGGTCGCACCGATCACATTGGCGTGGCCATGCACAGCGTCGGTCGCCCAGACCGCCGGGATCGCCGGTTCGCCCTTGGGGAGCGGGGCGGTGGAAGCTGCCCAGTATTCGTCAGCCAGCTTCAGCCAGTCGGCGGCTGGGGCCTTGTCATCGCCATAGGGGCCGGAATTGCCGCCATTGAGGATCGTGCCAAAGCGGTATTTGCGCACATCGGCCGGGGTGATCGAGCCGATGTCCGGCATCACCAGTTGCGCGACCTTGTGCTTGAGGCTCATGCGCGCGAGCAGACCCTCGGGCGTGTTCGCGTCCGCCGCATTGGGCACCGTCTCGCTCGCCGAGCGCACATCCGGCGCTGTGCTGCAACCGGCCAGAAGCGCCGCCAGCGCTGCCCCGCAGGCCAGCTGACCAAACCCGTTTCGTGCCATGCACTCAGTCCCTCCCAAGACCGCGATTTTCTTTGTGAACGTTATCAATCTATGCCGCCGCCCATCCGCTTTGGCAAGCATCAAGCGCAGAGTTCACTTCCGGCGGATAAAGCCCACCAACAGCACCGCGCTCGCCAGCGACAGGGCGGCGAACAGCACGAACAGCGCGCCATAACCGAAGCGCGGCACCAGCAACACGGTGAACCACGGCATCACCATTCCCGGCACGGTGTTGGTGAGGTTGAACACGCCCAGATCACGCGCCCGGTGCTGCGGCGCAGGCAGGACGCGCAGGGTCTGGCTAGCATGGAGCGCGAGGAAAATCGCCGCAGCGATGGCAAACAGGACATAGCCAGCAATCGCCAGCACCAGCGTGTCCGCCGCCGCCATCACCAGCATCCCGCAGGCACATAGTACCGCGGTCGCCACCAGCGGCTGGATCGGGCGGCCGTGGCGGTCGGACCAGCGCCCCAGCAGCAGCGAAATTGGCACCGCGCAGACCAGCACGGCGCTGAAGATATTGGCCGCGCCGTTCTCCGGATAATCGGGCGCAAGCGAGCGCAGCCAGTAAAGCAGGAAGGCGAACATCCCGCCTTCGGCCACCTGCACCAGCAATCGCGCGGCCCACATCCGTGCGACCACCCGTTGGCGAAACGGTCGGGGTTCGCGGGTGCGCAATGCGGGCGCCATCAGCGCTGGCCGCTCTCGCCCCTTGCCCAGCGCCACTGCGGGCAGCACCAGCGCGCTTACGAGCACCGCGACCAGCATTAGCCGCACTTCGGGTGCAACCAGACCCGCGTAAGTCACCAGCGATCCCGCCAGCGCGCCCAAGGCAGGCGAGAGCGCCAGCGCGCCGCCCAGCACGCCCTTCTGTTCGTCCGGGAAACAGTCCCCTGCCCAGGCCATCAGCGGCGCGAGCATCAGGTTAAGCGCGACCTGCCAGACCATCACCAGCACCACGATCTCCGCAACGCTCTCCGCCTTACCTACCGCCAGCAGCAGCAGGTTGGAGGCGATCAGCCCGGCGATGATCCACGGACGCCGGGTGCGCGAGCGATCACTCAGCATCCCGACCGCGATATTGGCGATGCTCGCCATCAGCGCGCCGAGGAAGGTGACCTGCGCCAGTGCGGCGACATCCTCGCCCCCTTGCAGATCGGCGATCTGTTGCGGCAACAGCACGGTCAGCAGCGGGACATAGGCGACCGCGCCGCCAGCCGCTGCCAGCGCAAACAGCACGAGGAACCAGCGGGGCTGGCGGTGGGGCAGCGGGTCGGCGGGGGCGGCGTTCAAGCCCGGCCCGGTGCGTGGGCGTGAGCCTGAGCAGGAGCTTCGACAGGGGGCGGTGCGGTGGAAGAACGCTCAACCAGCCCGGCGGGGACTTCAATCACCGCGTCATCATCGCCGTCCGGCCCGCGCGCGATCAGCTGTTCAACCGCGCGGCTGACCGTCTCGGCAATCGGCTGATCCACCGCGGTGAGCGGCGGCTGCGAGAAGCGCACGATCGGCGTGTTGTCGAAGGAGATGAGTGACAGGTCTTGCGGCACGGCCAGTCCCCGATCACGCGCAACCTCCAGCGCGGCGAGGGTCATCTGGTCGCTTGATCCAATGATCGCGGTCAGATCGGCATGGCGATCCAGCAAGGCGCGGGCTGCGCGGGTGCCGGAGGCGTAGCCGAAGTCGCCCACTTCCAACAGCCCATCATGTGGCAGGCCCGCCTCGTCCAGCGCGCGCTTCCAGCCATCGATCCGCCAGCCGCTCAGGCTGTATTGCGGCGGCCCGGCGATCATCGCGATGCGGCGATGGCCAAGCTCAATCAGCCGCGATGTGGCGAGATGCGCTGCGCTCTCATCACCCATCGTCAGCGGGATGCCCGGCCCCGGCGCGTTGGAACCGATGCGGGCAAAAGGAATGTTCCGCTCCGCCAGCAGCTGCGTGATGAGGCGGTTTTCCGAGTGCGGCGGGGTGAGGATCACGCCGTCGGGCTGCAAGGCGGATAGCGCCGCGCCCAGCTCGCGCTCGACATGATCGGAGTGGGTATCGACCAGCTCCACCATCATCCGGTAGCCATGCTGCGAGCACGTCAGGATCCCGCCCAGCAGCATCTGGTCGACCCAGTCCGTGCCGAGCCGCGCGCGCCAATCGGCCAGCGTGCGTTCCCGGTCATTGATGGCGAGGATGATATAGGAGCGCGATCCGCTCATCCGCTGGGCGGCGAGGCTGGGGACATAGCCCAGCCTGTCGATCGAGGCGCGCACCTTGTCGCGCAGCTGCGGGCGCACGTTCGGCCCGCCGTTCACCACCCGGCTTACGGTCTGGAGCGAAACGCCCGCATCCTCCGCGACGTCCCTGATCGTGACTGTCTTGCGCACCCGCGCCATTGCCCGTCAAACCCCGTACCGTTTACCGAATGCACGCACGTCCCGTCGCGGGATCGCTGGCGCAGCGATACACCCTGATCCAGTCGATTGCGAATTGCGCGGGAAAGGTATTCGCTGCAACCCCCTTGCCATTGTTTTCTTCCGACAATCGACCGCCCACGGCAAGGTTGACCATGACATAGAAGGGCTGATCAAAGGGTGCTGCCGGGCGACCCTTGGCGTTGGGTGCGGCGGTGCTCCATTGGTCGGCAGTCACTGTTAGATGCACCCGGTCATCGACCAAGAAACGGATCAGCCCGTCGCCCCATTCGACTGAATAGACATGGAAATCATCCGACGGCAGCGCCAAGTCAGGCAGCGCGTTGCGGTGATCGACAAACCGGTTCTGCGGCGAGAAATTGCCGAAATGGAGCGCGCTGATCGTGCGGTTTTCGCCGCGTCCGCCTTCGCATTGCTTGCATTTGGCGCCGATATTGACCGCTTCCAGAATATCAATCTCGCCTGAGCGCGGCCAGGCGCCATAGGCATTGTCTTCCGGCATCATCCATACCGCCGGCCATGTCCCCTGCCCCGGCGGCACCTTGGCGCGCACTTCGATCCGGCCATATTTCCACGCGTGCTGGCCGATGGTGCGAACCTTGCCCGAAGTGTGCGATTGGGTCACGCTGGGGTTGTTGTAGTCCGCAATCTCGGGCGGGCGCGCGGGGCCGGTGAAGCGCTCTTTGCGGGCCTTCAGCAGCAGCATCCCGCCTTCGACCGCGATGTTATCGGGCCGGTCGGTGTAGCATTGCCGTTCGGCATTGCCCCCGCCCCAGCACGAGACTTCGGGCGTCCACTTGGAGCGGTCGAGCGCCGCGCCTTCAAACTCGTCAGCCCAAACCAGCTCCCAGCCCGCACCCTCCAGCGGGGCGAGCGCTTGCTTCTCTGTCGGAGCCGTCGCCCCCAAAAGCAGCAGGGCCGCTGTCAGCGTCCCCGCCTTCAGCAGCCCTGCGATTGTCATATCGTACTCTCTGATCAGAAGGCGAAGCGGGCAATGAAGGTGTAGCGGCGGTCATTGCGGAACACCGCACTGATCGGACGCGTTCCGTCATAGTCGATGACCGTCGACAGTTGGGTGGTCTCGTCGAGCAGGTTCACGCCCTGCACGCCCAGCTTGATGTTGTCAGTCAAGCTGTAAAGGATCGTCCCGTCAAGCTGGCCGCCGGCCTCCTGGAAGATCGGCGCGAACGGGAAAAGATCGTCCCGCTGCGTCACAAGGAAGGCGCTGCGCCAGTTATAGGCGGCACGCATCGACAGCGGCCCCTTTTCATAGAACAGCGTGGCGTTGAGAGTGTGCTTCGAAATCCCGGCAAGCGGCAGCTGACCGGAGAACGGGCCGTTGTTGAGCGGCTGGCCGCTCGAATTCACCGAGGGCGAACCAATGCCCGAGATGTTCGGGTTCGGGAAGTCACTGCCATCGATGTAAGTATAGGTCACGGCCGTCCCAAGCCCGCTCAACAATCCGGGCAGGAAATCGTAGGTCTGCTGATAGGCCAGTTCGACACCCTTCAGAACGCCTGAGAGATCGTTGGCCGGACCATTGATGATCACTTCCTCGGAATTGCCACTGGGCGGGTCGTAATTGACGAGGCCCGTCCCGTTGGTAACGATCCCCTTGATGTCCTTGACGAAGAACGCCGCGCTCAGCTGGCCGACCTTACCGAAATACCACTCGGCGCTGAGATCGTAGTTCCACGATTCGGTCGGCCGCAAGTTGCGGTTCCCGGTCGACACGGAGAGCAGCGGCCCCTCCGTCACACGGCCGCTGAAGCCCAACACCCCGCCTGCGTTGAACAGGTTCAGGTCGGGACGACTGATCCCCTTCGATACCGCCGCCCGAACAACGATCCCGCCGCCGTTGTCATAGCGGACGTTGAAGGATGGCAGGAAGTGATCGAAGTTGATGTCGCGGTTGTCGCGGATGAGTTCACCGGTGTGCAAGGCCGCAAATTCGGCAAGGCGTGAGCCGGTGAGCTGGCAGAAGACCTGCTGCGGAACGCCCGGGCCAGCCCCGCGGCAGGCGGCGGCGATTTCAGCCACCTGCACAGTGCCGTCACCGTTGCCGCCGACCGACGTCGCATCGAAGCGTGCCGGATCGGGGAACGCCAACAGCGAATTGTTGCTGACGTTTGTGCGAACGTACCGCAGGCCAATGTTCCCCGCGAGCGAAGCGCCTCCGTCAAAATCGGTACCGAAGTCAACGCGCGCATAGGCTGCCGAAGTGATTTCGGTGACATCGGAGACTTCTCCGGGGCAGAACGGACCGCACGCCACCGTCGTGCCATCCAGCAGCACACGGGTGCGGCCATTGACGCCGAGATTGAAGCGTTCCGGCGACTGACCCAAGGTGCTGATTTCGTCCCACTGCTGATCTGTCACGCCCGACAGATATTCGCCAAGGAAGTCATCACCGCCATAGAAGAACGCACCGCCACCCGCGATCGGGGTGCTTGCTTCGCCCCGCTGGAAGTTGTCGGCAAACGGCGTGCGATACGAGGATGCACCCGGGACTTCATCGGCGTAGACACCACCTGCGATTGCGAATTCCTGCCCGGGCAGACCGGTGAAGAAACGGCCCGGCTGGAAACCGCCGGTCGCAGCGCATCCCGGACCTTCGTTCCACGGTGCACAGCCCGCACGCCCGGCCCAAGGCGCCGAAAGGTTGCCCCAGGTGCTGAAGTTGGTGTTGCGGTTGATACGATCGCGCGCCGCCCAGCGTCCGCCGACCTCGACCTTGCGGAAGAAACCATCGTCGCTGAGGTCGTATTCGAGACTGCCAGCAAGGCTAAACAATTCGCCCTCGTTAGCCTCGCGGCTGTCGAGACCGAACCAGTAATAGTTGTTGAAGCCGCTGGTGAAGTAATCGGTAGGTGCACCGACCGGGGCCAGGAACTGGATATCCGGCGTCTTGCCCCCCAGATCGATGGCGATGTCCGTCCAGGTGCTCAACGCGCCGAACACCGCATCGCGGCGAAGGTTCGAGTTGAGGCTCTGCATCTCGATCTTGCCGCGGAAGCGCTCAGTGAAGTTCATCTTCGCATCGAACGAGATGTCCTGCGTGACCGAATTGACTTCACGCAGGAAGCGCAGCGAATCTGTGGGGATACCACCGCGGCCGAACGGGTTGGCATAGGCATCGCCGACATTCTGCGTGAGAATGCCGCTGACGAAGTTGCCGTTCTCATCGAATTCGAAATTCGTACCCGGACGCGGCCGGTTGGTCGACACACCATCGTCGATCCGGCCAAGCAGCGCAAATTCCTCCGTTGCGAAGCTCGTTTCCGAACGCAGGTATTCCAGCGTCATCACCAGGTCGCCATCAAGCGTTTCGAACTGGCCGATCGCCGAGATCGCCTCGCGATCGCGATCAAGCGTGGTCGAACGCACGTTGGCGAACTGCGGCACAACGACCGAGTTTGCCGGCGGGAAGTTTTCAGGCGTAAAGTTGGGCACATCACCGAACCCGCCTGAGTTGAGGTTGAAAATGCGCGCACAGCCGCCGGAGAGGTCGGCCGGGCGATAGCAATAATCGACCAGCTGCGAGGCATCGGTCCGGCTCTTCAGCTTCGACTTCGAATAGCTGAGCTGCACCCCGAAGGTGCCCTGTCCGGTATCGAAGGTATCAGAGGCAAGGATATTGTAGGTCGGCGACCATTCCTGCCGCAGATCGCCGTAGTTCGCTTCGATCGATCCGGCGACGTGGAAGCCGCGCCTGTCGAGCGGCTTGCGGGTCACGAGGTTAACCAGGCCCGCAATATGGCCTTCGATCTGGTCGGCGGTGATGTTCTTGTAGACTTCGACACGGCCCACAAGTTCGGGCGAAACGTCCTCGAAGCTCAGCGCGCGGCCGCCATTGGCCGAGAAGATGTCGCGCCCGTTCAACTGCGAACTGACAAAGGGCAGGCCACGAATGATGACGCCCGTGCCTTCGACCGAGAAGCGGGTGGGGTCAGACGTCTTTTCGAACCGGCCGATGTTGACGCCGGGGATACGCTGGAGCGTTTCCGCCACCGAACGGTCGGGCAGCGCGCCGATGTCTTCTGCCGAGATCACGTCGACCACGGTATCGGCATTGCGCTTGATGTTCTGGGCGGATTGCAGCGAGGCGCGGTAGCCGGTGACGATGATATCGCCCTCTGCCTCTTCGGCAGCGGCAACCGTCGCTTCTTGCGCGGCGGCGTCAGCATCTTGTGCCCATGCAGGAGCCGCGGTCGCAGCGGAAATCGCCAGCAAGGATGCGGTCCCGAGTGCGAACGGGCGCCGACGCGGCGCAACACTAACGGTGTTCATAAGTTTCATCTCTCCCCATGCCGCGCGACAGATTCGTGCCTGACGCTGCGGGCTGCGGCACATTCTTAGCGCATCTTGAGAGCGTTCTCAAGACTTGTAATCTTGGGTTCATATTGCATTCTGGCAACACTTCGCGGGGTAGTGTATTCCCCGCTGACATAGCCCGCAGAGGCTCGACCGGGATTGGGAAAAACGTGGCAATAGAACGGATTATCATCGTCGGCGGCGGTACGGCCGGGTGGATGGCGGCAGCAGCGCTGTCGCGCATCAAGGCGGGGCGGGCTGTGGAAATCACGCTGATCGAATCCGAAGCCATCGGCACGGTCGGCGTTGGCGAGGCAACGATTCCACCCTTTGTGGGCTTCAACGATCTGCTCGGCATCAAGGAAAGTGAGATGCTGGCCGCGGTCGGCGGCACGTTCAAACTGGGCATCCAGTTCGAAAACTGGGGCAATCTGGGCGAAAGCTACATCCACCCCTTCGGCGCCTATGGCTACACGATGGGCGGGATCAGCTTCCACCATGTCTGGCACCGCATGAACAAGGCCGGGGACAAGCGCCCGATCCAGGTCTTCAACGTGGAAACGATGGCTGCCTATTTCGGCAAGTTTGCCCGGACCGAGGATTACGCGAACGAAGATCTGCCGCCGGTCAATTACGCCTACCACCTCGACGCTGGGCGTTATGCCGCGTTCCTGCGCCGCTTTGCCGAAGAACGCGGCGTGGTGCGGCAGGAAGGCAAGGTCGCCGATGTCGCGCTCGATGGTGAGAGCGGCTTTGTCACCGGAGTGACGCTGGACGATGGCCGCCAGTTTGCAGGCGATCTGTTCATCGATTGCTCGGGCTTCCGGGGCCTGCTGATCGAGCAGGCGCTGAAGACCGGCTATGACGACTGGAGCCAGTATTTGCCCTGCAACCGTGCGGTGGCGCTTCCCTGCCTGCGCGAAGATGGAAGCCCGCCCCCGCCCTTTACCCGCGCCACCGCGCACAGCGCCGGTTGGCAGTGGCAGGTGCCGCTACAACACCGCAACGGCAACGGCCATGTCTATTGCTCCAGCTATATGGAAGACCAGCAGGCGCTCGACATCCTGCTCGGCAATATCGCGGGCAAGCCGCAGGCCGAACCCAATTGGCTGCGCTTTGTCACTGGGCGGCGCAAGAAGTTCTGGAACAAGAATGTGGTCGCCCTTGGGCTGGCGGCGGGCTTCATGGAGCCGCTGGAATCGACCTCGATCCACCTCATCAACACCGGGATCGACAAGCTGATCTCGCTGCTGTCGCTGGACGGGATCACGCAGGTGCAGGAGGACACCTTCAACCGCCTGACGGGCCGCGAATATGCCCGCATCCGCGACTTCCTGATCCTGCACTACAACGCCACACAGCGCACCGATTCCGACTTCTGGAATTACGTCCGCACGATGGACGTGCCGGACACGCTCAAGGAGAAGGTCGAGATCTTCCGCGCCAACGGCCAGATCTTCCGCGAGGAGGATGAACTGTTCACTGAAACCAGCTGGGCGGCGGTGATGATGGGTCAGGGGATCACCATGGGCGGGCACAATGCGATGGCCGATGCGCTCGATCCGGCCAAGACCCGCACCGAGGTGGACGAGATGGAAAGGTCGATCCGCTACCTCGTCCAGCATATGCCGGGGCATGGCGATTATCTGGCGCGCTATTGCCCTGCACCGATCGCAGCGTGACACCCGGCTAGCGAGCGATTCTTGACAAATGCGGGCGGCGCTTGAATGGGGAAGCGTCGCCCCTCTCCCGCTCGACCCGAGGTTTCGCCCCGCCATGACCCCCGATCCGCACGGCTGGACCGCGCTCGTGCTGGCCGGACAGCGCCCGGGCGTTGACCCGGTGGCCGCGCATTTCGGGCTGGAGGCCAAGGCGCTGGTGCCCGTCGCCGGTGAATTGATGCTGGGCCGGGTGCTGATGGCGCTGGCCGACACCCCGCAAATCACGCGGATCATCGTGCTGGCGCAAAACACGCTCAAGCTGCAAGCGCACCCCGATCTGGCCTGGGCGGTGGAAGAGCCGCGGATCACGTTCCAGGTTTCAGGCCCAACGATCAGCGGGTCGGTGCTGGCGGCGGTGAACGATCCAGCAATTGGCCTGCCGGTGCTGGTGACCACCGCCGACAATGTGATGCTCACGGCTGCCACTATCGCCGAATTCATCGCCGGAGCGGGCGCAACCGACGTCAGCATGGCAATGGTCGAGCGCGCCAGGTTGGAAGCTGCCGTTGGCCCCAACCGGCGGACATGGTTGACCTTCAAAGGCGGCGCTTATACCGGCGCGAACCTGTTCGCCCTGACCGCCCCGGCTGCGCGCAATGCGCTGACGTTCTGGGAGCGGGTTGAGCAGGATCGCAAATCGGTGCTGCGCCTCGCCTCGCATTTTGGCCCCGTCTTGATGGCCAAGCTGCTGCTGCGGCGGATGACTGTCCACGAAGCTCTCGCGGCCGCAGGCACGAAGCTTGGCGCGAGCGCTGCGCCGGTGCTGCTCAGTGACGGGCGCATGGGGGTCGATGTCGACAAGGTTGAGGACCACGCGCTGGCCGAGCGTCTGCTGGCTGATCGGGGCTGACTGTCGGTGCAGCGCATTGCCCTCTACGATCTCGACCGCACGGTGACCCGCGCGCCGACGTTTACCCCGTTCCTCGTTCACATGGCCGCAAGCGGCAACCCGTTACGGCTGCTCGGCGTATCGCTGTGGGTGCTGGCGATGCTGGGTTACAAGGCGAAATTCTACGGGAGAAAGCCGCTCAAGCAGTTCGGTCTCAACCTGCTGGTCGGGCGCAACGTGCGCAATGGCCGCCTGCAACCCCGGATCGACGCTTTCGTCGCCGGGCAAATGGCGCGCAATATCCAGCCGGGCGCGCGTGCGCAGATCGCCGCCGACCGGGCGGCTGGCATTCGCCTAGTGCTCGTCACCGCTGCACCGGAGATTTACGCCGAGGCGTTAGCGCAGGCGCTGGGTTTCGAGGCCTGCATCGCCACTCGCCACCAGCGCGATAGTGCGGGCAACCTCCTCGCGCTGATCGACGGCGAGAACAATTACGGCGCGCATAAGGTCGCCCGCGTCGAGGCATGGCTGGCAGAGCAAGGCCTCGCCCGCGCCGATTGCCACCTCATCGCCTATACCGACCACGCCAGCGACGCGCCGATCCTGAACTATGCCGACACCGGCGTGCTGGTAGGTCGCTACGCCAAGGCGCAGCGCGGGTGGGCGCAGGCCGACTGGAGCGCGCCTGAAAGGAGCGGGGCCGCCACATGAGCCGCATCTGCTTCCTGTTCAACCACGACCAGACGCATCAGCTGGCGCATTCGCTCCCCATCGCGATGGCGCTGGCGGCGCGGAGCGAGCACCGGATCGTGCTTGCTTACACCAGGCCCGCGATCAGAGCCGAGATTGAGCGGCAGGCGGATCCGGCGCTGCTCGCCAAGGTGGAACTGGTGCGGCTCACCCTCAAGCAGAGCGGATCGCAAGCGATCGCGGGCCTGCTCGAGCGGCTGGTTCCAGCGCGCAAACTGCTCATCTACCGCGACAATCTCGATTTCTTTGCTAGCTTCGATGCGGTGGTGGTCTCGGAAAAAACCACGCTGCTGCTCAAGACCGTTTACGGGATGGACAACGTCAAGCTGATCCACACCCGTCACGGTGCAGGCGACCGGGCAATCGGCTTCAACAAGGAGAGCGCCGGTTTCGATCTGGTGCTCGTCTCCGGCCCCAAGATCCGCGACCGGCTGATCGCGGAAGCGGGGCTTACGCCTGAGCAGATTGCGCTGGTCGGCTATCCCAAGTTCGATCTGTGCGCGAACAATCGGTTCGCGGATACCTTCCCCGCGCCCGAGCGGCCCACTGTAATCTACAACCCCCACCCCTCGCCCAAGCTATCGAGCTGGTTCAAGCATGGCGCGGCGGTGATCGCGGCATTCCGGAATCAGGATCGCTACAATCTGATCTTCGCGCCGCACGTCATGCTGTTCGAACGCAAGTGGGTGGTCACACTTGATCCGCCGAGCCTTGCGCGGGTGGTGCCGCCCGGCGCAGGATACCGCGCAGAACGCCGCATTCACATCGACACCGGCAGTGCCGCCAGCAGCGACATGAGCTACACCAACCGCGCGGACATCTACCTTGGTGATGTCAGCAGCCAGGTCTATGAATTCCTGCGCGCGCCCCGTCCGTGCCTGTTCCTTAACTCGCATGGCGTGGATTGGCATGACGATCCCAATTACCTCCACTGGCGCGCGGGCCCGGTGCTGGATTCGCCCGCCCATCTGCTTGATGCGATTGATGCTGCGGTCGCCGCGCATCCCGGCTATGCGCCCACCCAACAGGCACTGATCGACGCGACTTTCTCTCTCAGCGAGCGCGCCTCGGCCGAGCGGGCGGCGGATGCGATTGGCGCGTTTCTCAAAGGAACCACGGCCCTTGGCTAGTCTCAGCGATTTCTGGCGTTACGGCGTGGTCAAGACAGCGCGCAAGCTGAAGGCCGCCGCTCTATCGCCGGTGCTGGCGGCGCGCGGCGATGGGCCGGTACGCTCGGCTTACGGCGTGCTGATGGTGCCCAACTGGCAGGACACCACGTTCCGCTATTGCATCTTCGGCACCTATGGCAGCGACTTGTCCGATCTGCTGCTGGGCCAGCGGGAGGAATTCGTCTTCGTCGATATCGGCGCCAATCAGGGGCTCTACTCGCTGATCGCCGCGCAGAACCCCAAGTGCCGCGAGATCATCGCCTTCGAACCCGTTCCGGCGACCCATGCGCGGCTGACGGCGAATGTGGCGCTGAATGGCGGGGCGGAGCGCACGGTGCTGCTCCAGCTGGCGATTGCCGACAGCGTGGGCGAGGTGGAGATCAGCGTCGCCGCTGACCATACCGGCACGGCAACGCTGGCCGGACGCGAGGGACAGAGCGGCGGCGGCGTCGTAATCCACACCATCGACGCGCCGCTGGTCGATCCGCTGTTGTCGGGCGAACTCCCGATGTTCATCAAGATCGACGTCGAAGGGCTGGAGGCGGTGGTCATCGCCGAGCTCGCCAAGACCAAGGCTTTCGCGCGGGTCTCAGCGATCTTCTACGAGGTAGATGACCGCTGGGCGCGCGCGGACGAGATCGAGACCCTGCTCCGCGCGGCCGGTTTCACCCGCTTCGCCAAGTACGGGCGCGGGCACCACTACGACGTGCTGGCGACGCGTTCCTGAAGCACCGCTTGCGCGAGCGTTCGGCCTGAGAGCCACGCCCCTTCGACGCGCGCGCTGTGCAGGTAATCGCCCGCGATCCCGATCCGCAAAGTTGCATCGAAGCGCGCGCCTTCGCCGATAAGCGCTTGCGGCAAGGCATAGAGCCAGCGGTGCGCGTCCAAGTGTTGCGGCGCGCGAGCCGCAGCGCCAGTGGCGGCGAAGAAGTCAGCCAGCAAGAATTGCGCGACCTCCTCCTTGGGCAAGTCGATCAATTCCCGGCTCCGGGCGGGTGAGGCGTGGATCACCCAAGTCTCCGCCCCGCTACGCCCCGGCTTGGCGGAATTGCGCGCCGCCCAGCTGACGGGGCCGGTATCGGAGCGATAGGTGTCGGCAGCAATCGGCAGCCTTGCGTTGAACCCTGCCATTACGGCCCAGCAGGGTGCAGAGCTCACGCTTGCGGCGAGCGCTGCAAGTTCAGGCGCCGTTTCAGCCAGCAGCACGGCGGCCTGTTCGGCAGGGACAGCCACGAGCACCGTGGCGGCGGTGAAGCTCTGATCGCCCGTCGCGATCCGCCAAACCGCGCTGTTGCGCTCCAAACGCTCGGCCCGCACGCCCCAGCGCACGTCCAGCGTCTCGGCCATCGCCTTCACGCAAGAGTTCATCCCGGGAGTGCCGACCCACGCATCCTCGCCCGCAGCAGGCCACCGGGCGGCAACGCCTGCCATTTCCCACACCAAGACCGTGTCGAGAAACGCCGGATCGTGTGCGGTGAAATACTGCGCGCCGTGATCGAAGCCGACCTGCTCGCCGCCGATCTCCGCCCGCCGTGCCGCCATGCGCCCACCGGGGCCGCGCCCCTTGTCGAGCACGATGATCCGCTGTCCCGCAGCTGCCAAAGCGGCCGCCGCGGAAAGTCCCGCCATACCGCCACCGATAATCAGAATATCACAATGTCCGTCCATCCCGCGCCAACGCTCGGAAGGCGGCGAAGTTTCAGGGCGCAGACCGCGGCGCGCGCGCTTCGGCCAGCAGCAGCGAGAATTGCTTGGCGTCATCGGTCCAGCGTGCCCGCGGCTCCCAGCCGCCCGCTGCCAGCAGCATCTGGCCCGACCGCTTGGTGAACTTATGGCTGTTCTCGGTGTGGATGCTCTCGCCCTCACGCATGGAGAACGGCTGCTCGCTGACCGTGAAAGCGACGTCTTGCCGCGCAACCAGATGCATCTCGATCCGCGCGAAGGTGTCATTCCAGCGCGCTTCGTGACGGAAGGCCTCGACCGGAATGTCACCGCCGAGCTCGTGATTGATGCGGGTGAGGAGGTTGAGGTTGAACTGCGCCGTCACCCCCGCCGCATCGTCATAGGCGGCGAGCAAGACGTCCTCGTCCTTCACCAGATCCATCCCGATCAACAGCAGCGCGCCCTCCCCCAACGTCTCGCGCATTGAGCGCAACAGGTCAGTCGCGGTGCGGGCGATCATGTTACCGATGGTCGAGCCGGGGAAGAAGCCGAGTTTGGGCAGGCTGGCGACCTCTGCGGGAAGCTCGACCCGGCGCATGAAATCGGCCTCGACCGGATGGACCGGAAGGCCCGGAAACTTCGCCGCCAGCGCCGCCGAGGACGCGCGCAGGAAATCGCCCGCGATGTCGAGCGGGACATAGGCAGACGGCTGGATCGCCGACAGCAGTAAGGGTGTCTTGACCGATGAGCCCGAGCCGAACTCCACCACCGCCCGGCCCGGCCCGATCAGCTCGGCAATCTCTTGATACCGACCGTGCAGGATCGCAGTTTCGGCGCGGGTCGGGTAATATTCGGGGAGCTGCGTGATGTCCTCGAACAGCTGCGATCCGGTGTCGTCATAGAACCAGCGCGCGGGGATCGCCTTCTGGGCAGCGGCAAACCCCGCCAACACATCGGCGCGGAACGCCAGATCGACGCCGCCGGCATCGCGGTTGACCAGTTTGAGACCCTTGGCAAATGTCATGTCAAACGTCCTTGGCGAGCCTGAGCGCGGTGAATTGCCAGCGCTGATGGGGATAGAAGAAATTGCGATAAGAGGCGCGCGAATGGCCGCGCACCGTGGCGCAAGACGCGCCGCGCAGCACCACCTGTCCGCTCATGAACTTGCCATTATATTCGCCCACCGCGCCTTCAGCGACCCGGAAGCCGGGAAAAGGCAGATAGGCCGAGCGGGTGAATTGCCAGCCATCGCCGAACAGGCCAGGCGATCCCATCGGCAGGACCGGCCCCGCACAATAGAGCTGGTTGCCAGCGGAGGGGTGATGCGCGGGCGCGCTGGAAGCACCATCTTGTCCGCGCGCAATCGCCTCCCATTCGAATTCGGTCGGCAGGCGCGCGCCGGCCCAAGTCGCGTAAGCATCAGCCTCGAAATGCGAGATGTGGGTGACGGGTGCGTGGGGATCGCGGGTCTGCCAGCCTTGGTGGGTAAAGTGCTCATCCTCGCGCCAATACAGCGGCGCGGTGATGGCTTCACGCTGCACCCAGCCCCAGCCATCGGCGAGCCACAGGCGGGCATTGCGATAGCCGCCATCGGCGATGAACGCGTCCCACTCGCCATTGGTCACCAGCCGGTCAGCCAGCGCGAAGGGTTCGAGCAGCACGCGGTGGCGCGGGCCTTCATTGTCGAACGCGAAGCCCTCCCCCTGATGCCCGACCAGTGCGATCCCGCCGGGATGCGCGTGCCAGCCCATCGGCGCGGCGGGCGCGGCAGCGGCGGGCGGCGCACCATCCCACATCGCCGGGCCGAGTGGGTTCTGGAACAGGGCGTGCTTGATATCGGTCAGCAGCAATTCGATGTGCTGCTGTTCATGCGCCACGCCCAGCGCGATCAGGGGAGCAAGCGCCGGGTCTGTGAGCAGCGGCGTCATGGCGTCATTCACCACCGCACGCCATTCGAGCACTTCGGGCAAGCTGGGACGCGACAGCAACCCGCGCGCCGCCCGGCTGATCCGTGCGCCTTCGGCCTCGTAGTACGAATTGAACAGGAACGGCCAGTCGTCGCGATGGAGCTGATATCCCTCTGCGTGTTCGCGCAACAGGAAGGTCTCCCAGAACCATGTGGTATGCGCCAAGTGCCACTTCGCGGGGCTTGCATCCTCCATCGACTGGATGCTGGCATCGGCGTCGCTCAACGGCGCAACCAGTGCTTCGGTCAGCGCGCGCGTCGCCCGGAAACGATCGGCCAAACCGGCAGGATTATCGGCGTCGGCAGCCATTTGTCGTTCGTTGCGCTGCAACCCGCGTCTCCTGTTCCACCCTGCACCGTCAGATACGGATCATGTCCGGCTGCCGTTACACAAGAAAGACGCAGCATAGGCACGACGCTATCGGAAAATCATCACATTCATCAGATTTTCCATGCCGGCCGGGACGGACGGTGCCCGCCCCAACCCGAAATCAGGCCGCGTTAGCGCTGACTTCCGCCTCGCGTTCGCCTGCGGCGGAATTCAACATCTCGGCCACCAGGAACGCCAGTTCGAGCGATTGTTCTGCGTTGAGGCGCGGGTCGCAATGGGTGTGATAGCGGTCGCCAAGGCGCTCCTCGGTGAGACCCACAGCCCCTCCGACGCATTCAGTCACGTCCTGCCCCGTCATCTCGATATGGATACCGCCGGGGTGCGAGCCTTCGGCGCGGTGGACGGCGAAGAAGCCCTTCACTTCGCGCGTGATCCGGTCGAACGGGCGGGTCTTGAAGCCGGTGTCGGACTTCACGACGTTGCCGTGCATCGGATCACAGCTCCACACCACCGGATGCCCTTCGCGCTGCACCGCGCGGACGAGGCGCGGCAGACCGTCCTCGACCTTGTCATGGCCAAACCGGCTGATGAGCGTGATGCGCCCGGCTTCCCGCTTGGGGTTGAGATCGTCGAGCAGGCGCAGCAGTGCATCGGGTTCAAGCGAAGGCCCGCACTTCATGCCCAGCGGATTGCCGATCCCGCGCGCATATTCGATATGCGCCGATCCGGGGAATCGCGTGCGATCACCGATCCACAGCATATGGGCCGAGGTCGCATACCAATCGCCAGTCAACGAATCCTGCCGCGTCATCGCCTCTTCGTAAGGCAGCAACAGGCTTTCGTGGCTGGTGTAGAAGCTCGTGCCCTTCAATTGCGGCACGGTGCCGGGATCAATCCCGCAGGCTTCCATGAAATCGAGCGCTTCGCCGATCCGGTCCGCCATTTGGCTGAACTTTTCGGTCCACGGCGTGCGGCCCATGAAATCGAGCGTCCACTGGTGGACCTGACGCAGGTTGGCATAGCCGCCGCCCGCAAAGGCGCGCAGCAGGTTGAGTGTGGCGGCAGCCTGCGAATAGGCCTTCACCATGCGGGCCGGATCGTTGCGGCGGCTGACAGGGTCGAACTCGATCCCGTTGATATTGTCGCCGAGGTAGCTCGGCAGGGTCACGCCATCGATGGTTTCCGTGGGCGCCGAGCGCGGCTTGGCGAACTGGCCAGCCATGCGGCCGACCTTCACCACCGGACGCTTGCTGGCGAAGGTCATCACGACCGCCATCTGCAACAGCACGCGGAACGTATCGCGGATGTTATTGGGGTGGAATTCGGCGAAGCTTTCCGCGCAGTCGCCGCCTTGCAGCAGGAACCCGTGGCCGTTCGCGACCTGCGCCAGATCGGCCTTGAGCGCGCGCGCCTCACCTGCAAACACCAGCGGGGGATAGTGCGCGAGGGTCTTTTCCGCTTCCGCCAGTTCGGCCGCATCTTCGTAATGCGGCAGGTGGCGCGCTTCGTGAGCCTTCCAGCTATCCGGGGTCCAGGTCTCGGGCACAGTCACTACTCTTTCTTCTCAATGGCGCGCGGCAAGGCTGCGCGGGGGGGGCCGCTACAGGAACGGGGCACGAACTGTAAAGCAGCAATGCCGCTTAAAACAACTTTATTTCCCGAAGAGTGCCAGTGAGCGCAGCGATCAGCGCCCCGCAGGCGCCGTCAGCGCAGCATTTGCACTCACTCCGCCAGCTGGAGCCTCGGCCAAAGTCTGGCCTTCGGGAATGATTGCGAGACGGAACGGCGAAGCCTTGGCCAGATAGCGATCAGCGAGGAACTGCATCACCTGCGGGCTGGTTTGCGAATAATCTGCCAGCAAGCTGCGCAGCAGGATGACACGCTGGGGATCCTGCGTCGCGCCCTCAAGATTGTAGAGCCAGAACTGGTTGCCGGTCGATGCACGCCGGATCATCTGGCTCAGCGGCTCGGTCACCCGTTCAAGTTCATCGGCGGTGGGCGGGCTGGCGGCGAGGTCCTTGGCGATCCTTTCGGCCTCGGCGAAGAACACCGGCACGAACTCAGGCTCAAGCTGGGCAAGCGCAGTGATTCGCCCGCCGCTGGCGAGATCGGCTGGCCAGTTCGAGAAGACTTGCGGCGAATAGCTCGCCCCGGCGCGTTCACGCAGCGCATCCATCAGGCGGTTGTTGAACAGCTGGGTGAGGATTTCGAGCTGACGGCTTTCGCGCAAGCTCGCAACCCCGCCCCCGCTGGGCCAGGCGACCACGGCGGCAGCCTGATTGGCATCGCCGCGGTGGGTCACGACCGAGGGGGTGGCCGAAGTCGGGGCGAAGGGCGGAACGCGTGCGGCGACATCGGCCGGGATCGGCTCACGCGGCGGCAGCGCGCCGAAGGTGAGGCGCAGCTGCTCGATCACGGCGGGTTGATCGAACTCGCCGAACACCAGCACTTCAATCGGCCCTTGCTTGAGCAGCGACTCCCACACCGCGCGGAAGCCCTCGGGCGTGGCGTTTTTGAGCGCCGCCGGATCGGGCGTCGCAAACCGTTCGTCGCCGCCGGTCACGAGATATTCGAGATCGCGGTTGAGAATGCCGCCGGGGCTGGTGGAATAGGTGTTGTAAGCCAATTCCGACGCCGCCTTGGCGCGTATCACCGGATCCTTGTCCCAGCGCGGCATCCCGAGCTTGGCGGCAAACAGATAAAGCTGGTCGTTCACATCTTCCGACCGGGTCTGTGCCGTAAAGGTGAACACCGCCTCGTCGATCGCAAAATCGAAGCCGATCTTGCGGCCCGTCGCCAAGCGGTCGAGCTCGTTCTGGCCAAGCTCGCCTACGCCCGATCCGACCAGCGCGCCTTGACCCAGCGCAGCATAGACCGCGTTGTCCTTGTCAAAGGCGCGGTAGCCTGCGCCAAACCGCACGCGCACTGTCACGCGGCCCGGTTCAGCGTCATTGGCCCAAACCAGTGCTTTGACGCCGTTGGCAAAATCAACCTGCTCGATCTCGAGCACACCGAGCGGGTTCTGCGCGGTGATGGCGCCGGGGGCACCGACCGGGGGCAGTTCGTCGAAGGAGATCGACTGCGCAGCCAGCCGCGCAGTGCCATCAACCTTGGCTTCGGCGGCAAGTGCCAGCTTGAGCGCGCCCACATCGGCCTCACCCGCCGTTGGCGTCACATAGACCGAGCGGGTGACCGTGCCTTCGAACAGCCCGCGGGTCCGCTCCAGCACCACATCGGGCGTCAGGCGCGGCTTCATGCCCCGGAACACGTCAAGCACCACCTTGGGCGCGGCCACCGTCTCGCGGATATCGACCGCATTGACGACGTTGTTGGCGAGATCGGAACCCGACTCCACGGTTTCCTGCTCGACCCCGTTGGCGAAGACAACGTCGAACTCGGCGACCTCGCGGTCAATTTCTTCCTGCGTCGGCGGGTTGGTGAGCGCGTCGGCGATCACGGCGCGCACATCGGCGAGCGCCGCCTGCCAGTCGCCAGTCAGCGGCGCAAAGGTCACAAAGGTCGCGTCGGTCGAGCGCGAGACATCGTCCTGCTGCACCTGCGCATAAAGGAAGCTGCCCCCGCCGCGTGCGCGCGATTCGAGCCGCCGGTTGATGATCGCCTGCGCGACAGCATCGGTCAGCAGGCCTTCATTATACTTGATCGTATCGGTCACCTGCCGCCACGGACGCATCACGGCATAGGTCAGGCTGCGCGGCAAATCGGGTTCCACGCCGACCGCCAGCTGGCCAATCGGCGCGCCGGTCACGCCGTCATCCTGCGCGCCTGCGGGCGGGACAGGATCGCCGAAATCGGGGGCGACGCCGGGCTTGCCGGTGCCTTTCCAGTCTCCGAACCACTGCTCCACCAGCCCTGCCAGCACCATCGGATCGGCATCGCCGACTACCACGATCACGGTGTTCTCTGGGCGATACCAACGGTCATAGAACGCCTTCACGTCCTTGCCATTGGCGGCCTTCAAGGTCTCGTCCGTGCCAATCGGGCTGCGGGTCGCGAGGCGCTGTCCGGCAAAGAAGGTCTGCCGCGTAAGGTCTGCCATCCGCAGCCCCGCCCCGCCGCGCTCACGCTTTTCGGCGAGCACGATCGGGCGTTCGGCCGCGACATTGGCGTCGTTCAGCACCGGTTCGCGGATCATGCCCGACAGCAGCTTGAAGCTTTCGCCGAGCTTGGCATCGTCGATATTGGGAATGTCGAGCTTGTAGGCAGTATGGGTCGGGCTGGTTTCAGCATTGGCATCGCTGCCGAACGTCGCGCCCAACCGCTGCCAGGCATAGATCGCCTCGGCCTGCCCGAGATACTTGCTCTCCCGGAACAACAAGTGTTCGAGCAAGTGGGCATAGCCCTGCTCCTTATCGGTTTCGTAAAGGGAGCCCGCATCAATGCGCACCCGGATCGAAACCTGGCGCGGCGGCACGCCATTGCGGCGCACCGCATAGCGCACGCCGTTCTTCATCTGCCCGAATAGCCACTTTTCATCGACCGGGACGTCCGAGCCCTTGTAGAGCCACGGCACTTCGCTGCCGGTCTGGAGCGCCTGCGGCTGGGGCACTGGCGGCAGCGGTTGCACTTCGACCGGCGGCGGGGGAGCGGCCTGCTGCGCGAGCAGCGGCTGCACCAACGCGAAGGGAGCGAAAAGAATGGCGAGAGCGCGACCAGCACGGGAATACGACGTCATATTGCACTTATAGGGCGGCAAAGTGTGAAGCGATAGTGAATGGTTCTCGGCCCATGCGCCCTTGCCCCGCGCTGCTGCGGCACCTAGATTGGAATGATGTTCATAGAAACCGAAACCACTCCGAACCCCTCTGCCCTCAAGTTCCTGCCGGGCACCACCGTGATGCCGACCGGCAGCCGCGAATTCGCCACGCCCGAAGCGGCCGAAGCGAGCCCGCTGGCGCAAGCGATCTTCGACACGGGCGAGGTCGTGAACGTATTCTTCGGCGCTGATTTCGTCAGCGTCACCGCTGCGCCGGGTGCCGATTGGAGCGCCCTGAAGCCGCAGGTCATCGCGATCCTGCTCGACCATTTCGTCTCGGAAGCTCCGCTGTTTGCTGGCGGAAGCGGCAACGGGATTTCGGTTCCGCCCGAAGACGAAGCGGTGGTGGAAGAGCGTCCCGAAGATGCCGAGGTTATCGCGGCGATCAACGAACTGCTCGAGACCCGCGTGCGGCCCGCCGTGGCGGGTGACGGCGGCGACATCGCCTATCGCGGCTTCCGCGACGGGGTGGTCTATCTCACCCTGCAAGGCTCATGCTCGGGCTGCCCGTCGAGCACTGCGACGCTCAAGCACGGTATCGAAGGCCTGCTCAAGCATTACGTCCCCGAAGTCGTCGAAGTGCGCGCGGCGTGACGGTGCAATTTCACGACCAAGTCCTCTCGAACGCGGCGCTCGACCAGCTGTTCAACGAAGCGCGCAGCTATAATGGCTGGCTCGACAAGACTGTTTCGAACGAACAGCTTCATGCGATCTGGGATCTGATGAAGATGGCGCCGACCTCGGCGAATATGCAGCCGGTGCGGATCGTGTGGGTCAAATCGTCCGAGGCCAAAGCCAAGCTTGCCGAATGCGTGATGGAGGGCAACCGCGCCAAGGTTCTCGCCGCCCCCGTCACGGCCGTGATCGGCTACGACATCGATTTTCACGAGGAACTGCCCTGGCTGTTCCCGCACACCGATGCGAAAAGCTGGTTCGAGGGCGATGAGAAGGACCGTGAGCAAGGCGCATTCCGCAACTCCTCGTTGCAAGGGGCCTATCTCATGCTCGCCGCGCGCGCGCTGGGCCTCGATTGCGGGCCGATGTCGGGCTTCAACGGCGATGCGGTGAACGCCGCCTTCTTCGCCGACGAACCGCGCCACCGGGTCAATTTCATCTGCTCGGTCGGCTATGGCGATCCCGCGAGCATCTTCGAGCGCAGCCCGCGTCCGGAATTCGCAACCTTCAACCGCATCGCCTGACACGAATCTCGCGCTTGCACGGGCGCGCGGTGTGAGGCATCGCGCAGCGCCATGCGCGTGCTTGCCATCGAAACCGCCTCAGAGGCGTGCAGCATCGCCCTTACCGAGGGCGGAGCGATGCTTGCGCATGATCACCGCGTCATGGCGCGCGGCCATGCCGAGGCGCTGGTGCCGATGATCGGTGCTTTGCCCGACAAGGGCCGCGCCGACCGCATTCTCGTCAGCCTCGGGCCGGGCAGTTTCACCGGCGTACGCATCGGCCTGGCGACCGCCCGCGCGCTCGGGTTTGCGTGGGGCGCAGAGGTCCTCGGCTATCCGACCTTGGCGCTGATCGCCGCGCAGGCGCAGGCGCTGCATCCGGGCGAGCCGGTGACGGTCTGCATGAACGGCGGACATGGCGAATGGTTCGTGCAGGATTTTGGCGCCGACGGCCTGCCAGGCAATGAGCTGTCCTCGATAGCTCCTGCGACGGCGGTGACGGCCGGAGCGCGGAACCTGATCGCCGGAAACCGGGCCGAGGACTTCGCCGCACTGCTGGGCGATGTACGACAAGTCATCACGCTGCTGCCTGACGCAGGACAAGTCGGGCTGGTACCTGAGGCGCTCCTCACCACGCACCTCGCGCCCATTTATGGCCGGGGCGCCGATGCCACCCCGATGGCGCTGCGCAAACCTGCATGACCCCCTGCCCCGCCCCCAGTCCCGCTCTCATCGACCGGATCATGGTGGTGATGGAGGCAGCCTTCGACCCGGCCTTTGGCGAGGCCTGGAACCGGCGGCAGGTGGCCGATGCGCTGACCCTTTCCAGCACCCATGCGCTGGTGGTGGACGCTAACGGCGTGCCGATCCCCGACAGCGGCGATTGCAATGACGGCCCCGCACCCGCCGGCTTCGTACTCACGCGTTATGTGCTCGACGAAGAAGAACTGCTGCTGATCGCGGTCATACCCGGCGCGCGGCAGCGCGGCGTTGGCGCGGCACTGCTCGAACACCTGTTCGCCGCTGCCCGAACGCGCGGCGTCACGCGTATTTTCTTGGAAATGCGGCGCGGGAATCCTGCCATCCAATTGTATCACAAGTTTGGTTTTGAACCGATCGGCGAGCGGCGTAACTATTACCGCATGGCAAACGGCGAGCGTGTCGATGCGATTACTTTCGGTCGATCAATCTAGTAGAACTCCATTCATCGCAAATTGATGTGGAGGCGGACCACACCAGTTGCCAAGATTGACGGCTTGAGCCATGGCGCAGTAACCGGTGCGCCTTGAACGCCGTGTGAGAGGAACTCATGCAGGATTTGGAAATTGATATGAACGAAACACTTATCACGCTGACCAGTGACATTGTTGCTGCGCATGTCAGCAACAATGATGTGTCAGTGACTGATGTCCCGGCACTCATCACTAACGTCTACAACGCGCTCGCCAATCTGGGTGAGAAGGTTGAGATTGAAGAACCCAAGCCCAAGCCTGCGGTCGCGATCCGCAATTCGGTCAAGCCGGATCACATCGTCTGCCTTGAAGATGGCAAGGAGCTGAAGATGCTCAAGCGCTATCTTCGCACCAATTACAACATGACGCCCGAAGACTACCGCGCGCGTTGGGGCCTGCCGGCCGATTACCCGATGGTCGCCCCTAACTATGCCGAAAAGCGCCGCGATCTTGCCAAGAAGATCGGTCTTGGTCGCAAGCCCGGCACTGTGATGGCGTCCAAGGGACGTCGGACCAAGAAGACAGCGTAAAGCCGCGCCCTCGGATCGCATTGTCCATCAGCCGGCCCGACTGCCCCTGTTGAGAGGGTGGACGGCCCGCTTGAGCAAGCAGCCTCGTCCCTGTAGGGATGAGGCTGTCTTGCTTTCGGGCGATCGCATCCCACAGGGGCGGCGCACTCGGCGATGGAGCGTTCCGTGAACCAGAAAATCGATCTCGAACAACTTTGCGCCGAAAAAGGCCTGCGCATAACCGAACAGCGCCGGGTGATCGCTAAGGTGTTGTCGGAAAGTGACGACCACCCCGATGTCGAGCTGCTCCACAGCCGCGCTGCCGCGGTCGATCCGCGCATCTCGATTGCGACGGTGTACCGCACCGTGCGTCTGTTCGAGGAAGCGGGTATCCTTGACCGTCACGATTTCGGCGATGGGCGCTCGCGCTATGAACCCGTGCCCGAAGCGCACCATGATCACCTGATCGACGTAGAGACCGGCAAGGTGGTCGAATTCGTCGACCCGGAGGTCGAAGCGCTGCAACGCCAGATTGCCGAGCGGCTGGGCTACCGGCTCGTCGATCACCGCATGGAGCTGTACGGCGTACGCCTGTCCCGCAATGACTGACACCAAGCTGCGCGCAGCGGCCGCACGGGGGGAAAGCACGCCGCTTTCCCTCGCCGGGTGGATGCGGCTGGTAGCCCGCGCGCTGGCGCTGATCGCGCTCATCATCGTCTTTGTGCCGTTGCATTATCTTTACCGGGTGCTGTCCTATGGCTCACCCTTCCCGATGCTGTTCCTGCGTTATGCGGCGCGGGTGTGTGGGGCCAAGGTCGAGGTGATCGGCACCCATCTGAAGCGTGATGTGTTCTTCGTCGCCAATCACCTGTCGTGGATTGACATCCTTGCGCTGGCCGGGGCGAGCGGCACGGCCTTCGTCGCCAAGGCGGAACTGGCTGAGGCGCCGGTGGTCGGTTGGCTCGCCAGCCTCAACCGCACCGTCTTCGTAAAGCGCGAACACCGCATGGGGGTCGCCGAGCAGATCAACGCGCTGAAGGAAGCGTTGGTCGATAACTGGTCAGTAACGGTCTTCCCTGAAGGCACCACGACCGACGGGCAATCGCTGCTGCCGTTCAAAACCTCGATGCTGTCGGTGCTCGAACCCCCGCCTCCCGGCGTGCTGGTGCAGCCGGTGATCGTCGATTACGGCCCGGTCGCCGAATGGATCGGCTGGATCGGCGAGGAAAGCGGCATCAACAATGCCAAGCGGGTGCTGTCACGCAAGGGCACCTTCAGGGTGCGGCTGCACTACCTCGAACCCTTCAGCCCGGAAGATTTCCGCGGGCGCAAGGCGATCAGCCACGAATCGCGCCGCCGGATCGAGGAAGCGCTGATCGACATTCTCGGCAAGCCGCTGCGCCCCTTCGCGCACACGGTTGCACCGGTTCGCTATGAGGCGAAGATTGACGCGGCGGACTAAAGCCCCGCCCTGACCAGCCAATCATGGAAGATCCGCACCGGGCGGCTTTCCAGTGCCACCGGCTTGCACACGAACCAATAGCTGTAGGGGCTTTCCACCGGCTTGCCCGGCAGGTTGATCAAGCGATTGTCATTGGCGCGGCGCAGGTGATCATCGTGCATGATCGCGATGCCGAGGCCCTGTGCGGCGGCCTCCAGCATCAGCGCACCAGAATCGTAGTGGTCGATCGCGGCCGGGTCCATCTGCTCCAGCCCATTGGCCTTCTTCCACGCCATGAAGCTTTCGGGCAGTTCGTTGTGGATCAGGAAGGTCTGCTTGGTCATCACGTCCGGAGTGATGTCCGGGCCGATCGCGCGGGCGGTGTCCTTGGAACAGATCGCATGGACGAGATTATGATCGAGCCGGACGGCGTGCAGCCCGCTCGCCGGGCCGCGTGACAGGATGATCGCGGCATCCAGCGTGTCGCCAACGCGGTCCTCGAGATGCGGGGCGGTGTCGATGTCGATGTGCAGCAAAGGATGGCGCTTGCGCAGCTCGCCCAGCCGCGGGAACAGGCGCTGGCTGCCGAACATCGGTAGCACGCCGAGGCGCAGGCGCAGCAGCGCGATATTGTCCGACTGGCTCTCCACCGCGCGAGCCAATGCTTCCATGTGCGGGTTCACCGCCTCGTAGAAGGCCTGGCCCTCATCGGTCAGCTGCATCGACTGACGCGCGCGGGTGAACAGCTTCTTGCCGACAAATTCTTCGAGATTGCTGATCCGCCGCGACAGCGCCGAGGGGCTGAGACCGATCTCCTCCGCCGCCGCCCGGGCAGAACCCAGACGAACCGTGCGCATGAAGGCTTCAAGCGCGCGCAGGGGGGGAAGACGACGTGCAGGCATGAACTCTCTCCTTGGTAGGGTGAGATACGCCCGAGACGCCGATTGGATGCAAAAAATCGAAGAAAAAATGCGTGGAGGGCGAAAAAGTTGCGCCTATTGCATCTCACTTGCATCTTCCGGCGGGTGCAAACGCAGCCGTGTGACGTGGGTTTCGTCACCCGCTGTCACCTCAATCCGCCAACCGCTCGGATGTTCCAGCACGGTGCCCACAGCCGGCACAGCCTCGGCCAGCACGAAGGCGAGGCCGCCCAGCGTGTCTACCGATTCCGCCACTTCGGCGAGGCGCGGGTCGATCCGCTCGGCAATGTCATCAAGCTCTGCGCGGGCGTCCACGTCCCACATGCCTTCGCCGATGGGGACGATCAGTTCTTCGGGTGTCTCGTCGTGCTCATCCTCGATTTCGCCGACGATTTCCTCGACCAGATCCTCGATCGTGATCAGCCCGTCAGTCCCCGAGAATTCATCGAGCACGATGGCAAGGTGCACGCGCTGGGTGCGCATATCGGCGAGCACGTCCAGCGCGCCGCGCGCCTGCGGCACATAAAGCGGCTGGCGCATCAGCGTGGTCCAGTCAGCCGGCGGCGGTGTGCCGTTGGCAAGGAAGGGGAACACGTCCTTGATGTGGATCATGCCCACCACGCTATCGAGCGTCTCGCGATAGACCGGCATCCGCGAATGGCCATGCTCACTGAAGGCGGCGACCATTTCTTCCCAGCTGATCGACGCATCGACCGCGATGATCTTACCGCGCGGCACAGCGACATCATCGGCATCATGTTCGGAGAAGTGGAGGAGGTTACGCAGCATCTGCCGCTCGACCCGCGACAGGTCACCCCCGCCGCTGCCGCCGGTATCGGAACCGGGGCCGCCGTTTTCGTCCTCGTGCTCGTCGATGGCCTCTTCAAGCTGCTCGCGCAGGGAGCGGGCGCCTTCGAGCTTCAGGAGCTTGCGCAGCACAGGCCATAGGCCGCTGCTACTGTCCGCGTCTCCGGATTGAGATGCGGGCGAATGGGAATCGGCCATGGCCTTGAATGGGGCTCCTATGCAGTTTCAAGCGTCATATGGGTCAGCGATGCCCAGTTTGGCAAGTATCGCTGTCTCCAAGGCCTCCATCGCCTCGGCCTGGGCGTCGCTGTCGACATGATCGTGACCGGCGAGATGGAGCAGTCCGTGGACGATGAGGTGGGCGGCATGGGCTTCAAGCGTCACGCCCTTCTCCGCTGCTTCGCGTGCGCAGGTTTCATGCGCCAGCGCGATGTCGCCGAGCATTTCGGGCGGGCCATCTGATGCGAGGGCTTCGAGTTCCTCGGGTTCCAGCATCGGAAAGCTGAGGACGTTGGTCGGCTTGTCGCGCGCGCGCCATTCGCGGTTCAGGGTGTGAACCTCGGCATCGGAGGTGAACAGCAGGCTGACGATCAGGCGCGGGTTGGCGAGTAACGGTTCGCCGTCTCCCGCCGCCTGAGCGGCGCGCTCTGCCAGCGCTTCCCAGTCGCCCGCAGGCCAGTCTTCGATGTCGATGTCGAGTTGCATGATGGCGCGGGCCTTAGCGCGGAAAGCGCTGCTGCGAAACGCCGCGCTGCGTTACGAGGCCGCCTACTCGTGCCGCAGCGCGTCAATCGGATCGAGCTTGGACGCACGGCTGGCGGGGTAGTAACCGAACACGATCCCCATTCCGGCGGCAAACAGGAAGCTCACGACATTAATCATCGGATCAAACACGAACGGCACATCGATAGCCGCTGCGAGCCCGATCGAGGCGCCGAAGCCCAGGGCAATCCCCACCAATCCGCCCAGCGCACAGAGCACAACGGCCTCGGTCAAGAACTGCAAGCGCACCTCCCGCGCCAACGCGCCGATGGCCAGACGGATGCCGATTTCGCGGGTCCGTTCGGTCACAGACACCAGCATGATGTTCATAATCCCGATCCCGCCCACCAAGAGGCTGATCGAGGCGATCACCGCGACCATCGCGGTCAGCGCACCAGTCGCTGCGCCCAAGGCCTGATTGACCTGCGCGGTGTCGATGACGTTGAAGTCGTTGGGCTGCTCCCCTTGCAACAGGCGGCGCTCACGCAGCAGATCGACCAGCGAATCCTGAATGACAGACGGCGCATAGGAGGGGTCATACTTCACCACGAAGTAATCGAGGTTTTCGTTGCCACGGAACCGCCGCTGCACGTTCTTGAGCGGCAGATAGACCGCATCATCATCATCTGCGCCGTTACCGCCCTGCCCGCGTTCTTCCATCACGCCGATCACCTGACACGAGACATCGCCGAGCCGCATCCGCGCGCCGATCGGGCTGGTGCCGGGCACAAAGATCGCTTCGCGCACCTTGAGGCCGAGCAAGCAGACGTTCTTGCCTGCCTCTTCCTCGTCCTTGCTGAAGGGGCGGCCTTCTTCGACCGTGATCGACTGCGCATCGAGGAAGTCGTTATTCGAGCCGACGACCCGTGTGTCCCAGTCCTGCCCGTTGTAGAAGGCTGTGGCGTTTGCGGCGACGGTGCCGGCCGCAATTGTCACCCCGGCGATTTGCTGCTCGACCGCCTTCACATCTGCCTCGTCGAACGGACGGATCGTGCCGCGGTCAGTGCGGACCGGGAAGACGATGAAATTGCTCGCGCCGAGCGAGGAAATCTCTTCCTGCACAGAAGCGGTGACGCCGTTGCCGAGCGTCACCATCGTCACCACCGCCGCAACCCCGATAATGATCCCGAGCGTCGTCAGGATCGAACGCAGGATGTGGCGGCGGATTTCGCGCAACGCCAAGAGGAGAGTCGATCCGAGCATCAGACGAGGCTGCCTGCCACGGCACGCGCGCTGCGCTCGATCCGTTCGACCAGCCCGTCTCGGAAGCGCACGATGGTCTTGGCGTAGGCGGCCATTTCCTCCTCGTGCGTGACCATCAGCACGGTGATGCCCTCACCGTTAAGACGTTGCAGCAGCTGCATGATCTCGACCGAGCGTTCGCTATCGAGGTTGCCGGTCGGCTCGTCCGCCAGCAGCACATCGGGCTGCGTCACCAGCGCCCGCGCGATGGCGACGCGTTGCTGTTGTCCGCCGGACAGTTCGGCCGGGGTATGCGAAGCCCACGGCACCAGCCCGACCTGATCAAGCGCCCGCAAGGCGGATTCCCGCCGCTGGGTCTTGTTCTCGCCGCGATAGAGCAGCGGCAGCTCGACATTCTCGAGCGCGGTCGTGCGAGCGAGCAGGTTGAAGCCCTGAAACACGAAACCGAGATAGCGGCGGCGCAGCAGGCTGCGCTGATCGCGGTCGAGCTTCTGCACCTCGACTCCGCGAAACCGGAAGACGCCGCCCGTCGGCACATCAAGGCAGCCGAGGATGTTCATCGTCGTCGACTTGCCCGACCCGGACGGGCCCATGATGGCGACGAACTCGCCGCGTTCAATGGTAAGGTCCACCCCCTTCAGCGCCTGAAACGCCGCCGCTCCGTTGCCGAAGGTCTTGGTGATGCCTTCCAGCTGGATCAGGGGTTCTGCTGTCACTGGGCCGCCGCCTTGATCCCGGTGACGACCTTCATCCCCGGCTTAAGCCCCTTGGAGGTGACCACAGTCCGCCGCCCGTCGCTGCGGCCGGTCACGACTTCGACGGCCTTCAAGGTACCATCGGCTTGCAGCACCTGCACCAGCTGGCGGCTGCCTTCGCCGATGCTGGCCTGCTGCTTGCCATCTTCAAGCCCGATCTGCGGATTGAACACGCCGCCGGCGGCTTCCTCCTCGGTCTCCGGACGGAAACGCAGCGCTGCGTTGGGCACCAGCATCGCGCGGCCGGTGTTCTGGGTTGCGATGGTTGCGGTTGCGGTCATACCGGGGCGCAGCAGGCCATCGGGGTTTTGCACGGTAAGCCGCGCTTCATAGCTGACGACTGTTCCGCCCGTAGCTGCGGCTCCGGTGCCGCCGCTCGCCGCGGCCTGGGTCGTGCCGGTCGATGCCAGATCGACCCGTTCGACCGTCGCCGGGAACTGTCGGCCGGGATAGGCATCGACAGTAAACGTCGACTTCTGGCCCGGCCTGACCTGCCCCACATCGGCCTCGTCAATCGACACGCGCAACTGCATGGCGGACAGGTCTTCGGCGATCACAAACAAGGTCACGGTGTTGAAGCTGGCAACCACGGTCTGCCCCGGTTCCACCCGGCGGGCGAGCACGACGCCGGTGACAGGCGCCCGGATCACCGCGCGGGTGCGGGTGGTGAGGTTGCCGTTCAGCGATGCCTGCGCCGCTTCGATATTGGCGCGTGCGGAAGCGACCGCCGCGCGGTCCCGCGCCACGGCGGCCTCGGCCCGCTCAACCTCGATCTGCGAAGGCACGCGCCCACCTGACAGGCGGCGCACTTCCTCAAGGCGGGCAAGCTGGACCTGATCAATCTCGATCGTCGCCTGCGCCTGCGCCAGCGCGGCGCGCGCGGCATTGAGGTTGGCGCGCGATTGGGCGATCTGCTGGTCGATGATCTCGGTATTGATCACCGCGATCACCTGCCCCTTGGTCACACGGTCGTTGACGTCGACCAGCACGCTGTCGAGCGGGCCCGTGACTTCAGCGCCGACCTCGACCTGATTGGTCGGGCGCAGGTTGCCGGTCGCGGTGACCGACAGCGACAGCGATTCCTGCGCTACCGGCGCAGTGATATAGTCAGGCTTGGGCGCTTCCCCGGTGCATTGCGCGATGCCGAGGATCAGCAGCAGTACGATCAGGCCGGGCAGCCAATACTTCATCCACCGCCGCCAGCGCGGGCGCGGCTTGGTGCCGAGGAATTCATCGACGCTTGGCTGCTCGTCCGGCTTGCTCAGATCCATCACTTGCTGGGCTCCCTCGCCGCAATGTCTTCAAGGCCAGCGCCATCGGACACCGACCATCCCCCGCCCAGCGCGCGCGCCAAGCTGATAAAGGCGAGCGCGCGTCCGGCCTGGGCGTTGACCTCGGCGGTGCGCGTGCTCAGCAGCTGGCTTTCGGTCACCAGCAGCGTCTGAAAATCGATCAGCCCGGCCTGATACTGGCTGCGGGCAAGGATCGCGGCATTCTGCGCGCCGTCGCTGGCTTCGATAAGCGCCGTGACCCGCGTGCCGCTGGTCTCAAGATCAACGCCTGCGCTTTCGACCTCTTCGAGCGCCACGAGAATGCTCTGCCGCCATGCCGCGAGCGAGCCATCTGCAATCGCCTCGGCGCTCTCGATCTGCCCCCGCACGCGGCCGCCGTCGAAGATTAGCTGCGTGAGGCCCGCGAAGATATTGCCGGTGACGAGGTCGAACAGGCTGCCCACATCGGTGGCGCTGGTGCCAATTGTGCCGGATAACCGCACCAGCGGGTAAAGCTGCGCGCGGGCCACGCCAATTCGGTTGAGATCGGCGGCCAGCCGCGCTTCTGCACCGCTCACATCGGGGCGGCGGCGCAGCATGTCGGCCGGAGCCGACAACGCAACATCGGTCGGCGGCACAGGAACGGCGCGCGGCGCTTCGGTCAGGGCGCGATAGACGCGGCCGGGCGGTTCGCCGATCAGGGTCGAGATCGCATTCGCCACGGCCACCAGATCGCCCTCCAGCAGTGGGATACTTGCCGCAGTCTGGGCGCGCTGGGTGCGGGCCTGTTCAACGTCGAGGCTGTCGACCAATCCGGCCTGATTGCGCCAACGCGCGATCTGGAGATTGTCCTCCTGATTGGCGAGCGTCTCGCGCGCGATTGCCAGCTGCGCGGCGAGCGAGCGCGCGGTCACCACCTGACTTGCCACCTGCGCGACGATCACCCGTTCCAGATCGCCGACCGAATAGCCCGCCGATTGCAGATCATTGCGTGCGGCATCGACCGAGGCATCGAGCCGCCCGAACACATCTGCTTCCCACGCGAGATCTGCGCCAGCTGAGAACTGCACATCATTGCTGGCAAAATCGCCAACGTCGCGGTTTGCACCGCCACTACCGGTGATTTGCGGCAAACGGGCCGCGCGGGCCTGCCGCAAGCCTGCCCGTGCCGCACGCAGCCGGGTCACGGCCTGCGTCAAATCGAGGTTGCTGGTTTGCGCCTGCGCGACGAATTCCTCGACCAAGGGGTCGTTCAGCAGCACCCAGTAGCGATCCAGCGGAATGTCGGCCCCGGCAGGCTCGGCCAGAACCCATTGGTCGGGGATTGCCTGAGCGCTGGCCATCGCCGGCTGCGCGGCGCGGGGAATGGCGCAACCGGACAAAGCGAGCGCGGCGAGCGACAGCGGCACAAACCCGCGCATTACGGCAGCTCGGCCCGAAGGACGATAAGCGGTCATGCGCAATCCCGAAATTGGTGATGAACCACGACGCCCGCCCCTGTGTTGCCGCGCATATCAAAAGCCTTGTTCAGACCGTCGGACCCAGAACAAAACTTCGCCAGTGGCGGCCGTAAAATCATTATGTTGCTAACAGTCAGCCCCGATCCGCACAACGCGGTTTCGTCGGGCTGACTGCATCGCTCATCGAACAACTGCGCGCCGCAGAGCCGCTAGCCCTCCTCGCCGCCGCCCTCGTAAGCCTCGACGATGCGGCCCACGATCGGGTGGCGCACCACGTCGGCGGCGGTGAAGCGGATGGTGCCGAAGCCGTCGATCCCCTCCAGCCGCTCGACTGCATCATTCAGCCCGCTCATCCGCGGCCCGCCGGGAATGTCGACCTGACGGGGATCGCCGCACACCACCATCCTGCTGTTCTGGCCAAAGCGGGTGAGGAACATCTTCATCTGTTCGCGCGTGGTGTTCTGCGCTTCGTCCAAGATGATGAAACTGTCCGCCAGCGTCCGCCCGCGCATGAAGGCGATGGGCGCGATCTCGATCTCGCCATTCGCCAACCTGCGCTCGACCTGTTCGGGCGGCATACAGTCGTTCAGCGCATCATACAGCGGCCGCAGATAGGGATCGACCTTCTCCTTCATGTCGCCGGGCAGGAAGCCGAGCTTCTCCCCCGCCTCCACCGCCGGGCGCGACAGGATCAGGCGCTGGACGCTCCCGGTGATCAGCTGGCTGACCGCCTGCGCCACCGCGATATAGGTCTTCCCCGTCCCCGCCGGGCCAAGCGCGAAGATGATGTCATCCTTCGCCAGCGACCGCATATATTCGATCTGGGTCGCGGAGCGCGGCACGATCGTTTTCTTGCGCGTGCGGATCATGATCGGCGGCGCATCCATGTCGCCCGAGATGATCCCTTCCAGCGTCGGTTCAGCCGACATCGCTATCATCGACTCCACCGCGCCAGCATCCAGCGCCTCACCGCGCGCCAGCCGGTCATACATGGTCTTCAATGTCTCGCGCGCCCGGGCGACGTCATCTTCAGGGCCTTCGATCACCACCTGATGCCCGCGGGCGTGGATATAAACGCCGAGCCGGTTTTCCACCTGCACCAGATTGGCATCGAACTGGCCGAACAACGGCCCCAATAGCGCCTGGTTCTCAAAGGTCAGATCAACGCGCGCGCGCCGCGGTTCAGGAATGCCGCGCGGATCAGGCGAGAGCGCCGGGTGTCCGGCACGGGAGGGTCGTCGGCCCATAGGTTCCTTTGGCTGCGGCCAAGGGACAGTCCCTCGTCCATGAGTCGTGAGGGTAAGCGGCCCTTCGCGCAAAGCAAGCAGGCTGCGGCGAGATGGTGGTGGATAGTCATCGAAACGCCATGTGATTGCTATCGGGCCGGCCTGACGCGGTGCCTTTCGGAACGCCCGGTTCATCCGGCATTCATGGCTAAAGTGTTGATCTTTTGAAGAAGGAGTCGTCCTGATGAAGCACCGCTACACGTTCTTCGCCTTGGTGGCCGCTGCCGCCTTCAGCGGCCCTGTCGCAGCACAGGAAAGCCAGGCCGAAAGCGCGGCGACAGACAGGACACCCCCGATTGCACTGGCCCCAATTGCACTGGCCAACGCGATAGCTGGCGAACCTGCCAAACGGCGTCCGCTTGCCCGCCTCCGCTCACCGCTTTGCTTGGCCGTTGCGGCGCAGGATGAAGCCTTCGCGCGAACCGTCGCCAAGCGCATCATCGACAATGCCAAGGCTGCCGGTGTCAAAACCCGCCGCGCTGGATGCAAGCCCAATGCACTGGTCACATTCTCGGACGATGCCTTCAACCAGATTTCCGCCTATCGCGCCGAGGGCCGGAAGGTGTTCCGGCGCATGAGCGAGCGCGAAATTGACGCCGCGCTCGCCGGGCGCGATCCGGCCTATGTGTTCCAGGCCGTCGAAGCGACCCCCCGGATCATGGAGGGTGATGCGCCGTGGCTGGACAGCGCTCAAAACTGGACAAAGGAACGCGCATACGTCCGCACGCCGGAGGATATGCTGAGCACGCTGGTGGTGATTGAGGCAGGGGCGATTGACGGTCTTAGCCCCGTGCAGATTGCAGACTACGCCAGCCTGCGCCTGCTCGCCCCGACCGGAGAGCTTGCTGCTGATGACGCGCGGGCGCCCGACACGATCCTGTCGCTGTTTGCTGCCCCGGATAAGGCCCCGAGCGAGATGACCCGCGCCGACCGCGCCTATCTCACATCGCTCTACAAACTGCCGCGCACCGCCTTTGCCGCTGAAGTGCTGGAGGAAGCCGAGCAGGTCGCGAGCCGGTAGCGCACTCTCAGGCGCGGGCGGTCACTACGCCCCTGAGCGAATTCGGCCCCGCGTCGGCGAGTGTCACTTCGACCAAATCACCAATCGCGTAGTCACCCTCAAACCACACCGATTGCAGCCACGGCGACTTGCCGAGCCATTGGCCGGGGTCGCGGCCCGTGCGATCAATCATGACCGAGCAGGTCTTGCCAACGCTCGCCTGATTGAAGGCATATTGGTGATGCGCGAGGCGGGCCTGCAAGCGATGGAGGCGGTCAGCCATCACGTCTGGCGCAATCTGCCCCTCCATCGTCGCAGCAGGCGTGCCGGGCCGCGGCGAGTATTTGAAGCTGAAGCACGCGGCGTAGCGGACTTCATCGACGATCCGCAGCGTGTCTTCAAACTCCGCCTCGGTCTCGCCCGGGAAGCCGACGATGAAATCGCCTGACAGAGCGATATCGGGCCGCACCGCGCGAAAGCGTTCGATGACCCTCAGATAGCTCTCCGCCGTGTGTTGGCGGTTCATCGCCTTGAGGATGCGGTCATTCCCCGCCTGCACGGGCAGGTGGAGATAGGGCATGAGCTTATCCACCTCGCCATGCGCGGCGATCAGCGCATCGTCCATGTCGTTGGGGTGGCTTGTGGTGTAGCGAATGCGCTCCAGCCCATCGATCCGGGCGAGCGCGTGGATCAGGCCTGCCAGCCCGGTGCGGCGACCCTTGTCGTCCTCGCCGCGCCACGCGTTGACGTTCTGGCCGAGCAGCGTAATCTCCTTCGCGCCCGCCTCAACCAGCTTTTGCGCCTCGGCCACGAGATGCGGGAAGGGTCGCGAGATTTCCGCACCTCGGGTATAGGGCACCACGCAATAGGTGCAGAACTTGTCGCAGCCTTCCTGCACCGTCAGGAACGCGCTGGGGCCACGCTTCTTGCGCTGCGGGAGCGCGTCGAACTTGGCGATGGCGGGCATATCGGTATCGGTCGCGCGTTTGCCCTGCACCGCTTGCCCAAGCATCTCCGGCAGGCGGTGATAGGCCTGCGGGCCGACCACGATGCTAACCGCAGGCGCTCGGCGCATGATCTCCTCGCCCTCGGCCTGAGCAACACAGCCCGCGACCGCGATCAGCGGCTGCTTGCCGGCCTGCTTGCCTGCAAAGACCAGACGGCCAATGTCCGAATAGACCTTCTCGGCGGCTCTCTCGCGGATGTGGCAGGTGTTGAGGATGACCAGATCAGCGTCCTCACCCTCGGGCGCGGGCGCAATGCCGCGGTCCCCCAAAAGCTCCGCCATCCGCTCGCCATCATAGACGTTCATCTGGCAGCCGAAGCTTTTGACACGGTAAGTCTTGGGAGGGCCGGAGGCAGGTTTCATCAGGCCCGCGCCCTTAGCGCCGATGGCCCGAGCGTTCAATCGCCGCTGCGCCCGGCGGTTACTTGCGCTTGCCCTCGGGCTCGCGCAGGCTGTTGTGGACGCAGGGCTCTTCCGGCTTGGTGCCCGGCCCGGGGTGCGGCTTGTCCTCCGGCCCGCACTCCACGAAAGGTTTGGTGATGCCGTTGGCCTTCATCACCTCAAAGGCGTCGCGGCTGCCATAGGCCGCGATCCAGGTGATGCAATCGGCCAGTGGACGCACCTTATGCTTGGTGATGCTGCCCTTGCGCGGCTCGCAATTGATGGTGAACACATTGGCCGCAGGCGGCTCACTGCTGCGAGCAAATCGCCGCAGGATCTCGCCGCGCTCGTTGAAGACGGTTCGCCGCAGGGCATTGGCCCGCACTTCGTCGCGGTAGAAGGGCGAGGTGTTGAACAGGAAGGCGCGCACTTCTGGATGCGCGTTAGACACCTCTGTCGCCAGCGCCCCGCCCAATGAATGGCCGACCACCACCCACGGGAGATCATTGCCCATACGCTCGCGTTCGGCATCGAAATAGCGCAGCGCCAGTTCGATCTGGTCATTGCGCAATGTGCCGAAGAAGATGTCGGAGAGGCCTTTGAAATCGGTGCCTCGGAAGGCGAGCACCCGCGCAACGGGCCGACGGGCCGCATCGCTGCCCGAACCCGGCGCATACTGGTTGAACAGCTCGTAACTGAAGCCCTTCCCCGCATCCTCGGGCGCAATCGACATATGCTCGACCCGTTGGAGCACCCGGCCAGGCTTGGCGAAAAGGTCATCGTCGCCGGTATAGGCGTTGGTCGAGGCGACCACATAGGGCCACGCCTCGACCGCAGCGTCCCGCACAAAGCCGCACCACCCGCCAGGCTCAAGCTGGCAGGGCGAGCGCGACTGTGTGATGTCGGGCACAGTGGCGCAGGCTCCCAGCAGCAGTGCGCACACGGCCACTGCCCCCGAACGAATTTTCACCCCCTGGGCCCCTCGGTCCCCCTCAGGCCACCGTCGCCTTGACGATCTTGCCGGGGCTGCGCGGCGGTTCGCCCTTGGGCAGGGCGTGGACGTGTTCCATGCCGCTCGTGACCTGGCCCCACACGGTGTACTGCTTGTCGAGGAAGCGCGCATCATCAAGGCAGATGAAGAACTGCGAATTGGCGCTGTTCGGGTTCTGCGAACGGGCCATCGAGCACACGCCTTCGACGTGGGGTTCGGCGTTGAATTCGGCCGCGAGGTCAGGCTTGTCGCTGCCGCCCATGCCGGTGCCGGTCGGGTCGCCGCCCTGTGCCATGAAACCGTTGATGACGCGGTGGAAGATCACGCCGTCATAAAAGCCTTCGCTCGCCAGTTCGGTGATGCGCGCGACATGGCCGGGGGCGAGATCAGGGCGCAGCTTGATCACGACGTCGCGGGGTTCGCCCCCATCCGTTTCGGCGCCGGTGTCGAGGGTGAAGGTGAGGGTATCAGCCATTAGTCTGTCTCCGAGTAAGAATTTGGGCGGTTCTATAGCGGTCGTGGCGAGCCTGTCACCCTCCCCGCTTGCTTTTCATAGGTCGCTCCGTAAACGCCTCTGACATGGCCGAAGATCGCATCCACGACGACGACCTTGCCCTCGCCGATCACGGTGAGGGCGAAGTGCGTCCGGATGACCGGGTCAATGATGAACGCCATGACCAGGAAAACCGGCTCAAGCCCTCTTTCGTCAGCGCGGTTCACGATGCGCTGGCCGCGCGCGACAAGGGCGCGGTTTACGATCTGGTCGAGCCGCTCCACGCCGCCGACATCGCCGACCTGATCGAACTGCTGGAACCACGCGAACGCGCGCAGCTTGCCTCCGCGATCAGCGATCTGATGACCGGCGATGTGGTCGCGGAACTCAACGATTATGTCCGCGAAGACCTGATGGACACGCTGTCCGCGCAGGCCGTCGCAGTGATCGCCGAACAGCTCGACACCGACGATGCGGTGCAGCTGATCGAGGATCTCGACGAAGCCGATCAGCGCGCGGTCATGGCCGAGCTGGAGCCGGAAACCCGCGCGGCGGTCTCCAGTGCGCTCGCCTATCCTGAAGAGACCGCCGGCCGGTTGATGAGCCGTAACTTCGTTGCGGTCCCAGAACATATGAGCGTCGGCGATCTCATCGATTACCTGCGCGAAAACGGCGATATTGAGCATGACTTCTTCGAAGTTTTCGTGATCGACGAAAGGCACCATCCGGTCGGCACCTGCGCGCTGAACTGGATCCTCACGACGCCGCGCTCTGTGCGCCTGACTGACCTGATGAAGCGTGACCAGACTCTGATCCCGGTGACGATGGATCAGGAAGAAGCCGCGCTGATGTTCCAGAAATACGCCCTGATTTCGGCCGCCGTGGTGGATGAAAACGGGCGGCTGGTCGGCCAGATGACGGTCGATGACATCGTCCACATTATCTCCGAAGAAGCGGGCGAGGATGCGCTGCTGCTGTCCGGCGCGGGCGATGGCGACATCAACGAGCCGATCCGCGAAGCCTATACCGCCCGCGTGCGGTGGCTGATCGCGAACCTCGGCACCGCCGTAATCGCCTCCTCGATCATCGCACTGTTCGGCGCGGCGATCGAACAGCTGGTGGCGCTCGCGATCCTCATGCCGATTGTCGCCAGCATCGGTGGCAATGCGGGCACCCAGACGATGGCCGTGGCTGTGCGCGCGATTGCGACCAATCAGCTCACCCGGTCAAACACGAAGCGCATCCTGTGGCGCGAATTTCGCGTCGCACTGCTCAATGGCGGGACGATTGCAATGCTGATCGGGGCGGCGACCGGCATCCTGTTCACTCCGATGATGGGTCTGGTGATCGGCATGGCGATGATCATCAACATCGCAATTGCCGGCATTGCGGGCGTGGCCGTGCCGGTGATTTTCGAACGGCTGGATCAAGACCCGGCGGTCGCCTCCAGCGTGTTTGTCACCATGATCACCGATTCGATGGGCTTCTTCGCCTTCTTAGGTTTGGCAGTGGCGATGGGTCTGGCCACGTTCTAACTCTCTTCCAAACAATAATGGGAGAGAGTGATGGCAGGACGTGTGGCAGGCAAAGTGGTGCTGCTGACAGGCGGCGCGATGGGTCTGGGCAAGGCGGCGACCAAGGCCCTGCTGGCCGAGGGCGCGACTGTCATCATCACCGATATTGACGAGGCAGCGGGCCGCGCGACCGCAGCGGAACTGGGCTGCGATTACCTCCATCAGGACGTCACCGACTGGCCGCGCTGGCAGGCGATCATTGCCGAGGTTGAAGCCAGCCACGGGCGGCTCGACGTGCTGGTGAACAATGCCGCGATCACGGTGTTCGGCTCCATTGCCGACATCTCGCCCGAAGATTTCAAGCGCTGCTACACGGTGGATGTCGATTCGATCTTCATGGGCTGCAAGGCGGCGATCCCGTTGATGGCCAAGAGCGGCGGCGGGTCTATCGTCAACTTCTCCAGCGCGGCGGGCAACAAGCCCTCCCCCGATCTGGCCGCCTATAACAGCGCCAAGGCGGCAGTGGTGACGCTGACCAAGAGCATCGCGCTGTACTGCGCGCGCGAAAAGAACGGCGTGCGGGTGAACTCGGTGCAGCCGGGCACGATCCTGACCCCCAATGTCGAAAGCGTGATCGCCGGAACCCCCGATCCCGACGCGACCCGCGCAGCCTTCTCCATCGCCCAGCCCATCGGCCGCATGGGCGAGGTCGAGGATATTGCGCACCTCGTCGTCTATCTCGCCAGCGATGAGAGCAAGTTCGCCACCGGCGCGCCGTTCATCGTCGACGGCGGCTTGAGCATCGCATGATGGGCACCGCTGACGATCGCTTCGCCATTATCGACCTTGCAGCGCTCTATATGCGCGGGCTCGACCGGCTCGATGGTGACTTGCTGCTGGCACAGTTCTGGCCCGGGGCGCGGTGCGAATACGGGGTGTTCAGTGGCCCGGCGGAAGACTTCGCCGCCTTCTGCATGGAGATGCTCAAGGAGCACCAGCGCAACCACCATATGCTCGGCCAGCATCTCATCGACTTCACCGGCCCTAACGAGGCCTATGGCGAGGTCTATTATCAGGCCTACCACCGCGTGTTCGATGACAGCGGGAGCCCACGCGATCTGTTTATCGCGGGCCGTTATGTCGACCGATACGAGCGGCGCGATGGCGTCTGGAAATTCGCCTACCGTAGCGAGTTGGTCGACTGGGTGCGCGACGATCCCGCGACCGACGGCATGGTCGCAGTCGCGCCCTTCATCATGGGCCAGCGCAAGCCCGACGATCCGCTCTACAACCGCGAGGCGATGCAGCCATGACCCGACCCGATCTGACCGCCCCGTCCGACCCTGCCCTCGCCCCCGGCGAAGCGCGCTGCCCCGGCCCGTCGATGCAGGACATCCTTGATGCGGACGGCGACAATGCCCCTGCCGCCATGCGCGAGGAGGCCTACACCTTCCTTGGCGACAAGGACGTCCCCTTTGCCCGTTATACCGACCCGGCGTTCCACGACCTCGAAATGGCGCGCCTGTGGCCCAACGTCTGGCAATGGGCCTGCCGCGAAGAGCACATTCCCGGCGTCGGCGACCGCTACGTCTATGACGTCGGGCACCATTCGGTGCTGGTGGTGCGCGGAGCAGACATGGCAATCCGCGCCTTTATCAATTCCTGCCCGCACCGGGGGATGAAGTTCGCCGCCGAAGGCTCCCGCGGGGTCAGGCGCGCCAACATCCGCTGCCCGTTCCACGGGATGAGCTGGAACCTTGACGGAAGCTTGCGCGAAATCCCCTGCCGCTGGGACTTTCCCCACGTGTCGGACGACACCTTTGGCCTCGATGAAGTCGCCTGCGACACCTGGGGCGGGTTCGTCTTCATCCACATGGGCGACAGCCCCCCGCCGCTCGCCGAGCAGCTCGAGGTGATGCCGGAGCACTTCAAGCTCTGGCCGATGGATGACCGCTATGTCGCGCTTCACACCGAAAAGGTGCTGCCCGCCAACTGGAAGATGGCGATGGAGGCCTTCCTTGAAGCCTTCCACGTGCTCGAAACCCACGCACAGGCGGTATACACCGCCGCCGACGCCAACGCGCAATACGACATCTTCGGCAAGCACGTCTCGCGCTTCATCCATGCGATCGGCGTGCCCAGCCCGCACTTGAAGCAGGACATCAGCGAGCAAACCTTGTTCGGCAAGCTCGGGCGCGATCCCGCCGCCCTGCCGCCGGGTGCCTCGGCCCGCGCCGAACACGCGCGGCTGCTGCGCGAGGAACTGGGCGCAGCCTTCAGCACTGATCTGTCGCACGTCTCCACCACCGAGATGATGGATTCGATTGAGTATTTCCTGTTCCCCAATGCCTTCTTCTTCCCCGGCATCAGCATCCGCCTGTGTTACCGCTTCCGCCCGCTGGGGCCGGACGAGTGCCTGCACGAAATCCTCGTCCTCCAACCGCTGCCCGCCGACGGCGAGCGCCCCGCCCCCGCGACCCCGATCCGGCTCGCGATTGAGGACAGCTACACCACCGTCCCCGGCTTCGCGCTCGCGGAGATCCTCGATCAGGATACCGATAACCTCGCGCTTCAGCGTGACGGGGCCAAGGCCTCCCGCAAGGGCGCGCAGACGCTCGGCAATTATCAGGAGGCCCGCATCCGCCAGTTGCAACTGACGCTCGACTCCTATCTCGCCGGTTGACACGCGCGCAGGGGCGCGTGACTGCAGGCCCATGCCGCTTCACCTGACCAAGATCGCCTTCGGGGCGAAAAGCTATGATCATCTCGAAGGCTGGTATGAGGGCCGAGGCGAGATCCGCCTCACCACCCGCAACCGGCCCACGCGGCACGAGGAAGTGGTGGGCGGCTCGCTCTACTGGATCATCAACCATGCGATCGTGGCGCGCTCACCAATTCTCGGCTTCGTGAAGACCGATGACGGGCGCTGGGACATCGTGCTCGAACCCACCCTGATCCGTGTCCACCAACAAGCCAAGCGCGCGCATCAGGGGTGGCGCTATCTGACGGACGAGAAAGCACCCAAGGATCTCGCGGCAGGCGAGGATATCGGCGACGCGCTGCCCGGCAAGCTGGCGATGAAGCTGGAGCGGCTGGGGCTGGTTTAGTCACCTTCCCGTCACCCCGGCGCAGGCCGGGGCCCAGTGACACGAAGCGCAGCACTGGCCGCACTGGGTCCCGGCCTGCGCCGGGATGACGATGATTTATCGGGACGCGCGCGTCTTTTCGGCCACGCGGCGCAACGCATTCACATAGACCTCGGGCGACTGCGCACCCGGAATCAGGAACTTGCCTTCCACGATCATCGCGGGAACGCCCGAGATGTTCATGTCCCACGCCTGCGCCTCTTCCGCGAGGACGCGGGCTTCGAGGTCGGGATTGTCCAGCGCGGCCTTGGCCGCCGCGCGATGCAGGCCGACGCCCGCCGCAATGTCCAGCAGCACGCCCCGGTCGCCGAGGTTCCGCCGCTCGTTGAAATGCGCGCGGAACAGGGCGAGCTTCAATGCGGTCTGCACCTCAGGCCCGGCCTGCTCCAGCGCGAAGGTGAGCAGTTTGTGGCAATCCCGCGTGTTCCACATCATCGCTGGGGGCGCTTCGCCCTCCCCTTCGTAGGAGAGCGACACGCCCGCGCCTTCCGCAATCGCCTTCATCTGGCCGCGAAGTCGCGCGCCTTCCTCGGCGGGGCGACCATATTTGCGTTGGAGATGCGCTTCCTGCTCCTCGCCCTCAGCCGGCATCTGCGGGTTCAGCTCGAACGGCCGCCAGCGGATCTCCGCCGCGATTTCGCCCTCCAATTCGCTCAAAGCCTTGGTCAATTGACCGTAGCCGATCAGGCACCACGGGCACATGACATCGGAATAGATGTCGATGGTGAGGCGCTCAGCGGTCAACGGTCGAGCCACCAGGCGACAAGGTGATGCGCAATCGCGAAGGGGCGCGGGAAGTAGAGGAGTTCGGTGCCGTGCTCCCCTGCCGCGCGCGCCTCTTGCAGCTCGGCGCGGGTGAACCAGCGCGCGTCTTCAAGTTCGGTGCGGTCGATGGTGAGTTCGGGATCATCCGCCACTGAAGTGCAGCCGATCATCAGCTGGCTCGGGAAGGGCCAAGGCTGGCTGGCGATATAACGTACATCGCGCACCCGGACGCCCGCCTCTTCATGGATCTCGCGCGCCACCGCCTCTTCGATGGTTTCACCCGGTTCGACGAAGCCCGCGAGCGCCGAATACATCTTGGGTGGAAAGCGCGGCTGGCGGCCAAGCAGCAGGCGGTCTTCATGCTCGACCAGCATGATCGTCACCGGATCGGTGCGCGGGAAGTGGTCCGCGCCGCAATTGTCGCAATGCCGCTGCCAGCCGCCTTTCACCGGCTTCGTGCCGCCGCCGCAGCGCGCGCAGAAGCGGTGCCGTGCGTGCCAATCGACGAGGCTCCGCGCCCCGCCATAGATCGCCAGATCGGGCGGCGAGAGCAGCTGCATCAGCTGCCACGCCGCAGGCTGCGCATAGGCCGGGCCGTCCGCGCCCGCAGGCGGCACCGGCGCAAAATGCGCCTTGCCGTCCATCATCCCGAGGAACACCAGCTCGGCATCCTCGGCCACATCGGCAAGGCTGCCCCATACTAACCCGCCCACATCGTCCACCCCCGGCAGCAGCCCGTCGAGCAGCAGCACCCGCGCGCGCCAGTTCATCAGGCCCGCCAGCGCCTCGTCATCAACGCGGATATGATCCGCCCGGTCGAGCGGCGAACCCGAGAATGCCATTGGCAATGCAGCAGCAGGCGCGTGCATCAGGCCGCCTTCTTCTTGGCGCGCATCGCGGCAAGGTCGGCATCCATTGCGGCGATGAATTCGTCGCGGATCGGATAGGCCTCGGACGGCATATACTGGGTCCAGAGGCACGAACGCAGGTTGAGCTCGAAATCGACCGATGCCAGCGTGCCCGCAGCCCCGCCCCAGCCGAAGGTCGCGCCCTTCGAGCGGCCACCTGCGCCGTGGCCTTCGCCCTCCAGCCAGCTGCCCGTGAGATCGACCGTCGCCGGGATCAGATCGGACACGCCCACGCGCACCGCTTCCTCGCTCATCACGAACTTGCCGTCGATCCTGCCGTAGCCGAGCAGCATCCGCAGGAAACGGTCGTAATCCCTGGGGCTCGACACCAGCCCGCCGCCGCCAGCGGGGACTTCGGGTGCATCAAGGTAAATCGAATTCGCCGCCGGATCGAGCGGGAAGACATTACCGCCCAGCACGCCGATATTGTCGGTCAGGCGATGCGCCTCACTGGCGGGGACCTGCATCCAGGTGCTGGTCATGCCGCAGGGATCGAAGATGCGCTGCTTGAGAAACGCCTCGAACTCCATGCCGCTCACCACTTCGATCACCCGGCCCAGCAGGTCGATCGAGCAGGAATAGCTCCACTTGGTCGCGGGCTGATACATCAGCGGCAGCTCGGCCAAACGATCAGCCCAAGCGGCAAGGCCCGGCGCGGGGGTGACGACCGGGAATCCGGGAATCGGCATCCGGCTGACCCGCCCGCCGACCAGACCCTGTTCGTTGTAAGCGGCCTGAAGCGGACCCTTGCTGATGATCTGATAGCCCAGCCCCGCGGTGTGCGTGAGCAGCTGGCGGATCGTGATCGGGAGGTTGGCCGGCACCGTATCGTCGAGCGAACCAGCTGGATCGACCAGCACCCGCATGTCGCGGAACGCGGGCAATATCTCGGCGACCGGCTGATCGAGGCCGAGCTTGCCCTCGTCGATCAGGATCATCGTCGCCATGCCGGTGATCGGCTTCGACATCGAATAGATGCGGTAGAGCGAGTTTTCGTCCACCGCCCCCGGCTTGGCGAGCGACAGGTTACCGCCGCCGACGGTGTGGGCGTGATCCTCTTGCCCCCAGCCGAAGGTCAGGAGCAGGTTCGCCAGCTTGCGTTCGGACACGTAACGGTTCGCCATCGCGGCCACGTTCGGCCAGTTTTCGGCGACATCGTGAGCCAGCAGCTGACGGCCAAACGGCAGGCTGGCCAGCGCCGCCCCGCCAGCGAGCAGCGCGCTATGGCGGAACAGGGCGCGGCGCGAGAGAGCGGTTGAGGCGATGTCGTGAACGGGCATGAAGGAGAATCTCCGAAGCGAGGTTTGGTGCAGTGTCTGCGGCAGGCGGCGGCGGCGGTCAATCGTGGGGTCAATCGGAAGGGTTGCAATCGCGAGGTGTCTTGCGCATATAAGACACATGCTCAATATTCTCGCCTATCTCATCGGCCTCGTCAGCCTGATCATCGTCATTCCGGCGCAGATTCCTCTGCTCGGCTGGGCCAACTGGTTTGCGCTGCCACTGATTGTGGTCGGGATCATCCTTGGCGCCTTGTCGTCAAAGGATGGCGGGCGCAATTTCTGCCTCGTGGTGCTGCTGATTGCCGCCGTGCGTCTGACGCTGGGTGGCGGGCTCATTTAGTCTGCGGCGAGCGCAAGCTGCGCGGCCTTGGCGAAAAGGGTCGCGAGGCCCGCATCGCCAATCTGACTGACCGGCCACCATGTGCCCGCGCTCTCCGGCTCCTGTGCCGTTTCCAGAGCCGTGATGGTCAGTGTGAGGGTGGCGTGGGTAAAGCCGTGCCGCACCGCGCCAAGGCTGCGCCATTCGCCTGCGAGCGGCGGCGCAGCTGATCCGTCCGCGCGCGCCGTCCAGCCGTCGTCCGGCAGCGCGCGCATCCCGCCAAGCATTCCGCTGTCAGGCCGGGTCACAAGCCACACCTCGGTGCCGCTAGCGCGCGTGATCCAGAACGCCATGCCCTGACGCTCAGGCACGGCCTTTTTTGCAGGTTTGACCGGCAAGCGCTCCGGCGCGCCCGCCTTGCGGCCCGCGCAGGCGTCGGCCAGTGGGCAGAGCAGGCAGCGCGGCGCGCGGCTGGTGCAGACGTGGGAGCCGAGGTCCATCATCGCTTGCGCAAAGTCGCCTGAGCGAATGTCCGGCGTGATGGTATCGGCGGCGGCTCGGATCGCCTTGCGCGCCTTGGGCAGAGGTTCGTCGATAGCAAAGAGCCGCGCCACCACCCGCTCGACATTGGCATCAACCACCACCGCGCGCCGCCCAAAGGCGATCGCGGCGATGGCGGCAGCTGTATAGTCGCCCAATCCGGGGAGCTTCCTCAGCTCCCTCTCGGTATCTGGAAAGCCGCCCAACTCGGCCACGGCGCGGGCGCATTTGAGCAAGTTGCGGGCGCGCGAATAATATCCCAGCCCCGCCCATGCCGCCATCACCTCCTCGTCTGAGGCCGATGCCAGCGCCTCGACCGTGGGCCAGGTCGCGGTAAACTTCGCGAAGTACGACTTCACCGCTGCCACCGTCGTCTGCTGGAGCATCACCTCTGACAGCCACACGCGGTAAGGCCAGGCGGGGTCATTCGGCGCCGCGCTGCCCGGCGGCACGCGCCACGGCAGATCGCGAGCGTGCTTGTCATACCACGCGAGCAGATTGTCGGAGATGCTGGCAGTCACGCGCGGCCTATGGCATGGGGCAAGCACACATGGGAAGCGACAAGAAACCTCCGGCGAAAAAGGCTGCGATCAAGCCCTACACCCGCCCGCGCGGGACAGGCGCGCGTGCGATCGGCGATCTGATGCCCGAAATCGGCCGCACCGCCTTTCGCCGCTTCGGATTTGTGCAAAGCTCGGTCGTTACCCGCTGGCCAGAAATCGTCGGCCCCAACCACGCCCGCGTGTGCAGCCCCGAGGCGATCCGCTTCCCCCCGGGCGAGAAGGCGGAAGGCATTCTCGATCTGGTGGTCGTCCCGGCCCATGCGCCGCTGATCACGCAGGTCATTCCCGAGATTATCGAGCGGGTGAACCGCTTCTTCGGCTACCGCGCCGTCGCCCGCGTCAAGCTGCGCCAAGGCGCGGTCACGCCGCCGCCCGATGGCCGCCCCGCCAAGGCTCCACCGTCACTCAAGCCGATCCCGCTGGAATTGGGCGACAGCTTGCGCGATATCGGCGATCCCGAACTGCGCACCGTGCTCGAATCGCTCGCCCGCAGCCTTGGCAATAGCGAACCTGCCCCCTCACAGGAAAACGACCCGCAATGATCAAGCCCCTCCTCCTTGCCGCTGCCGCGCTGGCTCTGACGACCGGCCCCGCGCTCGCGCAGCAAGACCTCTCGCGCCCGGACAGCAGCTTCCAGTCGAAGGACAATCCCGGCAACTGGCAGACAACGATTGCGCGCACGGATCGCGGCCACCTGATCGGCGATCCCAAGGCGGATACCAAGCTGGTTGAATTCATCAGCTACACCTGCCCGCACTGCGCCGATTTTGCCGCGCGCGGCGAACCGGCGCTCGAACTCGTGCTGTTGATGCCGGGCAAGATCAGCTTGGAAGTGCGCCCGGTGATCCGCAACGCGCTCGACCTGACGGTCACTTTGCTCGCCCAATGCGGCGATCCTTCCGCGTTCAAGGGCCGCCATCAGGCGCTGATGCTGTCGCAGTCCGATTGGCTGGGCAAAGCGCGCACCGCGCCCGAAAGCCAGCGCACGGCCTGGCTGCGGGGCGACAAGGCGGGGCGGATGAACGCGGCCAGCGCGCTCGGGCTGACGATGATGCTCGTCAACCGCGGCCAGTCGCAATCCGAACTCGATGCCTGCGTTATGAATGATGCCGCCGCCAAGCAGTTGCTGGACAATGGCCGCGCGGATTTTGATGAGCTTGGGGTCAACAGCACCCCCAGCTTCGCGCTTGATGGCAAGCTGCTCAACGAGGTTCACAGCTGGGAAGATCTCTACCCGGTGCTCTCGGCCAAATTCAGCCCCGCGCCCGGCTGAGCGAATTGTTCACAGCCTCACTGCTGGGTGCTTGCTGCATCGGGGCGTGAGGGGCTAGGTTCTCCCTCTTAGACATCCCAAGGATTGGTGCCACGATGACTGTCTCCCGCCTGTTTTCGCTCCCCCTGCTTGCTCTTGCACCGCTGATGCTGGCCGCCTGCGATGATGCCGCCACTGCCGACGGCGCGGCGAATGGCGAGCCGCTGCCCGCAATCGCCGCTCCGGCTGGTGCCAAGTGGACCGAGACGGTCACCGTCACACCCGAAGGCGGCTTCCTGCTGGGGAACCCCGATGCGCCCTTGAAGCTGGTGGAATATGCCTCGCACACCTGTTCGCACTGCGCGACCTTTGCCAAGACCGGCAAGGAGCCGCTCAAGAACCAGTACGTCGCCAGCGGCGTTGTCAGTTTCGAACTGCGTGAAGCCTTCCTCAATCCCTTCGACGTGGTGATCGCCGGCCTCGCCCAATGCGGAGCCAAGGAGCAGATGCAGCCGCTGTCCGATGAAGTGTGGCAGAACCTTGATGCTGTCTTCGCAGGGCTTCAGGGCAATCCGCAGGGCGTTGAGGCCGCCGGGCAATTGCCGCTCAATCAGCGCTTTGTCGCGATTGCCGAGGCGACCGGGCTGCTCGAATTCTTCGCCGCCCGCGGGCTCTCGGCAGATCAGGGCCGTGCGTGCCTCGCCGACACCGCCAAGATCGAAGCGCTGGTTAAGACGGTCGAGGCCAATAACACCAACGACAAGATCGAAGGCACGCCGACCTTCTTCCTCAACGGCAAGAAGATCGACGGCACGACCTGGGAAGTGGTCGAGCCGGTGCTCAAGAGCGCGGGCGCGCGCTAAGGCCGACCGGCGGGGGCGAACGTCAGCCTGATGCAGATCCACCGGCTCAAGCTCAGCGGCTTCAAGAGCTTCGTCGAGCCGGCGGAACTGCGCATTGAACCCGGCCTGACCGGTGTCGTCGGCCCCAATGGCTGCGGCAAATCCAATCTGCTCGAAGCGATCCGCTGGGTCATGGGGGAAACCTCGGCCAAGTCGATGCGCTCGGGCGGAATGGAGGATGTGATCTTCGCGGGCACCTCAACCCGCCCCCCGCGCGACTTTGCCGAAGTGGTGCTGCACGCGCAGGATGATGCGGGTGAGGAGTTGGTCGTCACCCGCCGGATCGAGCGCGGGGCGGGATCAGCTTACCGGGTCAATGGCCGCGATGTGCGGGCCAAGGATGTCGCGCTGACCTTCGCCGATGCTGCTACCGGGGCGCATTCCCCCGCGCTGGTGAGCCAGGGCAAAATCGCGCAGGTGATCGCCGCCAAGCCCGCCGAACGCCGCGCGATGCTGGAAGAGGCCGCCGGGATCGCGGGCCTCCACGTTCGGCGCAAGGACGCCGAAAGCAAGCTGAGGGGGGCCGAGGCGAACCTCGCCCGCCTCGAAGACCTGATGGCCGGGCTGGACGCCCAGATCGCATCGCTGCGGCGGCAGGCCAAACAGGCGGAACGCTACACCGAACTGACCCACAAGATTCAGGCCGCCGAAGCCCGCCTGCTATTCGCCCGTTGGCGCGAGGCAGCGGCAGCGGCAAAGGCAGCGCGCGCTGCGGCCGAAACCGCCAGCGCACAGGTCGCCGAGGCGCAAGCCGCCGTGGAACTTGCACAGAAGGAGCAGTCGGCCGCGGCCCATGCCTTGGCCGAAGCGCGCGATGAACTTGCCGACCGCCGCGATGATGCCAGCGCGCATGGGCACCGCATGGCAGCGCTCGCCGAAAAGCTGGAGGCCGCCGAAACCCGCCTCGCTGATCTCGCTCGCCAGCAGCGGCGGTTGGAGGAAGACCGCGCCGATGCTGACCGGCTGACCTCAGCGGCGGTAGAGGCACTGGGGCGACTGACCGGTGAACTCGCCGCGAGCCGTGCCGCCGTGAGCGACGCCGAAGCTGCTCGCCCTGCCCTTGCCGACAAAGCCGAAGACCGCGAACGCGCGCACCGCGCCGCCGAACTCGCGCTGGCGAAAGCCACCGCCGATCACGCCGGGGTCGAAGCCGAATGGCGCGTGGCCGAAGCGGCGGTGGAGCAGGCGGAACATCGCCTCGCCCGCATCGAAGGCGAAGCGGCGCGCATTGGCCGCGCCCGCACCGAACTTGCGGCGAGCGGCGACCCGGACGCCGACGTCATTGCCGCGCGCGAAGCTGCCGACGAGGCCGCCAGCGAGGTCGTCCGTCTGCGCGCCCGGCTGACCGCCGATCAGGCGCGCAAGGGCGAATTGCAGGCGCAGCG